>DJYX01000250.1 GCA_002450295.1 Deltaproteobacteria bacterium UBA6967
AGCGTTCAGCCGAGTTTGCTCCTCGGTGTATTCGCGCAGTAATTCAATCTGCTTGATGGCGATGCCTGTCAATTGACCAAGACCCCTTGCTCCACTGGCGCTGACGGCCTTGTAGTCCAATCGAGATTCTTTGAAGAACAAACAGAAGATGGTTGGGTAAGATACCTCCAGAAAGAAAGCACTGGCTTGGATTGCACTCAGCGTCCGAACTAGTGCCAGCTCTGGGAATCCATATTCTGACTGAGCTAGGAATCTCTGTAGATTTTCTTGAAACCAGTAACTACTCAAAAAATAGTGGTGTAACTGGGTCTGGCTTCGTTGCCCTGGCAGAGCTTGGGTTCCCCAATGATAGTGCCAGCGTGTTAGGGATTCCTGAAGAAGCAAGTAGTTCGCAAAGCGTTCAACAGCAGGTGTCGTTGGTTGATCTAGTCGTAATATCGGAGTGAAGGAACTCGACTGACGAGCCAAGTTTAACAAGCGTTCAGGAGCGTAGGCGGAAGGTTGCTGAAAGTGTTCAAGGGAAAGTGGTCGAGAAGGACGCACGGGTGAACCAAAATTCCCAGAAGGATCTGGTTCGGGTAGGTGATATGTGGGGGAATAGTCGAAGAGTTGTTCTTGTTTGAGGGGGAGCAGCGATTGAGGCCAGAGCAGCATTGCCAAGGCACTGACCATCAGAATTCTTGAAATCAACTGCTTCCCTAATTTTTAGAACAAGGACATCTGCTGTACCTCTCGTTTGGGAGCCTGCTGTCCCCAGGTAACAGATACGGTTTTGATTCCACTCCGTGAGTCATAGAGCAACTCACTGTGCTCCAAGGCGTAGAGATGAAGATCACGAGTTACCTCGACATCGACCTTACAATATTCGATGATTTTATCTAACTTGTCTTCACGATACCACTGGAGTGCCTGCAATCCGTCAGCTGATTTACCGGCTCCCAGTGTGGGTCGGGCGAGTGACTCTAATTTTAGGCGGTGCCCGAGTATTTTCTTCAGCTCAGTCAGCATATCCAAATTGGGCAATCCGGCTAGTTCTGTCCGTAGTCTTGTCCGCTGTTCCTGCTGGCCTGCACATTCACCGGCCAAGACGCGGTAGTCGAATTCCACGTGGTTAAATCCCACGATCAAATCAGCCTTGCGGCAGTGTTCCAATAGTTGTGGTGCTTGATAATCTAAGTAGACATGGTGTTGTTCATCGAAGCTGTCCCAGATCACTCCGACAGACATTCCCATGTCTTCAATATTATTCCAGCCGCCAACTTCCTCGGCTGCGCGCTTCGTTTCCAGGTCAAAGTACAGGATCCGTTCCATCGTTCCCCAAGGAAAGACACAAATGATTGATTACTACGAATTGTTGCAGGTGGCACCGACAGCTTCAACCGAGGAGGTTCGCAAGGCATTCCGAAGGCTCGCAAAGCAATACCATCCAGATTTGCAGCAACACAAATCCGAGGCAGACCAGCGGGAAGCACAACGCCGCTTCGTGCAACTGACTCAAGCCTACGAGACCCTGAGTCATTCAGCAAAACGTCAAGCCTACGACCTACAGTGGCGGAGAACCACTCAGCAGGCAAAACGCTCACAAACACACCAAAAAGCCTCCACAAACACAAGTTCTTCGCAGACTTGGAAGCGATCCTATGAGCGCCCAAGGGAGGATTTCACGGATTTTGCTGAAACCTCGCTGGAAGATTTACTGAAAGATGTGGAAGGATTGCTCAAACAATTTGGTGTTCAGCGAACCGATCCCTTGGAACTCCTGCTAGATTGGGCTCGTCGGGTCTATCGCGAAGTGATGGAAGCCTGGCATGAAGAGAACTCCTCTACTCATTCTACTTCAGGCACAAAGCAATCTCGGTCGGGTGAGGAAACTCGCAGACCCAAAGAAGAAAAAGCTCAGGCCTATGATGATCCACGGGCAGATATCGAAGCCGAATTGGAACGTCTTAAGCGTTATCAGCGTACGAATCGCCAGCAGCCTCGTCGTCAAACAGCAGAAACGGATGTTCATGATGAATTGGAGCGCCTCAAGCGCAAGTACCGTCCCTGAAATCCCCCATGGAGAGATAGAATGTCCGCCAGTCTGACTGTTGCCCGAATCGCAGTCCTGATTCCTTGTCTTAACGAAGAAGTGACGATCAGCAAGGTGGTTCAGGATTTTCGCAAGGAATTGCCGGGAGCTACCATCTACGTCTTCGACAACAATAGTACGGATCGTACAGCTGAGCTTGCTGAGGCGGAAGGGGCCGTCGTTATTCCAGAGCGTAAGCGTGGAAAGGGCTACGTAATCGCCTCAATGTTCCGTAAGGTTGATGCAGATTACTATGTGATGGTGGATGGAGACGATACATATTCTGCGTTACATGTGCAGGCTTTGCTGCAGCCCCTACTGGATGGAGAAGCCGACATGACCGTGGCTACTCGCTTGAACGAGTACGAAGAAGAATCTTTCCGTCCACTCCATGTCTTTGGCAATAATTTGGTTCGCAGTTTGGTCAACTGGATCTTTAACAGTAATCTCGAAGACATCATGTCTGGTTATCGGGGTTTCAGTCGGGAACTGGTGCAGAATCTACCGGTATTGGCCAGCGGTTTTGAAGTGGAAACAGAAATGACGATTCGAGTGCTGGATTATGGTTACACAATTCAGGAAGTAACAGTACCCTACCGAGAGCGCCCAGAAGGCTCGTTCTCCAAGCTGAATACTTTTCGAGATGGTTTTCGGGTATTGTATCAGATCGCCAGTATCGCCAGATCCTACAAGCCGATCTTGTTTTTTGGGGTATTGGCTTTATTTTTTGGCCTGATCGGTCTGATTGCGGGTGGAGAAGTGATTGTTGACTATGCAGTGGATGGCTACGTGAACAAGGTTCCAACAGCGATTCTAGCGGTGGGTTGTATGCTCCTCTGTTTTGGTAGCATTGGCATTGGTGCGATCCTCGATACACTCAATGCCCGTTTCCGTGAAGTGCTACGTTTGCTACAGCGCAAATGAGCTAGTTTCTGGCGCACGTGTTGCTTAGAAGGTCCACGTGTAGGCTAGGCGAAATCCGGTAGGATCGACCAAGGCAACAGGCCCAACAGGCAGTTCATTTTGAGCTCCTTGTGGCCGCGGTGCCGCAGGGTTCCAGACAGAGCGAGAGCCAATCAGAGCTCCAATCAAGCCCCCGACCACGGTGCTGGTACCGATCGTACGAAACTGCTCACGACTGGTTCCTGGACGCAGAAAAGTGAACCAGCCCCCAAGCATCAGGCCTGTTCCAGCGCCATAGGCAACGTTGCCAACGAGGTTGCGACGCTCACTGTCAGCAATTTGCCGCTGTGCCAGCAAGTCAAAGCGTAAAGCACTTTCGGAGTCGTCAGAAAATGTGCCTTCATCGAGGTATTGTTCATCTTGCTGGACAGGCTCTTCAAAAGGATCGCCTTCTGGAACGGGCTCGGTCGCAAGAGGATCTTCCATGGTTGGCTCCAGCTCAAAATCCTGCTGTAATAGCGGATCGTTGGCCATGTCCTGATAAGGATCATCGAAAAATGCCTCTTCGTCGGCAGATCGAAATTCACCAAATGGGTCTTGCTGGGCCATTGCTGACCAAGGATTGAACGTAAGCAGCAGCAGGCAAAGCCAAATGGAAAGGTGTGAACGCATGCCGGATTCCTGAACAGCAGGGTTTGGAAGATGTTGCCTTGAAATGGATGCAAAACCCATTCACTCTCTGCACCAGACACAACCGGGTTCTGCTGGAAAACTCCAGCCTTTTGAAGAATATTGAGAACATGGATACGCTTATGCGACGTTTTTGGCCGGCGGTGCTGCTATTGATCTTTAGCCTCGGAACCCCAAAAATCCAGGCTCAGGAAACAGGTCCACTGCTGATGCAACAGGAACTGGGCTATACGTTGGCTGGTACAGTAGCCGGTGTTGGACTAGGCGTTCTTGTCTGGTTCATGGACCCACTTAATCCAGATGTGACACTGCGTGATACTACAGTAGATGGATTAATTGTCGGTACACTTCTCGGTTCCATGTTCGGTTTTTACATACTACAGAATGCGTTGGTGGAGCCCCGTACCAATTCACTACCTAGTGGTCTTGAAGATCTGCTGGGACAATCGAAGAGAGATCAATTGCCCAGCCCGGTTGCCCACGCTGGCCTGACCATTCCCATGACTTGGAAGTTTTAAGGAGGCCTCCCATGAGCAAGTGCACCCGAGTGATCGCAATCTTTTTGCTACTTGCCTGCCTGTCCCAGCCAGTTGCCTGGGCTCAGCAGGCTCAAGAAGGTCCTGGCATTGAAAACTTTTTGGATGGAGCAAATGGGGGCCGTGGCCCCGTAATGCAGTCGGTCTTCTGGAACACTCTCTATGGTTCTCTCTGGGGAGCTGCGATCGGAATATCCTATCACTTTCTCTCTGGAGCCGCATTTCGAGAATCAATTTCGGGAAGTATGACCATCGGGGGGTTGATGGGCTATGGTCTTGGCCTCTATCTGGTCATCAATGGCTTCAGTTTTAACCAAAATCTGATGCCAGTGCTGCCAAAGCCAAATTTTGGGCCACCAACCGATACCCAGACTCAAGTACAGAACGAACAACCTACCGATCCCTTGGCTTTCTGGGCGGCTCCTTCAGAAGATGGCCAGTCCTGGCAGGCTGGTTTACAGTTGCGTTTCTGAAAGGCTTACACTGAGTTCCAATGACCGGATCACGTGTCCGAGCCTTACTATTGGCCCACTGGCAAGAGTCCTTGCTATTACTACTGCTGGGCCCCCTTGCCTTGTATTTTTCTCTCTCCAACTCCACCTCTGAATCGCTACCACTGCTGCCCTTGCCGGAGAGTCAGGTGCTGCAGTTGGAGCAGATTACTCTGCAGGATTATCAAAAAGACTTCAAACGTTGGACCTTAACGGGCCTTCGAGCTTTGATGGCTGAGGATAGTTCGATCATGAATGTGGAGCAACCTCGATTGCGCCTGCATCCTAGTCCTGAAACGCTACCATTCACAGACACACTAGTACGTGCCAACGAAGCTTTGATCGACTGGCGGCAGCAGTTGGTGGAAATTCGTGGTGAGGTCGAGGTAGAACGCGATGGCAAACTATATTTGCAGGCAGAGCGCGCTATATACGATTTACAGACAGAAATACTACAGATGCCGGGAGCCGTACAGATGATCTGGCAGGGTAGCGATGTCGATGGTGCAGATCTGCGCTACGAACTGAAGACCGGATTGGTTGAACTCCGTGGTGTGCATTATCAGCGTTGATTGACTTTCCAGCTTCAGTATGCGCTTGAGGCAGGAAGATAGGCTTTTTCGTAATTCTGGAATGCAGGCTAAAGAAGGTAATGAGTGATTTTTATAGTTCACAGGAACTTGAACAGCTAGCACAACGGGGAGTCCGGGTTCTGTTTCCGGAACAGACCGCGATCCGTCGTGATGTGGATCTTCAGCAAATAGAGTCAGGGGCTGTGCTACACCCAGGTACTCGCCTGCAGGGTCAGTCTACTCGAGTACTGGTAGGAGCCGAGATCGGCCCTGGAGGCTATGTGTTCTTAGAAGATAGTGTGGTTGGCCCGGGCGCAATCGTAGGTGCTCAAGGACCGGTTTCCTTGAGGCAAAGCTGGGTTGGGCCACAAACGATCCTCGGCATGGGTGTCACAGAGGAGGCCGTTTTTCTTGGAAGAGAACACTCTGGAGCACCTCCCACCACAGGTGTGGGATTTCGAGTTCGCAAGGGAAGTCTCTACGAAGAAGGTGCTTGTTCAGGTCAACACACTGACACTAAGATGACCCTGCTGATGCCGTGGGTGACTCTGGGGAGCAACATCAACTTCTGTGATGCCCTGCTCGCTGGGGGAACTGGTGATCCACCAGGTCAATTCAGTGAGGTTGGTAGTGGGACAATCCATTTCAACTTTACCATCCGAGGTGATAAAGCAACAGCCTCCCTATTAGGAAACGTCTGTGAAGGTGTTTTCCTGCGTTCAGAGCGCCTTTTTATTGGAGGAAATTGTAGTTTATTGGGTCCACTGTTATCAGAGTTTGGAACCTTTTCCGCAGCAGGAGCGCGTCTTTCTGGACAGTTAGCTTCGGGCCTGAATCTGGGTACCGCTCATTTGTCTGGACACAAGAACTATGATCCTCGTTGTTTCCCGAATTTACGTTGGATTGTGTCAACTCAACTGCAATTCTTTGGTGAATTGGTTGCTCTTTTTCATTGGTACGATCAAGTTCGTGTTCGGATGGCGAGGGATGCTTTTCAAGAGAGCCTCTATCGCCAAGGTCAGTACATCGTTCAACGCAACCTGGAAGAGCGGCTTGCACAAATGCAGCTGTTGACAGAACTGGTAGCGGAGAATCAATCACACAGTGAGCAGGTTTTGCCAGAAACTAAGCTAAAAGATCAGCGTGCTTGGTTGCAAAACTGGAAACGAAGAAAAGAGCAATTACAAAGCTACGCTTCTACCCCAAGGTTGGCACCTGAGAGTTTGCTCCGAGAGTTGATGGATGCTGAAGGAACCTACACGAGAAGAATTCAGCAACTATCCCCAGTAACCGCAGAGGCAGGACAACGATGGCTTGAGGGCATCGCAAAACCATTTTGTGAAGGAGGATTGGGATGAATCATCCAGCAAGCAAGTGGCTCTTGGCCATTGGCGCATTGTTTGGAGTTCTTGCGGTCCTGAGTGGCTCGATGGGATCTCACATGCTGCGTGGCCAATTAGAGGAGTTCAACGGCACTGCGAATTTTATCTTGGCCTCAAACTATCTTTTCTACCACGCAGGAGGCTTGCTCTTCACAGGTTTGCTCTTGGAGCGTTTGGAACGGCGAGGATTTTTGTATGTGGGAATCTTTTTCATAGTGGGTAGTTTCCTTTTCTGTGGAAGTCTTTTTACCTACAGCTTAACTGGTTTGCGTGGTGTGACCGCTATGGCCCCAATTGGTGGAGTGAACTTGATTCTTGGATGGCTGACACTAGTGGTGACCTGCGTACGCTTGCCTTCTTCCAAAAAACGCTAAATGGAGGATGCCTATGTATCTGCACTGGCTCTCCAGAATTCATCTACGAAAGAGCTGGATTATAAATATTGTTCAGCTGCTGGTTGGATCGTTTTTTCTGCTGAACACAAGCCTATTGACTGCTCAGGAACTCCGCTGGAAACCGTACAAGGGTAAGCCACTGGTGTTGGAAGGCTCAATTTCTTTGAAAGACACCCTCCAACAGTTGGTTCAAGAGTATGCCGAATCTCCACCACCACTGCGAATTTATGATGAGATCCCTGAAAAACTTACCGATGGTCGTCGCGAAGCTGTCCGCCCAGAACTACTGTTTGAACTGCTCCTGCGGGAGCAAGGCTTAACAGCGATTCGGAAGCAACGCGAGTGGCTCATTCTACCAGACCGTCAAGTCTGGCGAGAACGTCCCTTCCGCAGAAAAATCTCGAGCCCCATTCCACTGTCAGAACTCCTTGTTGACTTGGCAGATTGGGGAAAAGTTCCCCTACGCTATGATGCCGAATCTCTACCGCCTACCCTCAAGATTACAGAAAATCTTCGATTTGATTCAGTAGCCCAAGCCTTTGAACAGTTGGCTCCTCGCTATGATGCTGAATGGAACTACGATAAGGATACATATCTGATCAGTTGGCAGGCGCGTGAGCCAGAGGATCTGCTAGCAATTCCTCTTATCCTGGCTCCAGCCGATGCTGCAGCTGACTTTTTAGAGCAACTTCCTCCTAGTACCCGCACTTCAGTCACGGTCGACATCACAAGTCCTTGATTACTGTTGCTGAGAGGACGGCTTAGCGAACTGAGGCGACTTGAACAGTTGGTACAGCAATTTGATCAGACCTGGCAAGTGGAAGAGGCAGAGTCTGCAGGGCCAAATGTGAGTGTCAGTACAACAGAATCTGTAGCTGTGAGAGAAGAAATTACAGACACAGAACAGCTACCAACCACCGCAGCGATGGTACTGGAATGGCTCCCTGACGATGTTCTCAAGCAACAGCTGGAGAGTCTCCGTTCTGGGCCAACTGTCTTGCAGGAAGTCGATGTGTTCTGGGAGGTGGGCCAGCGCCCAATTTCGCTCTGGATGGAAGGGCCAGCTGAGGGAATTGCGTTGCTAAGTGCCACTCTTGAAAAGCTGGAGCAAGCTACTGCAAAACAAATGGCTGGAGAATCTTTAGTGTCAAAGGTGGCAGTCCCCAACATGCTGATGAGACCGAAACAGGAATTCAGGCGTTTTACACTGCGCTATCTGTCTGTGGGTTCTCGGATGATCACGGCAGAAGGACAGCAAATTACGTTACCCAGCACAGAAGACCAACTGCGAGAGTTTTTCCAGCAAGCCCCTGATTTTGCAGAGACTCAACCCCAACCGTTGATCTTGCCAGATCGCCAGAACAATGCCTTACTGATTCGAGGAACTGAAACACAGGTACAACTGGTGGAAGAACTGCTTGTGTTGTGGGATCAGCCGAGCCCTTTGATTCGTATCGAAGCACATATTTTTGAAACTACAGAGAAGATTTCTCGGGAATTGGGGCTACGCTGGCGGGGCACTGGCGTTTCTGCTGATGGGGTACGCGCTTTGGAAGGCCCAGACTTTGGTCTGAGTTGGACAGCGGGTCCTTTCGATACCAGTCGTGGTGTTCGCATTGACGCGATGCTGCGCATGCTGCAAGAGCAGGGAGAAGGTCGGGTGCTCTCGCGTCCTGTCGTGGTTACACTGAATGGTCTTGAGGCAGAGATGAGCAGTGGCTCATTGCTGAGTGTGCGTTTGGTAAGTGATACGGACGCAAAACTACAGCAGATTCAGACTGGTGTAACGCTAAGGGTCACTCCGCGTTGGATTGAACCTCTAGACTCTGGTCAGGACGGTCAGGTGCAGGTCAGTATCCACGCAGAAACAAGCACGCCGCTGCAGGACAATGCGATTGATGGCATTCCCCAGATCAACAGTCAGAAAGGCAGAAGTTCCTTGATGGTCTCTAATGGTCAACCCATTTTGATGGGAGGAATGATTCGCCAGCAAAGCTCTAACAGTACGCAGGGTGTCCCTTTGTTTCAGGATCTACCACTGCTGGGCCCGCTCTTTGGACTGAGAGATGATCAACAAGTGTTTGATCATGTGCTGGTCTTTGTCATCCCCACGCTTTTAGACGATGTGGCTCCTTTGAGCCTACCCAGCTTACCGGAGTTGACACCGGAGCGAGCCAGTGAATTGCTGGAACCCTGAGATTTCTGAAGCGTACTGAGAAATTCAGAGATTGCAGCCGGTGTCTTGACTAGGGTATGAATGATGGAAACCTTTTGTAACTAAGAATCTCTCTTGCACAATCATCCATGACCGAACAACCCTTCGATTCTGAAGTTTACCTGGGCCGCAAGCGTCGGGAGAGAATCTTGAGTTGGGGTTCGATGATTCTTGGGTCATTGATCTTACTAGATAGTGGAGCCCCAATTCCTTTTCCGCTAGTTGGTCTCCCCTCTATTCTAGTTGGTGGTGCCTTGTTCGGCTTTGGGTACTACCAATATGGCATCTATCGCCAGTTACCACTGCATGAGGCTGTCCAACTAGCACGTAGTCAAAGTGGAGAGTTGAGCCGAACGGATTTGTTCCTTCAGTTGCGCCTGACTGCCAAGCAAACCGACGAAATCTTGCATGAATTGGTCAGCGCAGGACTACTTGAACCTGTCAGTCCTGACCTACCAGCCGAACAGGAGATGCGCTACCGTTTACTTAAGTAAGATGCTTCCAAAAATTCCTCCTCCCTGGCTTTGGCGCAATCCGTTGCTCCGTACTGCTCTGGCTACTCTTGCGTTTGTTTACGAAGCACTACTGCTGCTACGCCTATGGATGTATCGGCATGGATTGATCACAACCTTTCGCCCTCCTGTGCCAGTGATTGCTGTAGGAAACCTGACAGTAGGAGGTACTGGCAAGACTCCAGTCATCGAAATGCTCATGTGTTCCCTGCAGCAGCAGCAAAGAAGGATTGTGATTCTCAGTCGGGGTTACGGAAGGTGTTCCAAAGCGACCCTCCAACGTTTCTGTTCAGCGGATGCTCCCTGGCCTCTGAGTCCAAAATTATTAGGTGATGAACCGACATGGCTAGCTCAACGTCATCCTGAGGTGCCCGTCTATGTGGGATCTTCTAGAATTCGTAATGCGCGCTGGGCTTTGCTCCGTGATCGACCTGATCTGATTCTGTTGGATGATGCCTACCAACATCTTGCTGTAGCAAGAGATCTCAACCTGCTGCTGATTGATGCAGAGCGAGGCCTTGGCAATCGCCAACTCCTTCCATTGGGTGAGTTGCGTGAGCCTGAGCATCACTGGCACCGGGCTGATGCGATACTACTGACCAAAGCCAATCTGGGTTTCTCTGATGCTTGGATGCATCTGTTAAGGCAGGAACTCAAGGTGGATCGACCAATCTTTCGCTGTGACTATCTACCTGTCCGCTTACGAAGATTGGATGGTCAGGAAGTGAGAGATGTCAAAACACTGGCTGAGGAAGCGGTTTTTGCCAATTGTGGGATTGCCCAACCAGAGGGTTTCGCTCAAGTACTGCGACCTCTCTGTCAGAGCTTGGAAGACCTTTCGAGCTGGCCCGACCATCACTCCTACACTGGTGAAGATGTTCAGCGGTTGTTGTGGCTTTGGCGTAAAAGCCGTGCGCAGCGTTGGGTGACAACAGAGAAGGATGCAGTCAAACTAGCTGCCTTTGCAGAGTTGGCCGAAATCGTCTGGATTTTAGAGATGGAGGTAGTACCAGAGCCGTCTTGGCATCAGTTCTTTAGTGGCTTTTTGCAATGTCATCCGTTAAAGTAATGTTTTTATAACTCTAATCTGGAGTAGATGCTGATGGCGCTTTTACAGGTTCATGAATTCCCAGATCCAATCCTGCAGCAGCACGCCATGCCGGTCACGGTTTTTGATGATAAATTGCGCCAACTTGCTGCGGACATGTTGGAGACCATGTACGAAGAAAGAGGGATTGGCTTAGCAGCCAACCAGGTAGCAGTCCTCAAACAAATTGTCGTGGTCGATGTGATGGCAGGAGACGAAGATCACGGCCAGCGAGAGCCTCAAGTGTTGGTCAATCCAAAGATCGTAGCTGCTAGTGGAGAGACCGCAATCGAGGAAGGTTGTCTGAGTGTCCCAGAATTTCGTGCAGAAGTCCCTCGTGCTGAGAAAATCACGGTTGAATACCAAGATCTGGAGGGGCAACCGCAGACATTGGAAGCAGACGGACTGTTGGCTATCTGTCTACAGCATGAGTTTGATCATCTACGTGGACGCCTGTTCATTGACTATCTCCCACCACTCAAGCAACGAATGGTGAAAAAGCGGCTCGCAAAATTGGCACGGATGCCCGCATGATTCGATGGCTTGGTCTGCTCTGCTGCAGTTTGCTCCTGGTTGGATTACTGCAGGCACGCACATTCAGTTACCAGCAGGCAACAGTAATCACCCAGAGAGGTGTGAAAATCTCTGTCGAAGTCTCGGATACCCCAGCCAAACGCCAACAAGGCTTGAGCGACCGCTCCCAACTCAAACCAGGATGGGGCATGTTGTTTGTGTTTGAGCGTTCAGGGCGTCATGGTTTCTGGATGAAAGATATGAACTTCCCAATCGACATTCTTTGGCTACGCAATAGCCGTGTAGTTTATGTGGCGGAGAATGTACCCCCACCTTCTTCTGGTGAAACCCCCGTGACCATCACCCCAGACAAGTCGGCCAATCTGGTTCTGGAACTGGACGCAGGGCAAGCTCGCGCACTCGGCCTTGCTGTTGGTAGCACCCTTGACTACCGCTGGTGAGGTGATGAGGCCTTCCCTATGAGCAAAGATTCCTTGACGGTTGTGCGCAGCAACGGTGATCGTGAGCCGTTTCTACGTGGCATCATGACACGTACCCTGACGGAACAAGGTGTTTCCTTCGAAAAAGCCTATCTCATCACCAAGGAAATCAAGAAGAAGCTAAACCGACGTCGACAGATTTCTTCAACAGATCTAGGACTACTCCTGGAAAAATACCTGGAGCAGAAGCATCCTCGTCTTCAACGTAATCCTGTCAAATCAGAGCTTCCTCAACTCTGGGTACATCGTGGTGAGAGTCGTTATCCTTTTTCAAAAGGGATGCTCAGCCAGTCGATCACTTCTGCAGGGATTTCGCCAGGCAAGGCCTACCTGATTTCGCGCCAGATTGAGCAGGATCTGATCCTGTTGGGCAAAATGGAGATCAAGTCGGAGGAACTGATACAGTTGGTGCGGCAGCAGCTGCAAACGCAGTTTAGCCCTGACATTGCTCGCACTTATGAAGTCGCCAGCCGGATAAATGATCTGCCTCATCCTGTAATCCTCTACGTCGCTGGTGCCCCAGGAACGGGAAAATCGACATTGGCCCAGGCACTTGCTAGCCGTTTAGGAATTCTCAATGTAGTGGGTACGGATAGTATCCGCGAAATTATGCGCCTTTCCTTCAGTAAAGAGATTGTGCCAACGCTTCACGTCTCTTCCTTCGAAGCAGGCAGTCAGTTGTTTTTTGATGAAAAGAAAGCCTCACAAGAAAGAATGGTTGCAGGTTTTGCTCTGCAGTCCCAGCAGGTCTGTGTGGGAATACGGGCGATGGTGCGCAGAGCGATTGCCGAAGGTACAAATTTACTGATTGAAGGAGTTCACTTACTACCGTTTCTGATCAGGATGCCAGAGTTTGAGGGCCACGCCTACCACATCCCATTACTGCTTCGACTTCAGGAAGGAGAAGATCATATGAATCGTTTCCGAATCCGAGGCAAGTTGCAGCAGCGTCGAGCAGAGAAACACTACCTCGAACACTTTGAGGAAATTCGTACCGTTCACGAATACTACCACCAGCAGGCCCAGCAATTTGACCTGGATCAGGTCGATAACGTGGAGTTGGACCAGACCATCCAACAGTCACTGCAAATTGTTCTCAGTAACCTGCAGGAACAACTCGCCAATTAATTCTTCTCCTTTCGTGCAGGCAATCCTGTGAGTTCAGTGGCCTCTGGCCTTCCTCTGACGACAGAACAACAGGCAGCAGCAATCCGGATTATTTGGGCTGCTCGCTTGGTCGTGCTGTTTCCGATGATCAGTGTCGGTATCTGGTTTGTCTACATTCCCTGGAAAGTGGCTGTACTAAATCTGACTCCACTTGATTTCAGCAAGGTCTTACTGTGCTTTGCCATCAGTTCGATCACGGCAACACAGCTTGGAGGCCGTCGATTGATTCCCCGCTTTGGTGCAGGACCGCTGATGATCGCAGCGATGTGCTGCTTTTCTCCCTGCCTTGCGCTGGCTGTTCTTGCTCCCACCTACCTGCTCATGTTGCTTGCTGTCATTCCTTGTGGATTCTTTTTTGGTTTAGTCGCACCCTCAGCTACAGCAGAAACCTTTCGGATGGAAAAGTTGACAGGCCGCTTTTTGATGCCGATGCATAGCGCTTTCTTCTCGATCGGATCTCTCGTAGGCTCAGTGGTTGGAGGCACTTTGTTGCAATTGGAGGTGCCGGCTCATTGGGTCTTTCCGATCATGGCCGGAAATGGAATGTTTGTGAGCTTGTTACTCTGGAAGATTTGTCTACAGGGAGAGCGCCCAGCCCGAACCCAGGCGCCTCCATTGCGTTGGCCAGACCGAAGAGTACTCGGTTTCGGGATACTCGGTGCACTGAGTTTGAGTACGATTGGTGTTGTGCTTGACTGGTCTGCACTCTGGCTGACAAGGGATATGTTGGTACCGATGGCTTATGGGGGAGCAATTATCTTCGCCTTCAGTTTGGGTGAAATTGCAGCCCGCCTGCGAGGAGAATCGCTGATTCAACGCTTTGGAGAAATGAGGATCGGGAGTCATGCGATGATTCTGGGAGGTGCGGTTCTATTACCAGCGGTACTTTCTCAAAATCCCGTTCTGATAGTGCTTGTGTTCCTCTTCTTTGGCTTTGTTAGTGCCAATTTTTTTCCCACTGTCATGCGAAATGCAGCAGAAATTGATCCTGAAAATTCCGGGGTCAACATCGCAGATGTCAACACCTTGTCAATGGCAGGACTGCTCTTCGGCCCTCCACTGGTTGGTTACATTGCCGAACATTATTCAATCACCCATACGATGGCACTGCTGGCTGTCATCTGGGGTTGTAACGGAGTGGGTATGTACTTCCTACTGAGAGCTAAACAACAGCGAACTCAGCACATCTCGATTGCCTGACTTAGCACATTCAAAGCTCAAGAAATTAGATTGTTTTTACAGCAGTGGTGACCTGGATTCTGCTCAAGCTGACAGATGAATTGGTTGGGCTGCGGCTGGATGAAAATTCAGAGGTGGCAGGCTTGGGTATCAGTTCTCATGAAGAGCGAGGCTACAACTTCACCAGCTGAGTTACTGCCGTCTTGGGTTTAACCAAGCAACTCTTTCTCACCGTCTTCGATGCTCTCTGGATCCAGTGGCAGAAACAGTGTGAAGGTTGAGCCTTTGTCAATTTGGCTGCGAACCCCAACTCGCCCCTTGAGTAGGTGAGTGGTTAATCGTACCAGCGCCAGACCCAATCCTGTACCGGCATAACTACGAGTGACAGAACTGTCGACCTGCTGGAAAGCCTTGAAAATCTTCTCCAAGTGATCAGCCGCAATACCGACTCCGGTATCGTGCACCGCAAGTTGGAACCAGTCCCCGTCGCGACTGAGCGTAACACTGATCGCACCACCTTCTGGAGTAAACTTGATGGCGTTACCCAGCAGGTTGATCAGCATCTGGCGTAACTTGTCCCGATCCAGGCGACAGGTGAATACACGACCTTGAGCAACCAGTTGGCTCTGCAGTTGCTTGCGGTGCATCAGCGGTTCCAGCAGATTGAGTACTTCTTCAGCGACCTCTCTCGGAGCAAACTCGGTGAAGTGCAGTTGCATCTTCCCCGCTTCCATGCGTGACAGATCCAGCAAAGAGTTGATCATATCGAGCAACTGTTGACCGCTATCTCGAATGCGACCTAGTCGATCTTGCTGATAGTCGGAGAGGGTAGTCTCGTCATCATCCAGCAAGGCATCAGCAAAGCCAATGATGGCGTTGAGTGGCGTGCGCAACTCGTGAGACATGTTCGTCAAGAATTCACTCTTGGTCTGGGAAGCTCTCTCCAGCTCAGCGAAGGAATTGCGCAACTGTTGAGTCCGTTGCTGAATGGCAATCAGCATTTCTCGAAACTCCTCGGCTAATTCACCAATCTCGTCTTGCGTCGAAATCTCGATCTGTCCATCAAAATTCTCATCTTTGACCCGCCGGACAGCGTCCCGTAATTCTTGCAGTGAGCGAGCGATCTGTTCTCCGAGCAACCGGGAGAGAATCCAGCCAATCAGAAAGACGGCCAGTGCAATGAAGAGGATGCGAATATTGAGATCAATCACCTCATTGCGAATCTGCAGGGTATTCTGTCTTGAGAAATTCGACTGCCAGCGAACAATAGTGGCGATAGCGTCTTCGATGTTCAACTGTAGTGGCAGGATTTTGTTGACCATCATGTCGTTGGCCAGCAGCCAATCACTATCACGCCGATCCGTCTGATTGTTGGTATTGGCAAGGGAGCGGAAGGTCAGGGCCTCAACCTGTTGTTGTAGCTCATTCAGGTTACGAATCAGCAGCCGAATATCATAGAAGGTTCGGGCTTCGACTTGGCGTTCATCCTGCCAGAGGCGTGATGTTTTGTAGAGGCGATCAAGCTCCAGCAGAGCAGGCTCAATCTCCTCATCCCAGGCATTCATCCGTCCTTCACGAAAGATACTATTGCCTGAAAGCAGCCACTCCCGTTGTGAGGAAACGGCGTGGTGCATTCCGTTGTTGAGTCGAAACCAGGCTTCGGTCACAGGTGGAATCTGTGAACTGTCCTCCACCAGTTCACCCTGTTGCTGCGAAAGCAGATAGATCAGGATGTAGCCAAGCAGAGAAAGAACGGAACTGAGATAAAAGACGACCAGAATTTTATTGCGTATGCTGCCGGTCATGCCTCCCTAGGGAACGGAGATTGGGAAAAAAGGACCTGAAGGCCCGTCCCTTGCTGGTATACGCCTTGAATGCGGAATCCTGCCTACCTCACTGCAATCGTCTGATTCGGAGCATTTTCATGAGCGGAGTCTATAGTCTGGTCAAGGCCGCCGGCGCTGTCGAGCGCAAGATGGACACGGTGTCCAACAACCTGGCCAACGTCAATACTACTGGTTTTAAAGAAGACCAACCGAGCTTCCGTGAGGTGCTTTCCAAAGCACAGCAGGTGCTGCCGGAATCGGAAGAAGAGCGATTCCTGTCCCATGAATACTTGGATCAGTATGTGGGCATGGAGAAATCTGCCGTGACCGTAGATGAAATTGGAAAAAATTTCTCGCCCGGACCCATGCAGCAAACAGACAATGCCTTGGATCTGGCAATCAACAATGAAGGTTTTTTCACCATCGACACGCCTTTTGGTCAGCGCTTCACCCGTAATGGAAACTTCCAGCTGAACAGTGAGGGCACGATCGTCACTTCAGACAACTACCCAGTGCTGGGCGAGAACGGTCCCATTCAGGTGAAAGGCCAAGAAATTTTTGTAGACTATCAAGGTCGAGTACAGGTGGATGGACAGCTTGCTGACCGTCTACTGACCGTCCGCTTCCGTAACCAGGACAACCTGCAGAAGCTGGGCAACTCTTTCTTCGCACCGATCAGCAGTGACGATGTGCCGATTCCTTCCGAGGAAGTTCGAGTCCAGCAGGGAATGCTGGAAGGCTCCAACGTCAACACCGTCATGGAGATGACTCGCATGATCAGCGCAAACCGCACGTACGAATCGATTCAGAAATCTTTGAGCAGCGTTGACCGGATGAACGAGCGAGCAATTAGTATTTCTCGGCTCCGGGGATAACCTTTTTATAGCGAGTTGAAGCCTTATGATGCGATCTCTTTACACTGCAGCTACCGGTATGGGAGCCCAGCAGCGCAATATTGATGTCACCGCCAACAACCTGGCCAACGTCAACACCACAGGTTTCAAAAAGAGCCGAGTACACTTTCAGGACTTGCTCTACCACAACGAACGCAACGCAGGTGTGCCAGCCTCACTGTCCACTCAGGTTCCAGTGGGTCTTCATGTTGGACACGGTGTGAAACAGGTCTCCACGGAAAAAGTCCATGTGACTGGAAATCTGCAGAACACTGGTAACGATCTGGACATCAGTATTGACGGTGCTGGTTTCTTCCAGATCCTGCAGCCTAATGGCATCATCGCTTACTCCCGTGACGGACACTTCAATATTGATGGTCAGGGGCGTCTGGTGACCAATGATGGGATGCCTGTTGACCCAGAGATCAACATTCCAGTTGATACTCGGAAAGTTGAGATCAGCAATGATGGTACGGTTTCTGTGTTCCTTCGCGATGAAACTCAACCAGAAGCCATCGGCAGTCTCCAACTTGCTCGTTTCCAGAATCCAGCAGGTCTGACACCGATTGGCAAAAATCTGTACGTCTCCACGCCAGCCTCTGGTAACGCTGTTTTGGATAGCCCAGCCGCGAACGGTATGGGTGGCCTCAA
>DJYX01000224.1:0-4794 GCA_002450295.1 Deltaproteobacteria bacterium UBA6967
TATGACGGGCAAGGTAGCCCTGGTTACCGGTGGAGCGGGTGGCATTGGTGAGTTCATTTGTGAACGGTTGGCACAAGCGGGTGGCACCGTACTGATGCTTGATGTGGATGAAAGTAAAGCCGAAGAGACGTTGGGTCGTTTGGGTGAACGACTTGGTGCAGCAGCCCAGCGTATCCAGTTTGTACTTGGAGACCTGAACGATCTACAGGCAACGGATCAATTGGCCCAGGATCTGGTGAAGCGTCACGGTACGATTGATGTGCTCGTTAACAACGCTTGTATCAATCCATTGGGACCATTAGATGAAGCCGGTATTGAGGAGTTCGAGCGGACACAGCGGATCAACAGTCACTCTGGTTTTGTACTAGCCCGTGCAATTGTGCCGAGCATGAAGCAGAAGGGTGCCGGCTGGATCGTCAATATTGCCAGCATCACCTTCAATGGAGGCTGGGGTGATTTTGTGCCTTACGTGCATTCCAAGGGAGCCATTGTCGGCATGACCCGGGCGATGGCCCGTGAGTTGGGCCCTTTCAATATACGTGTGAATTCGATCAGTCCTGGTGCCATTCCTACTGAGTTGGAACGTCAGGTCTGGGCCCACAAGTTGGAGGAATATACCCAGTTCATTCTGGATCACCAGAGTCTCAAGCGTCGGATTGAACCACAGGAAATTGCCCAGACAGTACACTATCTTTGTTGCGAAGCCTCCAGCGGGATCACAGGTCAGAACCTGAGTGTCGATGGTGGCTGGTGGATGCATTGAAACGAGAAAAATCAT
This sequence comes from Deltaproteobacteria bacterium UBA6967, assembly GCA_002450295.1. Taxonomy (GTDB): domain Bacteria; phylum SAR324; class SAR324; order SAR324; family NAC60-12; genus JCVI-SCAAA005. Next base: position 779 of record DJYX01000224.1, read on the forward strand.
GAAAATCACTGCGCTTGAAACAATCCGCAACGCGGAGTTTCCCAACTTGCTCTGGCTGCATGTCCATACGGATGAAGGACTGAGTGGATTGGGAGAAACCTTCTTTGGTGCCCAGGCGGTCGAAGCCTACCTGCACGAGAGCGTGGCTCCCCAACTGCTCGGGCAGGATCCCAGTCGAATCGACCATATCGCCCGGAAACTCTATGGCTATCTTGGTTTCCGTGGATCTGGGGTGGAAACACGAGGCAACTCTGCGATCGACATTGCGCTTTGGGATCTGTGGGGCAAACGTACGGCACAGCCGGTCTATCAGTTGCTGGGTGGGCTAACCCGTGAGCAGGTTCGTATCTACAATACTTGTGCGGGTTATCGCTATGTCCGGCAACGTCCTGTACAAACCACAGACAACTGGGGGCTTGATGGTGAAGAAGGCCCCTACGAAGACTTGGACGCCTTCCTCAATCGAGCCGATGAACTGGCGCTGAGCCTTTTGCAGCAGGGAATCCAAGCGATGAAGATCTGGCCCTTCGATCATGCTGCTGAAAACAACGGAGGATTGCATATCAGCTCTGCCGAACTGCGTCGTGCTCTCGAACCTTTTGAGAAGATTCGCAAGGCGGTTGGTGACAAGATGGACATCATGGTTGAATTCCACTCCTTGTGGAATCTTCCTGCAGCCTGCCGAATTGCTGAAGCCGTGAAACCCTTCCAGCCGTATTGGATGGAGGATCCGGTCAAGATGGACAGCCTGAGCGTGGTTGGGGAATATCGTCAACGTACAGGATTGCCGGTCACTGCTAGCGAGACCCTGAGCTACCGAACAGGTTACAAGGATCTACTGGAAGCCAAGGCGGTGGATATCGTGATGCCTGACCTCAGCTGGTGTGGAGGGATTTCTGAAGCGAAGAAGATTGCAACGATGGCCGAAGCACATCAACTGCCAGTAGCTCCGCACGATTGCACCGGTCCGGTAGTGTTAATGGCGTCTTCTCATTTGTCACTGAATGCTCCGAACGCTCTGTTGCAGGAGACGGTTCGTGCGTTCTACACGGGCTGGTACAAGGAGATCGTGACCACCTTACCTATCATTGAGGAAGGCCACCTGCGGCTGGAACCCAATCCAGGTCTAGGTCTGGAACTGCTCCCTGATTTCCTGAAGCGCAGCGACACATACCGCAAGCGCTCGGAACTCTGAGTTCAGGAAAATCAGTCGAGAGACACCGGATAGAGTTGCTGCAATCGTTCTTGCATCGGTTGCAGCAGCTGCCAGGCCGGTGTGTAAATTTGTTCGTAGTGAGCTTGATAGGCTTCCATCGTCGCTGGGTCTGGTTCAATGGTCTCCGCACCGTATTTCAGACCTCCCAGCGCTTCTTCCAGATTTTTGAACAAACCCGCTCCCATCCCACCTAATAGAGCAGCTCCCAAGCTGACAGCCTCCGTCATATTCAAGCGTTGTAATGGACGGTTTAGTACAGCAGCCTTGATCTGCATCAACATCCGGTTTTGGCTCTCACCACCAATGCAATGAATGCGTTGCACTGAATTTTCAGGCAGAGGTTTGATCATCGCTTCTGTGATCATGCGAATATCACAGGCCATTCCTTCCAGGATTGATCGATACATCTGCCAGTGGTTGGTGTAGGTGCCAAAACCAATGAAAGAACCGCGAGCTTGTTCCACTGCATTGGGTGGCGAGCCCATGCGCAGGTGGGGCATGAAGAGCAAACCGTCACAGCCCGGATTGATTTTCGAGGCTTCCTCAATCAACTGTTCGTGGCTATAGCGCTGTTCCGTCAGTTGATGGAACCATTGCACCGCACCTCCTGATGTGAAGAGACCTCCAACCAGGTAGTAGTAGGGCCGATCGGTGACCACTACACCCTGAGCATAGCCTTGGCGTCCAAGCGTTGGGTCTGCCAGAGGCTTGTCCATGAAGATCATTACCCCCTCGGCTGTTCCCATGGAGTTGACCAAGGTTCCAGGGGTCAGGGCTCCAGCGACAATCGAACCAATCAGGTGATCATGTCCACCAGCAGAGACCAGGCAATCCTGTGACAATCCGGTAGCTTCAGCGACTTCCGGAAGAATGTGGCCCAGTCGCGTGCCGGATGGAACAAGCTCCTGGTACCAGCTTGGCGGAATACCGACTTCTTCCAGCAAACCACTCGCCAGTTGCAAGGAATGAATATCGAGTGCAAAGGTCCGAGAGGCTAAACTATAGTCAGTAGCTGGAATGCCACAGAGACGCCAAGCTAGGTAGTCTGCGGTGTGGAGCCAGCGACGAGTTGACTTGAAGACTTCTGGTTTGTGTTCGCGTAGCCAGAGTTGCTTGCAGAGAGTGTAGATTGGGGAGATATTCAACCCAGTTGTATCAAACAGCCGCTGTTCACCTATTTGTTCGGCAAGGCGTTGGGCTTGGGGTTTTGTACGGGTGTCATACCAAGTGATGATCGGGTGCAGAGGTCGATCATCTTCATCCAAGGGTACTCCAGCTTCAGCAACACTGGTCACAGCGATAGACCGAATCCGCTTGGGATCTTCTACCTGCCGTACGGCTCGACGAATTGCCTGCCAGCAAGCCTGCCAAAGTTGATCTGCATCCAAGGTCGCCCAGCCAGGATGGGGAGTTTCCAATGGAGGGGTAACGCTACCCTCTGCAACGATGTCACCTTCCAGTGTGAAAATGAGTGCCCGAACTCGGCTTGAGCCAGCGTCTACACCCAAAAGTAAAGGGGAATTCATGAGAAATGTCTCCGGCAAGGAAGCAGAGGCGACGGCAAGGCCTCTCGTAGAAAATGATTGAATTTGTTAATCGTGGGTCTTCATCTAACCGAAGTGGGAGCCATCTGCAATAGGTAATGGGCAGTTTGTTCATCTGTTACGAGGCCATTGACCCACTTTCCCTGAAGAATAGAGTACAGAGCTTGGTGCTTTTGAATACCCCCGGAGATGCAAACAAACAGCCGATCTGGATTTGGCCTCAATGCCTCACCAGCCAGTCGATTCGTAAATTCTTCATTGAGTAAGCGACCATCCACATCCAGAACCCTACCGAGTAATTCTGCACAAGCTCCCTGTTTCTGCAGGTACTGCCACTCCTCAGTAGTCATCAAGCCTTCTTTCAGAAAGGCCGAGTTGGTGTGTAGTGGAGAGACACTGGCAAAGGCAACGCTAGCTTGTTCAACGATTTTGATCACACGTTGGTAGACAGTTAGCTGTTCCAGTAGTTGTTTTTCATCAAGAGTAGGAAGGACTAGTGGAGCGGGAAAGTAGTATCCTTGAGCACCTGTTTTTTCAGCAAAAGGAGTGACCAGATCAAATTCGCTAGGGTTACCTTCAGGTGTTGTGAAGCCCACTAGAGAAGTGACGCTGTGATCGTTGCGCTGAAATTCTTCAAGTTGGTTGATGCTGTGGCGGATTGTTTGTCCGCTACCCAGGGCAAAGGTGTAGGGATCTTCCCTGCGGATGAAGTGTTCCATCACCTGGGCACCGAGTGCACAGAGACTTTGAAACACCTCCTCTACACTTTGTTCAGCAGTAGCTGGAGCGACTTCGCAAAGTTTCAGACGATAGCGAGACTGCAATTCCTGGCCGAGTTCTAGGCACTCGCTCAAATAGCGATGGTCAATGCGTGTGACCACGATGCCCTGCTCCAGTGCTTGGCTCAGGTAACGTTGAACACTCTGACGTGAGAGATTCAGATTGGCAGCGATCTCCGCCTGATTCTGCTTCTGGACATAATAGCGCCAGGCAATCCGAGCAATTAGATCAGAAGCAGGACGAGGCATTGAGGCTCAAGCGGGGAGAGTTAGCAGCTAAGATTTCACCAAGCGATAGGCCGTATCGACACTCGCATCTTCGTGGATAAGAGCAGCGAGTGCTGCGGTCATTCCTTCAATATTGGCATGTCCCCAGACGTTGCGTCCCATCGTGATGCCGACCGCACCAACATCCATAGCATCACGTACCATCTGCAGGATTCCCCGATCAGAATCTGATTTTGGCCCCCCAAGAAT
>DJYX01000224.1:5191-11102 GCA_002450295.1 Deltaproteobacteria bacterium UBA6967
TTTACATAGTCTGCACCTGCTTCGGCAGCTACACGACTTGCAGCAGCGACCATCTCTGGAGTACGGATGGTTTCGTTGGGCCAGCCTCCGGGAACACTCTCGATCATCAATGGAATTCCCCATTTCTGGCACTCAGCAGCGAGCTGCATCCCATGTAGGACAGACTCATTTCCATGGTATCGCTTGAAATAATCATCTTTCGGATCACACCAGGGATAAACCTCCACCTTGATCCCATCGACTCCAAGACGCAGTGCCATTTCCACGGTGCTTTGGATACTTTGGGGAGTGACGTCCACGCTCAGCCAGCAGCCACCACCGTCTAAGGCCTCTGCAGCTGCAACCGTTGAACCCCAAGGAGTCAGAATGGCATCGGCTCCTCCAGCACGTACTGCCTTGACGACCTCGGTAATATTCTTCAGGCCGGTGACGGTATCAAAGACACGCGCATGATCCATGGCAATGACCAGAGAACGACCATTATTGCGAAACAGACGTCGGGTTCGTAAGTTTTTCTCTTTCAACATCAAATACTCCTCACTGTGAATATATCGCGTTTCAGCCAGACACCATTTGACTGACTACTTCTTCTCGACTGGTTTCGCTGATTTTGTTCTCTCCCACCACACGTCCCTGCCGCAGAATGAGAATCCGGTCTGAGGCTGCGAAAATATCATTCAGGTTGTGTGAAATGAAGATGATTCCAATTTTTTGTGAGCGTAGTTTGTCGATTAACTCTAGCACTTTGCGCTGCTCTGGTACTCCCAAAGCGGCAGTTGGTTCGTCCATGATGAGTAATTTTGCATTCCAATAGATTGCGCGACTGATCGCAATCGCTTGTCGTTGCCCTCCAGACAAATTACGTACAGGTTGTTCCAGAGAACTCTCCGGGATTTCAATATCCAGTGAATGCAGAACCTCTCTTGATTCCTTGAGCATCTTTTGACGATCAATAACCTTTGTCATTCCTAGGAAGGATTTCATTGGCTCCCTTCCCAAAAAGATATTAGCACCCACATCCAGATTGTCTGCTAGCGCCAGATCTTGATAGATCGTCTCAATTCCTAGGTTGCGGGCTTGTAGAGGTGAATTAGCACGGAGAGGCTGTCCCTGATAGGCTAGGGAGCCCGTATCAGGGGCATGCACTCCAGAAATGATCTTGATCAGCGTGGATTTGCCGGCTCCATTATCCCCAGCTAGCGCCAGTACTTCTCCTGCCTGGAGATTCATGCTGACGCTGTTAAGCGCTTTAACTCCACCGAAGTGCTTAGAAACTCCCTTGACTTCCAGCATCATTTGCCTCCGTTGGATATGCGTGTACGGGACTGATCGACCAATACAGCCACGATGATCACGATCCCCACAGCCAGGAACTGCCAGAAGGGCTCAACATCCACAAAGACGAGTCCAAACTGAATGATAGCAATCACCAGAGCTCCGATAACAGTTCCAAAGATTCTTCCTGAGCCCCCGAAGAAACTGGCTCCTCCAATGAAGACTGCCGCAATAGAATCAAGTAGTAGTGGTTCCCCAGCTTGGGCAGCACCAGCTGAGAAGCGGGCGGTATAAATCAATCCGGCTAGACCAGCAAATCCAGCAGAAATCATGTAGAGCAACAGGGTGTGTCGTTTTACATTGATCCCAGCCCGTAGAGCGGCTTCTCGATTTCCTCCAATAGCGTAGGTGTACTGACCGAATCGAGTCTGTGACAGGACAAAGTGGGCGATGAGAACAACAATGGCCGTGATCAGGACCGGAATAGGAATCAGTCCAAAAATTTTGGTAGTACCCAATTGGAAGAGAATCGGGTTATTCACTGGAACAGTCACTCCATCGGCCACAATAAACCCAAGTCCTCGGGCTACACCGTACATTCCAAGGGTGCCGATGAAGGGGGGAATATGTAGACCGGCAATCAGCCAACCGTTAACCATTCCAGGCACCATCACGATCAACATAGTGGCAATTACACCAATAAAAAGGGCGACAAGAGGATCCTGTCCCCCGAGACTAGAAGTGATCGTAGCAAATACAACAGCAGCGAATCCCATCGCAAATCCGATGGATAGATCGATTCCTCCAGCAATGATCACAAAGGTTACACCAATCCCAAGTAGTAGGGGAGCAGCAGCGAAAGTCAGAATGCTCTGAATATTGAAGAGGTTGAACAGAAAAGAGGTGTCGTAGGCGAGGCGTGCCCATACTTCGAAAAATATCGACATTGACAGGAGAAACAACCAAGGCCATATCGAACGGATCACATCCAGTTTCATCAGGCACTTCTCAGGAGTGGTGAGCGAGAGTTTTGATCGGGTGCGTGTCCATTCCTCAGGGAGGAAGCTAGAAGGAATGGATCCTCTGTGCAAATGATTTGGAGAGAACGCACCCTAGAGCCATCAGAAAGTTGCTTTAGTGGCAACTTTCTGTGATTAGGAAAGGAATCAGTCAGAATAAACGTACTTGCTGATTTCAGGATCATTGATATTGGACTTGTCCATCACAGTGAAGCCAGTACCGATCGAAATGGGCACAGACTGCTTCATCAGCACTGCGTAAGCCGTCATCACTCCATAGTAGCCGATCTCTGCTGGATGCTGAGCAATGGCCAAATCAATTAATCCATTGTTGATGTCATTCACGATGCGAGATGGAGCATCGAAGGCAGCAACCTTGATCTGACCACCCTTGCCCAAGGCCTTCACACCGTCAGCTGCACCAACTGCAGAGAAGAGATTTGCTCCGAAGACGCCAGCAATGTCTTGGTTACGGGCGGCAACTGCCTGTAACTGAGCTGCAGCCTTGTTTGCATCGTTGTCATTGTACTGGGTGTTCAATAAGGTGATGTTGGGATAATTTTGAATCTCCATCTTGAAGCCCTCTTCCCGCTGGTCCGTGGTGGAAATACCAGGTCGGACGTTGGAGACGTAGACTTTCCCTTTCTCACCAATTGCCTTGGCAAGTGCTCGAGCTGCCATTTTCCCACCAAGCACGTTGTCAGAAGCAACATAAGACATTGGGAAGTCACCCATACCAGAACCATCCTGATAATTGCCATCATCAATAAAAGTATCGACAGTCACCACAACAATTCCTGCGTCATGGGCGGCCTTCAGCGGGGAAATAAGTTGCTGCTTATCTGTTGGAGCAATCAGGATTGCATCAGGTTTTTTGGCGATTACAGAATTCAGGACAGGTACCTGCAGGGTTGGGTTGAAATCTGGAGCTCCCTGAAACATCAACTCTACTCCCAAGCCTTTTGCGGCTAGCTCAGCGCCCTTACGCATCGTGATGTAAAATGCATCTGTTGTTAGCCCTGGAATCAGAGCAATGGTAAGTTTTTTGTGACCACCAGCTTGAACCAAGCTGGTCATAGCTAATAACACAAAACCACAGAGCAACAGGCGAAATGCTGATCCGATCTTTTTCATAAATTTTCCTAGTTTGGAGTCTGTTGATAAAGAAGCAATGAGTTCATTCACAAAGATTCTTCAGCAACATGGGCAAAAGCTCGATTAGCGAGCGAATGCCAAAAACTAAGAAGTCCCGTCAAACAAGTCAACAAAAATTATTGGTAGAACAGAAATAAATTTAGAAGTTCGCAAGAGTAAGGAAATAACTGGGCGTTGGGGCTTAAGCAATGCGCAGCTTGTAGAATAGTAATTTTAAAGAAGCTTCTAATATGGTTGGACTTGCCGCAGCAAGGTGTTCGTCGATGTAGCCTTGCTTCGTAATGCCTGAACCTACAGTTGAGAGACTGAAGTTGGCACAATCGTGCCAACCCTCAAATTTATATCTTGCGGCGAGTCAAACTGAATGTCTGAGATGAAGGGCCTTGTGGAGGTTGAGAGGCCAGGAAAAAAGCTAAGGGGATAACATCCTCAGGTTCTTTGATCCACTCATTGTTTGGGTCGAATAGTGAGTCATTAGGATTCTGCGACCTTTGGCTACTTTGGTATGTTTTGACAGGGCCCGGGATCAACTCATTGACTGAGATTCGATGGGGTTTTAGCTCTTCGCCAAGTACCCTTGTCAGCATCCAGAGGCCAGCTTTCGATACACAATATGCTGAATTGCCTGCTTCACCGGAGTGACCAAGTCCGGAACCAATCGTAATGATTTTAGCATGCTCGGCTTTCTTAAGATAAGGCAAAGCTGCGAACGCACAGTAGTAGGCGCCAGTCAAATTCACATCAATAACCTTCTTCCAGTTAGCTGGATTACTGTTTTCGAGCCGTTCACGATCAACTGAAATACCAGCATTTAGGAAGAGAATATCAATACTTTGGCAAGAAGAGCCAAAAGCAGAAATGGTTTCAGAGACTGCATCAAAATCACTTACATCTGTAATGAGTGCCTCAGCTTTGCCCCCAGAACTTTGAATATCCTCGACAGTTGAAAGAACTTCCCCATGTGTACGTGCTAAACACCCAACAAATGAACCTTCTTTAGCGAAGGCCACAGCAAGAGCTCGTCCAATTCCACGGCCGGCACCGGTGATCAAAACATTCTTGGAATCAAACTTCATTGGTTTTCACTGCAAAGGAAGACTGACCAATTTTACAAAAGGAAGCAGAAGTATCGGTCATGACAGCAAGTCTGAAATCTGGCTATTGGAGAGGAAGTTATGAACTAGTGGTTGAGATTGATTTTTCTGTGATTGCTGCCAAGTAACATGAATTCCGTCATCTGTTACGAGGGAATCTACATAACGACTACAACCGGTACCCCATGGAGATATGAAGTGGGGATGCAGAATAGATATTTTCTGTAAGGTAGGAAAATCTTCGTCAAAGCCAAAATAAATACCACTGAGTTCTTCGCAGGAATAGCCCCGAGGTCTTTGGCGTCCAGAAGCATTTTGAGGTAGTTCGTTCATACATTCAGCACCGTCAAAAAAATAAATAGAGCATGGTGCTAAATCGGCAAATAGACCGACTTGGGGTAAGGAAAGTCTTGTTGTGATGCGGGTAGTAGCAATATCCCAGGCATGGCCCTTTTCAACAATACACCAGTCTGCAATGTCAAAACCGTTAGATTCATTTCTCTTAGCATAACCAGTACTACCAGATGTCCAGGTAAAAGGGTGTGTGCAAAAAAGAATATCACAAGACTTGGAACCCAAAACTAAAGGATCCTTGACGTGCAGGTGTTCAAATTTTTCAGCACATATAAGAAGTTCATCATTCGTGGAGTTATTGAAATCAGATAGTGAGTTAGTAGTGATCCTACCAACAGACCAGACCCCAGTACCTTGTTTCTGATAACCCGATAAGCTTTGGGGATACTCACGAGATTTCTCAACGGAATAAAATATTTCCCAGGTGCTATCAGAGAGTCTATTGAGTGCTGAACCTTCAATGGAGAGAACTCTAAAGTCATCATTTTCTAGATCAGATTTAGACCAGCTCATTACTTTACGAAAGGAACTAGCATTATCCTCAGACTTAAACAGTGACAATTCGAGTCCACGAAGTCCGGCTCCTACTCCTGTTCTGGAATCTCCATGATCTCGATACCTACCTATTAGCCAAAGGTTGCCTAACTCATCAGAGATCATATTGCCGCCGCCAAACCAATATCCTTTTTTCTGATCATTTGCTGGAATAATGACTCTAGCTTTTTCTTGATCAATCAATCCATTGGTGAATTGAATTAATTTTTCAGTGATAAGAGATTTAATTTGTTTCATAGAACTATAATTTATTTATTAGATCCCGAAGTAAGACCACCAATAATTTGCTTTTGAAAAATACCTGTAATTATCAAAACTGGAATAATTGAGAGAAAAGTTGCAGTACTGATTGTTTCCCAGGGAAATGAATACTCTCCAGGGTAAAGTGAAATGCCAACCGGAGCAGTTCGCATATCGTTATCATGAAGAAGAACTAAGGAAAGAGGAAATTCATTCCAA
>DJYX01000197.1 GCA_002450295.1 Deltaproteobacteria bacterium UBA6967
TAGCGATCCCCAAACTGCTTTAGCTCATCAACACTAGGCACACCCATCAACTTCATTGTGATTGAAATTTCTTTGGCAAATATCTCAATTGCTTTTTCAACACCCGACCTTCCGTCTGCAGCAAGTCCAAACGCATAAGCTCGACCCAACAGCACTCCACTAGCGCCCAAGGCTAGAGCAATTACCACCTCGGAACCACGGCGGAATCCACCATCAATCATCACACAATAATCTTTGCCAACTGCCTTACGAATTTCTGGCAAGATGGAGATCGTCGAATTGGCAAAATCTAATTGTCGGCCACCATGATTCGATACAACAATAGCATCTGCTCCGTGATCTATGGCCTTAATTGCATCATCTGAATTAAGTATACCTTTCATCACCAGTCGTTTTTTCCAAACCTTGCGGAGCCACTTCATATCCTCCCAGATAATTGAAGAATCAAGCCTACCAGAAAGATTGGACGCCTGCTCTAGGATGCCTTTACCAAATTCAGGGTAGTTGGCCAACGCCTCTACACTTGGAATTCCGGATTGCCACATATCCCAGCACCAAAGTGGGCGCTGCATCATTGAAAATATTAGTGTTGGGTTGAGGCGCCTAACCGCCCGAAATCCATTACGGACATCTCTTTCACGTACAGACGTTACTGCGGTATCAGCTGTGTAAAATAGAGTCTCAACTTTTGCATCTACAGCTGATTCCACTAACTTTTCGACAAAAGATCGCTGGCAATCCATGTAGAGTTGGAATTGGAGTGTGCCCCCAACCTCCCTCTGCAGAGTCCCTAAACTTGCAATAGAAAAGGTTGAAAGACACAAAGGAATACCTTTTTCCTTGGCGGCTTCTGCGCAAAGAATTTCTCCCCGACCACGATAAAGTCCTAGGAAGCCAACCGGTCCGAGCATGATAGGAAGTGTGTGCCTAGTTCCAAGAAACTCACAACTCAAGTCTGGCATACCCTTTAATGCTAAAACTCTCTGAATTAGGCACCAATTGTCAAAATCCTCATGATTACGCAGTGCCGTAGTGTCTGAAAACGCAGCCCCATCAATGTAGTCAAAAAATATTTTGGGTAATCGACGCTTTGCGTGCTTTCTCAGATCTTCGACATTCACAATTGTTGTCAACTTATTCTCCTTTTACAGTTAATAAAATCGTTAATATCTGCTGGATAATCTGATGCTAGGATGAAAAATTTGGTAAGCTACTAAGTAAATAAAAATGGTAGAAATGATGTTGACAATCAAGAAAGTAAGTCACCATGATTTTTTTAGGCTGCAAAAAAACTCCACAGAGAGTCCTTGATTTATTGTCAGTTACGATCACCATTATTGGGTAGGTTGTATCCCTTGAATCACAACGAGGTATTCAGACACATTGAAGTTAGAATCTCTGCAGGGCTCCGTTGCCCATCACCAAATGCCTTTTTAAACCAACTCTAATCGAGTCACCATGTTTCAACCCAAGCACCTATTGATTGCAATTATACTTGGAGGGCTTTTCATCCCCTCTGTTTCCTGGGCAGATAACACGGATGATATCATCAAATATCGGAAGGCAGTCTATACCTCTATGCGGGGACACATTGGAGCAATCTCCAGAATTGTCCGTGCTGGACTTGGAGACTACAAAGGACACATTACAGATCACGCAGTCGCAATCCAGAATGCAGCGAAGATTGTCCCCTCAATGTTTCCAGAAGGATCTGACTTTGGTGATACTGGGGCCTTGGAGAGCATCTGGACAGATCAAAAGGGCTTTGAAAAAGCCTCCCAGCGCCTAGTAGATGCTAGTGGAGAACTGGTGACTGTTTCCCAATCCGGAGACATGAAAGCCATCGGTAAAGCTGTTGGTGCTGTTGGAGGAGCTTGCAAAAACTGCCACGACAACTACCGCGCCTCCAATTGAAGTACCGGCAGTGTGGCCTTTCCCTACTGATTTGCATTTTAATTTCTGTCAGTGCTGAGGCCCGTACTCCCAACCCGATTGCCGGAGAGCAGATTTTTCATGCAGCTGGTGGTTGTGGCTGTCACACTGATGTGGAGAATAAAGGCTCGCTTCTAGCTGGAGGGCGCCCACTTCCTACACCTTATGGAGTCTTCTATGCCAACAACATCACTCCAGATCCAACCACGGGGATCGGTTCTTGGAGTGATGAAGACTTCGTTCGTGCTATGCGGGAGGGGATAGGGCCAGAGGAGCAGCATTACTTCCCAAGCTTTCCTTATCCTGCATTCGCCAAGATGAGCGAAGAGGATCTATTGCATCTCAAAGACTATCTCTTCAGCCTGCCTCCCATCCAACAAAAAAATCAGCCCCACGAACTGCAGTTCCCCTTCAATCTACGTCTGAATGCTTGGTTCTGGAATGTTCTCTTCCATGATCCAGAGCCTATCACATCCGACCCAAGCCGCTCTGTATCCTGGAATCGTGGTCGTTATCTGACAGAAGCTGTCGCCCACTGTGCGGAATGCCACACACCTCGGAATCAATTGGGAGTTCTTCGATCTAATCTGGCTTATGCCGGCGCCAAGGAGGGCCCTGAAGGAAAATTGACCCCAAACATCACGCCTGACAAAGAGACTGGAATTGGAGGTTGGAACCAGGATGATCTAGTATATGCCCTGCAGACGGGGATGATACCTAATGGAGATTTTCTGGGGGATTTGATGGGGATGGCAATTGAGCACTACCAAAAGTTGCCTGATGAAGACCTGAAGGCAATCGCTGAATACGTCCTTTCATTACCTCCAATCGTCAATCAGGTTCGTGAGAAAAAAGCTAAAAGCACCGATGACTCCGACTGGTAATTCAGCATTCAGAAAACAAACTAGCATCCACTCCGGATGATATGGCCGTCTGGTAGAATCGTATCACAGAGAATCGTTCCTTCCGCCAGATCGATACTAAGCTTAGCACCTTCAAAGTTGGCTCCATCCAAGTTAGAACCACGGAGTTTGGCAGTTCGCAGATCAGCATTCCAGAACGTGGCACCCCATAGAGTCGCGCCCCACAGATCAGCTTCCCAAAGATCTGACTTATAAAAATCTGCCAGCGTCAGATTGGCTCCTCGAAAACTAACCCAACTGAGATCCGCATTGGGAAGTTTCGCCTTGAGTAGATTGGCGTTCTCCAGGCTAGCACGTTCTAACTTTGCTCCTGAGAAATCAACAAGTGTCAGTTCGGTTGCCAGCAGTTCAGCTGTACTCAGATTTGCTGAAGACAAATCTGCTCCGGAGAGGTTCGCTCCAGATAAAATTGCCCCAGACAAGTCCGCTCGACTCAGATCTGCCGCAATGAGATTGGTTCTGGAAAGGTTCGCTCCAGAAAGATTGGCTCCGGAAAGGTTTGAGCGAAACAGTTGCAACTCCTCTAAAGAGGCTGCACTGAGGTCACACCGAGGGCAACTACCTGTTACTTTTAATCGTCTCAAGTCCTCAGTGTTATAGGCCCATGCTGATTGAAGAAATCCTCCGCAGAATAAGCAGAGCAGTATACCCAGCAGGTAAGATGAACTTTTGGCTATCATCGTTTTCTCCACAAAATAATTTGATGCGCTCAGAGAATTGCATTGGCTATACAAATGAAAGATTTAATCCACTGAGTTCAACTCCCTACCTTGCCTCAGACCCATTCATGATGCTGATTCATAGAGCTAAGAATGGGAAGCATTATCTCTGCACAACGAAGCTTTGCCTATAAACAAAAATGAAGGAACAGATTCAAGAGTTGCTTAACGACCTGCGCTCCTGGCGCTTCTGGTACACTTTGCTGATGATGGTGATTGGCTGTGCCATCTTCGGCGCTGTGGTGAACGCAATTCTTGTCCCCCAGAATTATTTCGCTGGCGGTGCAACTGGTCTGGCCCTGTTGATTTATTCGCTCACTGACCAGATATCTTTAGGAATTCTATATGCCTTGATCAACATTCCAATCTTCATTGTTGGCTTTAGAGAGTTTTCCCTGCGCTATATTGTGCTAAGTCTCTGCGGAATGCTGATCTATTCTCTGGCACTAGAGTGGATTCATGTACCCATTGAGGCGAAGGATCCCTTGACAGCCGCAATTTTGGCGGGTGTTCTCAGTGGGGTCGGAGCTGGAATCTATTTGCGACTCGGTGGGTCCATTGGAGGAATGGATATTCTCGGCACAGTTCTAAAAAAACGTTTCGCCATCCCAATTGGTACAACCTTCAATGTGATCAACCTGACCGTTCTGAGCGCCAATGCAGTACTCTATAATTTGGACATTGCGCTCTACACCGGAATCTACATGTTTGTATTTTCCTGGGTCATGCAGCGTGTACTGACGGGTTTTTCACAGCGTAAGTCGGTCTTCATCATCACAGAACATCCTGAAGAGGTTGTGCACCAAGCCATTCGTAAGATTGACCGAGGAGCCACCTACTTCCTTGCTGAAGGATCGCATTCTCACGCTTCAAAACGAGTTGTTTACACTGTAATCAATTTATTGGAACTTGGGCGTCTCAAGCAACATCTCTTCGAAACAGATCCCGATGCCTTCGTTGTCGTGAATGATACCGCGGAAGTGATTGGGACTCGCTTCCTGACCTGGGAAGATGAAGGTTTCAAACGTCGTCCCTGAAGGATGCCACCAATCACAATGCACTGAAGAGCAACCTTCCACCCATCCCCAGTAGGGCGAGATGACTGATATCGTAAAAGATCTGGTCACTCATGTTCTGATTTAGCCACCTGCCAATCAACACACCTACCGGAATCACTAGCACCAGCCACAAAGAGATTTGAATCGTCTCTCCTGTAAAGATGCCAATTTCCATGTAAAAGGGGATCTTGGCGATATTGATTACAAAAAAATAGACGCTCAATGTACCAACAAATGCTTGCCGAACTAGTCCATGAGGTAGCAGAAAAATCTGGGCAGGGATCCCACCGGAAAGCGATACAAAGCTAGAGACCCCCGACAGACCACACCAAACAAACCCTCTTTGCCAGATTCTCTGTGCTACTAGTGCAGCAATCTCAGCCGAAGAGCGGTTACCTGGTCGTACGCGACGCCAGCCATAGTTCATCGCCGTGATAATAGCAATCAGTCCAATCAGCGACGTCAGTAGGCGATCACTTAGGTAATCAAAAAGTAGCCAACCAAGCAACTGTCCGAGAAGGCCAAAGCCACACATGATCATCAGAATTCGACGATCCAACATGCGGCGCCAAATGTACACTACCCACACATCTGTAATCAAAAACAAGGGTAGCAAAACACCTAGAGCAATCTTGGGAGGTAAAACAAAGCTGAACCTATATTTTCCGATGAG
>DJYX01000005.1:0-3381 GCA_002450295.1 Deltaproteobacteria bacterium UBA6967
GATCACAAGCTCGCTGATGAAATTCTGAACCAATGGGATGCGAACACCCCCCTGCTGCTGATGTGCCACCGCGGTATCCGGAGTATGGAAGCTGCACAATTTTTTATTTCCCGTGGTTTTCAACAGGTTTTCAATATTGATGGTGGCATTGACCGTTGGTCTGACGAAGTCGATTCCAGTATTCCACGCTACTAAGTATCTTCTGAAAACAAAATGAACTCACCTACAATCGAACTGACACCGAGAGCAGCTGAGATTTTTCGAGAAGCTTGTTCAGCAGAACAGAAAAGCCTAGCAGAATCCCGTCTGCGCATTGGAGCCAAGCCCGGGGGTTGCTCCGGCTATAAATACGAATTGGAATGGAACGCCGCTACAGATCAACTGGAGAGCGATCTTCTGCTTGAATCACAGGGAGTCCAAATTCTGGTTGATCAGCTCTGCCTAGAAGAGGTTCTCGGTCCTCTAAAGATTGACTACAGTGACGCCAACCTTGTTGAGCAGGGATTCGTATTCATTCAGCTCAGTAGCGGGCGCCAATGTGGCTGTGGAGAGTCATTCACTCCAGTTCGTGACCTCCCCGCTTATGCCTGATTTACTTGAACTGATCGCCAGCGGGACCTGCTTTGGTCTTTTTGTCTACAAGTGGATCATCATTATTGCCGTTGTCCTAACATGGGTCAGTGCAGATCCCTACAACCCCTTCGTGTCATGGATCAACCGAGTCACTCGGCCTTTCTGGTATTGGTGCGAAAGATGGTTACCGCTCACCATGAGGCATTTCAGCGCCTACTTTTCTCTGCTACTGGTAATTTTTGGACAGGCGCTCATTCCAGCGTCTGTCCGTTCGATCAATCTTTTTCTGCAGGGAATCATTGAAGTCGATGCTTTGGCACTTCAGTTTGGTGGGCATATCATCCAGTCTACTAGTATCATTGCCCAAAGTGTTTTCTTCTTCTTCATGCTGATCTTAGGTTTTTGGTTCTTCCTGACCCTGATCAATCCTGCTTACAACAATCCTATTGTTCAGGTCCTCCATACTTTGGCAGATCCGCTGCTCTCTCCACTACAACGTTATCTTCCTCGAATGCGCTTCGACATCTCTCCCCTAATTGGTGTGGCGCTCTTCTATCTACTCAATGCCTATCTTGTACATCCTATCGCCTTCTACGGTGGGATGCTCTCCCAACCCGTCCAACTCTGTGTCTACTGACTCTCCAGAAAAATGGTCGAATTTTTGAAAGGATTATAGCAGACGTCAACCCAAACTGACTGAGCTATGAACCTTTCCCAACGCCTGCTTTCTACCCTACTGATCTGCCTTGGTATCAACCTCCCTTTCTCGACAGTATTGGGACAAGAAAGTTCACTTACACAGTGCTCTGTGGAAAAACGTCGTGAATTGCGACTGCAGGGTTTACTGGACGATGTCATTGCCTGGCGTTGTGGTGATTTTCCAAAAGCTCGCATTCTAGCTCACTTGGAGAAATCATCCGTGCTGGAGGGAGATGAGGGAACCAACATCACAATTCAGCTAAACCGCCAACCTGCCTCCTCCGTCCGAATCAGCTTACGTAGCGCGCTGGATGATGAAGTAATTCTGGATGCAGACGAACTAACCTTCACTACAAGTGACTGGAATCACCCACGACACATTTCTGTCAAAAGTATTGATGACGATATTGCAGATGGTGATCGTGCAGTAACCTTACAACTTGCTGTAGCTGCTACCGAAGATACTCGCTTCCGACAGGCTGCCCCTGTTGGTCTTGTCCTACAAAGTTTGGATAACGATCTAGTTGATTGGTCCGTAACTCGCCAACCTGGTCGACTACAAGAGGGAGGGGCTCCAGTCATATATGAAATCTCCCTACTCAGTCGCCCTATGCAGCCTATCACTTTACGGGTCGACAACAAGCATCCTGACTTCATCCGGGTTGCTCCAGATGAAATTCAAATTACTCCTGACAGCTGGCCTAAACCTGAATTACTTCGGGTCCAGGCAGTTGATGATCCCTTTGATAATCCAGATCGTCCTGTAGAAATTCTTGCTTCAGTTAAATCAACCACAGATCAAAGCTACCTCAAGCTTCCTCCACTTCGCTTACAACTGCTGGTTGAAGATGACGAAAATCCAGGAATTGTGATCAATCCAGAAAGAGGGGTAACAACTGAGGCAGGAGCCCAAGCCAACTTTGACTTGAGATTGCGAAGCCAGCCGCGCAGTCCAGTCCAGTTGAAAATTGAGTCTTCAGACGATACGGAAGGAAAAGTCTCTTCTCAGGAAATGCGCTTCACAGCTGCCGACTGGGATCGTACTCAGCAAGTAGTCGTAGAGGGACTTGACGACCTGCAGCGCGATGGTGACCAATCCTACGAGTTATCAATTACAATAGATTCAACGGATGAGGCCTATCAGCAGCTATCCGCCCTTCAAATTCCCTTGATCAACAGTGACGATGACATCGCTGCGTTGGAGTTGGAGAGCAGCTCAGACCAGATCAGTGAAGAGGGTGAAAGTTCTGAGATATCCATTCGACTACTTAGTGAACCAGAGGGAGAAGTAATTGTACAACTCTCTCTGGATAAAGCCGATGAAGCTACACTATTTCCAAACTCACTCACCTTTGACAAAAGTAACTGGAACGTCCGTCAACGGCTGCTGATCGTTGGCAAAGATGATAATTTGGCAGATGGTGACCAAACCGTGACTGTTTTTGTGAGAGTACTTGGGAACAGTCCAGAGTACGTTGCACTGGCATCCCAACAACTCACTCTAACTAACCGTGATGATGATATCGCAAGCATTCTGATCCGAGCACCCGAACGGCTCAGTACCAGTGAATCTGGAACTATTGACCACTTTGAAGTGCTATTGCAGAGTAGACCCGAGGCTTCGGTACGTATTCCTCTGCGCACCTCTCAGCCAAACGAAGTCAGCATCAATCCAGAGGCAATCGTCATCCAACCCGAAGACTGGGACCAACCTCAGCGAGTAACCATCCAAGGTTTAGACGATGAACGATTGGATAGTTCTCAATTTTTCTTGATAAATATTCTACCTGCTGAAAGTAACGATCAGCTTTACCAAGGTTTGGACGCAACAGATTTGGTTGGCACTAATGAAGACAATGACCAACCAGGCATACTCACTTCAACAGGAAACCTACGAGTAAGCGAAAGTTTCGGTGAAGACCAACTAAAGATCCGCCTGAATAGCCGTCCTAATGAAGCAGTACGTATCCAACTAAAGTCATCTGCTCCAGATGAATTCTCTGTGCTACCAGAACAACTGATTTTCACCCCGGAAGACTGGAATCTTGAACAGAGCGTGACTGTTCGTGGCCTACCAGATGAGGTTGCAGAAGCTAGTTCAACCTACCA
>DJYX01000005.1:3764-4558 GCA_002450295.1 Deltaproteobacteria bacterium UBA6967
TTGAGGTCATTGTTGCTGTTGAAGACCAAACTCCTGAACTACCACCAACGATGATCAGAGCCATGAGTGGCCTACAATATGTTGCTCTTGCGAGTCGAATGCAACGTGGTGAGTACTCAGAAACAGGAACAGATTTGAATCTCAGTGGACAAAGCCAAGGACTATACTACAACCATCATTGGGCCTCTCACCTAACGGCTGGGGTTGCCCTAGAAAGAGCAGAATTGACTGGGAAGAATCACACCCAGAATCGTAGTGTTGCAATTGAATTAGAAGAATACAGGCTGCAGGCGTCCGGAGGCTACGCTTGGTATTTTTCGCCCGAATGGAGACTACAACCAGAACTACGCCTCTCCTACAATTTTCTATCTGCTAAACGGACAGAGGAAGACTCCAACCAACGCCTTGAAGAAACATTGGATGGTGGAATTTTTACAGGTCAGTTTGGTTCCGGCCTGCACTATTTGGCAAATGAAACCTTCTTTGTTGGTGCAGGTATCTACCTTGAACCTAATAAGGTTTCTCTGGGATTCGCTGATGCAAATGGAAATTATAACATTATCTGGAGCAGTGAGTTCATGGTTGGGCTCCAATTCTGAACAAAACAAACCCCGTGAAAAAACCTACTCGCTTCATTCACAGATTTTACATACGTCTGTCTGAGCACAAAAATATCGTGTAAACCCTACCTTAGCTGACTCCCTTCGAGCAAATCATCTTATTCTTCGGCAATACCCAGGTAGCTTCTCAATATAGCGCATCAATTTGTCAAAAGATTGACTTTGTCAACTTCT
>DJYX01000005.1:4956-5945 GCA_002450295.1 Deltaproteobacteria bacterium UBA6967
CAAAACGCAAGATTGGTTCTACAGTGCCTACGACGCCACGGAGAACTGTCTCGTGCAGAAATCTCCAGGATGACAGGTTTGAGTGCACAAACCGCATCCGTGCCCATGAACAAACTATTGAAGGACGAACTGGTTGTTGAAACACACAAACGCTATGGGTCCATCAGCAAACCCGCAACCCAGATCCAACTTAATCCTCAAGGCGCTTACTCCCTGGGGATCGAGTTAGGACGTAGGATATCACCATTGTATTAGTCGATTTCGCAGGAGTCGTGATTGATCGTGTTTTTCTACAGCAAGACCTCTCACAACCTGAGGCTGAGATGGAACTCATTCTCCAGCAAAGCAACCAATTATTTTCAAATAATCCAGGCAGTGCTCTTCGACTAGCAGGTATTGGATTGGCAGTCCCGTTTCAGTTGGAAGCATGGCACAATGAGTTAGGACTGGACCAGGAAACATCAAACCGTCTCGCTGCTTGGGCAGGTTTGATGTTGTTGATGCGCTGGAACAGAGTTTTGGCTGCGATGTATTCATGGAAAATGATGGAACAGCCGCTGCGATAGCAGAGATGCTTTTTGGGGTTGGCAAACGAGTGAATGATTTCGTCTACCTGTTCTTGGATGTAGTGATTGGGGGAGGAGTCGTTTGTGATGGAGACATCCTACGAGGAACCAACAGCAACGCAGGAGACTTAGCTCTGATGCGGATTGGTTCTCCAGGCCAGAGTGGCTTGCTGTTAGAGCACGCCTCCTTATTTCTACTGCTCAACAGACTAAGCAAAGCCGGAATCGAAAAACCCAAAATTACTCAACTTATTGAAGACAGTAGCGCACAGCGTCAAATTTTTGACCAGTGGGTCGAACAGGCAGTACAAGCTCTCTCCTTGGCTGTTATCAATATCCATAGTCTATTGGATACTGAAGCAGTGGAACTCGCCAGTCGGCTACCTCGTGAACTCATGCAGTATTTTATTCAGCGGATGGAGG
>DJYX01000102.1 GCA_002450295.1 Deltaproteobacteria bacterium UBA6967
GCCTGGCACCGCAAAGAAGAGTTGCCTCAGTACGTTGACTTTCTTAGAGAAATCCAGACAAAGGCTCGGGATGGATTGAATCGAGAAGAATTGAGGGAAGGGCTTGAAAAGGTTGAGCTTGGTTGGCAGCGAATCTTGGACCGATTGCGACCGGATGCCGCCAAATTACTAGCGGATTTAGATTCGGAGCAAGTGGAGAAATTACGGAGTGAGTTCCAGGAGGAAAACGAGGAGATGGCAGAACGGCTAGCAGAGCCTACTGCAGAAAGAGAAGATAAGCGCCGTGAGCGCAGGCAGGAGAGTCTTGAGGAATGGTTCGGTGATTGGTCATCGGAACAACTTCTGGCTTTGGATGGCATCTGGCAAAAATCCAGACCCGAAGTTGATGAAACCAAATCACGCTTGGAACGCCGAGAGAAGTCACAAGCAGAGTTTTTCAATTTTCTGAATCAACAACCAAATCAAGAACAGGCAGAGCAGTGGCTGATAGGCTGGCAACGTCAGCTTCCAGGGAACGATCAGCAAAATGATTGGCGTAGTCGGTATGAAGCCAGAATACTAGCGATTGATCAAATACTCACTGCTCCACAGCGAGAACACGCGCTGGCAAAACTAGAGGAATATATCGTTGAAATAGAAAAACTTATTGCTGAAAACTAAACCAGCAGCTTATGAGAAGTGCTCGGTTTTAATCCAAAAAAACCTCTGCTTCTCCAATGATTGATTGGGCTTTCGGAGTATCAGCAAACAACTCAATCTTCACCAACCACCTGCCGTCTTCCTCCCATTTCTTGGCAATTCGACCTGAACAGCAAACAGTCTCACCGATGTGTGTTATTGCTGTAAAGCGAGCCTTATAGCTGCGTATCTGCTTTTGTGGGATCCAATTCGTCAACATCTTGCCAAGGTAACCCATCGAGAGCATCCCATGTGCAATCACATCATCCAGCCCTGCCTCTTTTGCATAATCATAATCCACATGAATTGGATTGTGATCTCCTGAAGCACCACAGTACAGTGCAAGAGCATGCCTTGTGAGCGGCTCAGTTTTCATCACAGGAAGCTCGTCCCCAATGTTCCAATCTGCAGCTTTTGGCATATTCTCAAAACTCTCTAGGCGTTTCTGAAGACGTAGGTAGTCTGACTCTCAACACAAAGGATATCATGCTGATTGGTCAGCGTGTTATCTGAAACAACAAACTCCAGTTGTCCATTTTTCTTTTCAAAAATTTCCAGGATAGTTTTGGCGAATGTAATCTGATCGCCTGCACAGATTGGCTGGTGATAGGTAAACTTTTGCTCTGCATGCAGCAAGTGCTTAACGTTCTGCCCAAAAAAATCACAAAGCCTATCCAATTCAAAAGCATCTGACTCCAGCATAAATGGGAAAGTCGGTGGAGCGAGCAGATCTGAATAACCCTCTGCTCGGGCTTTTTCAGCATCAATGTAAACTGGATCTGTTAAACCCAAAGCTTTGGCCACAAACTTCAATCGTCCAGCCTCGACAGCAAGCTGAACAGGTTCAAAGGAATAGCCAATCAAGTTTTTGTCAATCATTCCTAGTTTCAATTGGGGCTCTTGCCTGATGTTCTATACGTAAGAACTGTCCGCAAGAGGTCTCATTTTCTAATAGCGAAAAGCTATTTAAATAGCATGAGGAATTCCTTTCGAAATTTCCATTCCTCTCACTGCAAAGCGCTCCGCCAAAGGACCAAGAATTTTTGCTCTAGGATCTGCTGCATTGCCTTCTCGGGCTCGATCTGCAATTCCAACAAAGATTACTGCAAATCGGTAAAGCGCAAACGATGTATGAAAAGGTTGAAGTTTTGACACTTGACTGAGAGAAGCCATGTAACGACCGACAAACTCTTCCTCCGATGGTAAGTCATACTCCTTCAGATCAAAACCCAGAAGACCGCCGTATTCATCGGGTGACGTATGCCAGGGCATACAACAAAAGCCAAGATCCGCTAGGGGGTGTCCCAATGTAGAGAGTTCCCAATCGAGGATTGCCGAAACTTTCGCTTCAGTTGGATGAAACAGTAGGTTCCCCAGACGGAAATCTCCATGACAGAGCGAAACCGAGCCATCATCTGCTGGTAGATTTTCCAACAGCCAATCGTAAAGATCCTCAATCGGTTGAATGGGTCTTGATGGTGAGTTCTGATACTGCCTACCCCAACGAGAGATTTGCCGTTCGAAGTAGTTGCCTGGTTTTCCATAATCAGCCAATCCGACTTCCTCTGGTCGAATTGAATGCAGACCGGCCAGTGTCTCGGCAACAGCCATCCAAATCGGAGCACGTTCCTCCGCTGGCAGCTCTACTAATGAAGTCTCAGTGAACACACGTCCCTCTACTCGCTGCATCAGGTAAAAGGGAGTTCCCAGCAACTCGGGCTCAGCACAATATAAAACTGGCTCAGGCACAGGAACAGACGTTGGGTGAAGCGCCTCGAGTACTCTATATTCACGGTCAACCGCATGGGCACCCCGCAAGATTGGTCCATTTGGTTGCTTTCTCAGTACAAGATGGTGCTCACCCCAATTCAAAAAATAGGTTGGATTTGATTGACCTCCACTGATTCGGCTCAACTGATATTTTCCACAATCAGCCCCAAGCCTTGCTGTTAAAAAGGGCCCAAGCGATTCTTCATTAAAATCTACTTCACCATTTGCATCGGCCTGCATCATTCTCCGACCTCCCAATTCCAGAAATCCTTGCCTTCTTTCTCCAGATAGCGGTTCAGCACCATTTTGTGCACTTCATCCGCTCCATCTACCAATCTGGCCTGACGGGCATAGCGATAAATCCACTCAAGAATAGTGTCTTTGGAGTAGCCTCGTGCCCCATTGATTTGAATGGCAACGTCTGCTGCCTTGGATAACAGATTGGCCACCTGAATCTTGGCCATGGAGACCTCTCTCTGCGCAAAGCCACCGCGGTCGATTTCCCAAGCAGCTTTCATGACCAGCATTCGGCCTACCTCGATCTGCATCGCAAGATCACCCAACATCATTTGGACGCTCTCGCGTTCAGCCAATCGCATTCCGAATCCTTCTCGTTCGACTGCATATTCACTGGCAATTTCAACGCACCGTTTAGCTAGCCCAAGCCAGCGCATACAGTGAGTGAGCCTTGCAGGACCCAACCGAGTCTGGGTAACTTTCAGGCCGCGCCCTTCCTCCAAAAGAATATTCTCCTTGGGAATTCGAAGGCCGTTGAAGTTCAATTCACAATGGCCACCGTGCTCTTCAGGTCCCATAATCGGAATGCGGCGAACAATTTCCCATCCCGGATCATCACGATGAAACAAAAAAGCAGTGTGCCCTCGGCGAGCGTCTTCAGATGTACGTGCGATCAAAATGAAATGGGCTGCCCCCTCAGCACCTGTGATGAACCATTTCCCGCCTTCGATTATGTAATCTTCGCCATCTCTTCTGGCCCATGTTTGCATCATCCCTGGATCAGAACCTGAACCTGGGGCAGGCTCTGTCATAGCAAACGCTGAGCGCACCACACCGTCAGCAATGGGAGCTAACCAGCGAGCCTTCTGCTCAGCCGTACCCAGTTTTTCCAGCACCATCATATTGCCATCATCTGGAGCGGCAGAGTTGAAGACTACCGGCCCAAAAATCGACCTGTTCATTGCTTCGTAACAGACCGCCATTCCAATCTTACCAAGGCCGAGTCCGCCAGCGTCTGGTGAAAGTTGCAGGCACCATAATCCTTCTTGGCGAGCCTTTTGTCTCAATGTTTGAAGTGCCTCATCCCCTATATTTTCATGTGGGTCCCAAGCGGAGCGATCTGATTCAACGGGTAAGACATCTTGATCGATAAATCTAGCGATTCGATCATGCAATGCGGCTATTTCTGGTGAGATCGTAAAATCCAAGTCAATCCTATAAGCTGGAAACTAGGTGACCCCCATCCACCACCAGAACCGATCCG
>DJYX01000178.1:0-2072 GCA_002450295.1 Deltaproteobacteria bacterium UBA6967
CAGGATTGGCAGAAGTATTGGAAATTCATCACAAATAGGGCGCAACAAATACTTCTGCTGGCTTGGCTTATTGGAACATCCTTATTGATGCCTTCCAGTATAGGTCAGGAGCTCAAAAGTGCTTGGCCGACAGCGAAGCATTTTGAAATACATCAAGAATTGAGTGAAGTTAAAAAACAGTATCCTCTCGACGAGGGAGTTGCTGTCCAAAGTTCACTTGGAGTTCATTTTCAGCAAAGAGAAGTGAATTACATTGCAGGCTCCAACCAATATCCATGTGGGGAGGAACAAGCGGACCAATTTCATCAACTCGCTCTAAAGAGGAAATATTGGTTGTTGGCAAGAGAGATTAATTTTTATTTTATTGATGACTTAGAAAGCTGTGTACAGAATTTATTAGATGAAGATAATTTTGAGATTTCAAACGAATTTACAAATTTGATTCTCTTCGTCAAAAAATAAGCTAACCTTCACCATCAACTATTAATAGATAATCATTTTCTTTTTTAAGAGATATCTGACTCTTTTTGAAAAAGAAGTCTTTATCTTTTCACCAGTGGTACCATTAATCCCCTCAATCAGTGGCAATTCTGACAACAACTCCCACTTCCTCCCCTTGCTGATACCAGAATGAACTGCCTGAGCAAGCACATGTTCGAAATATATATTTTTTCGGTCATCGATTGAATCAAATCTTGGATAAAAATCCTCTTCCACAAATCTTCTACTTCCAACAAATAACCTTGCATCAGCTGTAGAGAGATTCCCTCTTAAATCACAAATTACTTCTGCATCAGCTTGGTTGATCTTCTCCACTAGCCCCACAACATTCTTGACTGTATATCGTCCTGTGATTTTAAGTGCTCGTGCCCCTTCTTCCTGTAGCCATTTGGATCGAGAAAAGGCTTGCTGAATGATGGAAAGCTCTCCACGGCCCTTACCATAGCTTGGCCATTCGTTAGATCCACACTTTTCTAGTAACTCTAATTCAATCCCTGCTTGGGCTGCCTTTTTTTGTGCCGAAACTAAAAACTCCAGATCATCACCCGAATTTTCAGCAAAGATGATCTGTTCAAAAACTCCAACCCCCAAGTAAAACTCCAGCGCTTCCAGATACTGCTGGCGGCGTTCAGAAACCGAGTTCACGGTTACATTGATCGTTTCACCGGGATTTGTCGTTGCTGTTAACAAAAGGGCAATAGGCATGGAGTAGGCTCTCAAGCAAAGAATCTGATTCTCTGCCTGCATTTCGTTTGGGGATATAGGTCGATGTATTTTCTTGAGGAAGCAAATCGACAGGCCTCGGCATTCAGCCAGAAAAAAGAGCTTTCAGATTCTCAGCCTACCGAGCCCCCTTGATAATCATCGAGATCACATCGTCTTTAGTAACATCAGTGGAACGGCAAATTTCCACAATTTCACCACTTTTCAGAATCGCAATACGATCACAAAAATCAAAGACATCATGAATGTCGTGACTGATTAAGAAGATTCCCACGTCTTGCTTTTTCAGTTGATTGATCAATTCCCCAACTCGACGAGTCTCCTCGATCCCCAGGGCTGCCGTAGGTTCATCCATTACCAAAACATTGGCCTTGTTGTAAATCGCTCTACCAATCGCAATCGCCTGACGTTGTCCCCCAGATAAGAAATCTACAGGAACAGTATAGGACTCAATCCGGATTTTGAGTTCCTGCAGCACTCGCTTTGCTTCTTCTCGCATCAAGCTGTTTCTCAAGAAGAAGTAGCGACTTTTTTCATTGCCTAGAAAGAAGTTTGCCGTCACATCAAGATTCCCCGCAAGTGCCAAATCCTGGTAGATCGTTTCAATACCCAGATTACGTGCTACTTTGGGCCCTGCAAGGTCAACTGGAGACTTGTTGATCAAGATTGTTCCAGAATCCTTTCGAATTGCTCCAGAGAGGATCTTGATCAGGGTAGACTTACCAGCACCGTTATGTCCAACAATACCAACCACCTCATTTTTTTTAAGATTGATACTCACGTCTTTCAGGGCCTGAACCCCATTGAAACTCTTAGAGATGTTGTTCATCTCTACAATGTAGTCTGCC
>DJYX01000178.1:2111-5903 GCA_002450295.1 Deltaproteobacteria bacterium UBA6967
GCCGTCACATCAAGATTCCCCGCAAGTGCCAAATCCTGGTAGATCGTTTCAATACCCAGATTCCGTGCTACTTTGGGTCCTGCAAGGTCAACTGGAGACTTGTTGATCAAGATTGTTCCAGAATCCTTTCTAATTGCCCCGGAGAGAATCTTGATCAGAGTAGACTTGCCAGCACCGTTGTGTCCAACAATGCC
Organism: Deltaproteobacteria bacterium UBA6967; assembly: GCA_002450295.1. Taxonomy (GTDB): domain Bacteria; phylum SAR324; class SAR324; order SAR324; family NAC60-12; genus JCVI-SCAAA005. The sequence goes on from DJYX01000178.1 coordinate 2,306, forward strand.
AACTACCTCGTTCTTTTTGAGGTTGATACTCACGTCTTTCAGGGCCTGAACCCCATTGAAACTCTTAGAGATGTTGTTCATCTCTACAATGTAGTCTGCCGGTTCCATCTTCAGACCTGCCTGGTTGATTTACTGAATCGGTCAAAAGCCACCGCTAGAATCAAGATGATTCCAATTATGATTTGCTGAATATAGGAAGAGACATTGAGGAGGACGAGACCATTTTGCAGGACTCCGAATAGAATGGCACCAATGATTGTTCCCAGAATATTTCCAGTACCCCCAAAGAGGCTTGTTCCCCCAACCACGACGGCTGCAATCACTGTTAACTCATAGCCCATTCCAGCTACTGCCTCAGCAGAGTTAAGCCTTGCTGACAAGATGAATGCCGAGAGCCCAACGAAAAATCCAGTGATGATGTAGGTGCTTGTGATGATCAGGTCCGTGTTGATGCCTGCCAAGCGAGCAGCTTCCGGATTACCGCCTACTGAGTAAATGTGGCGACCATAAACTGTATAGCGCAACACGATATGGCAGAGGATTATGAACACCAAAAAGATGATCACAGGAATTGGAACTTCTCCGATTTTCCCTTGTCCAATCCAGCGATAGGCATCATCAAAACCGCTGATTGGGCCCCCATCTGAAACAATCAATGCGGCTCCCCGATATGCTGACAGCCCCCCAAGAGTAACGACAAAGGCAGGTACTTTTAGCTTGGTGATGCACAGCCCATTCAGGGCACCAGCAAGCAGACCAATCCCAACAGAACCGATCAGGGCCCAATACCAAGGATTCACAAGATCTGCATTAGCTCCCACAGAAAACCTCTCTACCAGGCCGCCCTTAGCGACCACTGCTCCTACCAAACCACATAGGGCAAGCAGTGATCCGACGGACAAATCGATGCCTCGAACAATGATCACAAAAGTCATTCCAAGAGCAATCAGGCCTGCAATGGAAATCTGCCGCATCACATTGAAGATATTCAACGGATGGAGAAATCTAGGGTGCAGAAGCGAGAAAACGAGAATTAAAACTATCAAAAAAATGAGCGGAGAGAACAACCCTACGTAGTAGAGTATATTTTTTCGAGTACCAAGCATGATGAGGAATCAAGAGAGGGGAGGGATCTCGAACAAGATCCCTCGGAAGCTTGAAAACTACCTTACTTCACCGATTCTCTCGGCGTTACTTTGGTAGTTATCAGAGGTGATGGTGATAGGGTTGAGAGAAATTACCCGGTTGTAGGCTTTCATCTCGCTACGCAGGTCATTCACCAGTAGGTTCAAAGCAGTCTTACTTTGACCTCCAGGAAACTGCTCCACTGTGGCCATCAAGGAGCCATCACGTACTGCTGCAATCGCTTCTGGAAGGGCATCAAAGCCTAGAATTTTAACATCAATTCCACGTGCCTTGACAGCTTCCATCGCACCCAACGCCATATCGTCGTTAGCAGCATTGATTACATCCGGAGCGCTACTTAGACCAGTTAGAATGTTTTCTGTAACTGTCATCCCCTGATCTCGGGACCAGTTAGCGGTCTGTTCAGCAACAATTTTGTACTTGCTGTTTCCATCAAGAATGTTGTGCAAGCCTCTATTACGGTCAATTGCTGGAGATGCACCAGGCTGTCCCTGCAAGTTGACAATGGTTGCTCCATTCGGGAAGCGCTCCATGATTAGACGAGCCTGAGCCTCGCCACCCTTGACGTTATCCGCACCCACGTGGGCATAGATTCCAGGTACACCACCGACGTAGCGGTCTACAGTAACTACCGGAATCCCATTGTCGATTGCTTGCTGCAGCGCAGGAGCCATCGCATTGACGTCAATTGGGCTGATTAGAATTCCGTCTACTCCCTGAATAATCGCTGATTCCACATCTGCTGTCTGCTTGGGCACCTTGTTCTGTCCATCCGCTGCGATGAGCTTGATCCCACCAATTCGCTTCGCTTCCTCGTCCAATTGCTTTTGCATGTGCACAAAGAAGGGGAATTCCATGCTGGGCAAAGAAGTCATGATCACTAAATCCTTGGCAAATACTGCACTCGCCAGGTACAGCATAGAGGCCACAGTCAGCATCAGTTTGCAGAACATTCGGTTGAGTTTCATCGAAACCTCCTCAGAAAATGATTGTAAGAAAAGGGGGGAAGCTAACAACTTCCACAACCTTCGCTGCGAACGTATATCATGTCTTACGGGTGAGCAAGTAGATTCGATTAGCGTTGGTCAATATTTTTAGAAACTTTTTTGACCAACAGGAATTCAGGTGTAAACAGATTAGTCGTGACTGAAGAATATCATTCATCAGGATAAGAATTTATAAGGCAGGCAACTATTTAATTAGAATTTTTAATTTCAATGCAGTGCGCTCTTGATTCCAGTAAGCTCAAGCAATCGCAGTAGGAGCCAAATCTCCAATAGAAGCTTCCAATTCAAGCTGTTGCTCTTTTTCTTTTCTTGTTCTTTGTGGAGGGACAGGAGTGTCAAATTCAAAAGCAGGATCTGCTTCCTGTTGTTTGACGACCTCTAGCATCTCTTGCCAAGAACTGATCAGGGTGCGAGGTTTGGGCATGTCTTCGGCGACTGCCTCATACAATTTTTTCAGGTTGTAACAAGGAACCGCTGCAAACATGTGGTGCTCCAAGTGCCAATTCATGTGCCAGTACAGAAACTCTGAGATCGGATCCAAAGTGATAGTCCTGACACACTTTCGAAAATCGGAAACATCGCTACGGAGACCACAGTGCATCGGAGCCCCAACGAAATAGCGTAACCAATTGCCCATGAAGGGATGCAAGGAAACAATCAGAATCAAAATTGGGTAACCGATTAGCACCGCAAATACTGCAAAGCTCAGATGAACAGCGATCAAGTATCTGGCCCAATGCACCGCTTTCAGTCGTTCTTCCGGAAATTCAGCATATAATTCTGTTCCCCACTCGTTGTAAGGTTGTTCCATTCGGTCAGCAGCAACTCGAAAAAGGCCACGCATCGTTGGAAATAAGCCCCTCGATTCAAATCCGCCCGTGATGTTAAAAGTAAACAATTGAAGCAGATATAAAAACTTCAGCGATGGGGTCTTGGGCAGCACCACTTCTTTATCAGCAATGCGATGCAGCGTGAAGCGATGATGATAACTATGACTCATCTTGTAGATGTGGAAATTCTGCAACCCAAGAGTCGAAAAAATCCGCAGAAAGATCTCGTTTAAACGCTTGGTTTTGAAGACCGTACCATGACACAGCTCATGGTGAGGGGCACTGAAGAATGTCCCCACCGTACCATGAAGAAAAATCATTAGTAGGAAGCCCAACCAAAGCTGCTCAATCGCAAAATAGAAACTAAGTAAACCAGTGAGCAACCAGAGTCCCAGATGTCCAAGAGCCATCTTAAATCCTTGAAGGTCACTTGGTTTAGAGAGTTCTCGCAAAACGGTCGGGTCGATTGGACAGCGATACCATTTGATACGCAGTTCTTTTCGAATTTCAGACATCGGTTTTTGGGCTTGGGCACTCATTGGAAACTTATTGGAAAAGGGTCGTCAAACTTCTAAAATATTTCATTTTGAATGGCCTTCTACGGCTCAAATTCGT
>DJYX01000221.1:0-9599 GCA_002450295.1 Deltaproteobacteria bacterium UBA6967
GCAAAGCCCTGTAGATATGCAAAGCGAGCCTGACGTTCTTTGTCGAGAGTCTCATCTTGTAGTGACTCTGCAAGTTTCAGCCAGCTTTCAATTTGAGGTAGAGATTGCTGAGCTCGGTGAGTCATCAATACCTCAATCATTCCGGTCAGGCTGAAAAAATTACTTTCAGCTAAAGGGAGGAGAGGCTGGATCTTTTTCTGAAGTTCAGGATCACTACCGAGCACGGCATAACCAAGGAAGTCTCCATACTGATGCAATAGCTTGTTGCGACGAAATCTTTCCCAACGATCCTTGGGTTGCTGTTGCAACAACTCTCTGAAGTAAGTCTTTGCTTCGGGCCGAAATACCAATTGCAGAGCGGTTGGATTGCCTCCACGGACAACCTCCTTCAGAAATCCATAGTGCCGAACCCCATGGCCGTGTGAAAATTGCTCAGAATCCACTGAATAAAATAGAGGACGAGTGCTGTTATTCACAAACTGGCGAAGTGCTTCCTGCTTTCTATGCTCTGAGCTACGGGCTGGGAATAAGCGGTTCCCATAGACTAGGCCTTGCAGGCTAACTAATTCCAGATCGGGTCGTCGCTCCTCAACATAATGATAGTAGCCAAGCGGTCCGGTTTCCGAATCACCATAGACAAAGAAGACTGAGTTTTCTGGGAGTAGCTGGAAGACCAATTCAGCGTGTCGCTCAGCAAAGTTATCAGCAGACCGATCGTTCTTTGAAAGATTTTGAAAAAGCAGCAGGCTCCCGATCAGCAAAGCAATGATGACAGTTCCTGAAGTTTGGAATTCAGGATTTTTAATGAAACAACGAATGAAATCATCCAAACCAATGGCTAACCACAAACTAAGTAAGCCATAACACACGAGGGAGTAAGGGCGGAAGACACCGATATTGAAGAAGTCGAAGTCAAAAGCTAGGAGTGCTAACAGCAATACGCTGTTGCTAAGGAAAATCAAAATTCCAGAGACCTGCAAGGTCAAGGAAAGTTTTTGCATCAGTTTCCACAACCCCCAGAGTGCGATCCCAAAGCCCAAGGGAGTCAGTTGCCAGAAAGCTTCGCTGCCGAACCATTGCAGAAATTCCCAGCGATCCCACCAACCAGCACTTGGGCTGACATCTACACTGGCATAGCCCTGGCGACTGAGATAAAACCAGAAATCCTGCCAGCCTTCGATGGGACCATAGAAGCTGATTAATGGATTTTGTAAAGAGCGCCAGACCATTCCTGCGTATGGTAACGCAGCACTCGACAGGCTGAGTAAGATCAATTCCGGAAGACGAGGTAGCACATTTCGCCAAACAGGTAGGGCGAGTACAAACAAGCCGGGGAAAGCGAGTACCATCAGTGGGTAGTGATTTGCCAGACTGAGCCCGAAGAAAATTGAGGCTCCCCACCACCATGTTCGTGAATCTGGTGCCTGCAAGGCTTTCAGAATCAGTAGATAGGTGGCAAAGAAGAGCAGAGCATTGAGTGTGTAGACTTCAGCAATGATCGCTTGTGACCAGAAGTGCTCAGATGCTCCAAATGCCCAGGCTCCAGCCAAAGCTGCACCGACAGAAGCCCCAAGTAGTCGAGCGCAGCCAAACAGCACTCCGCAGGCAAGAGCCCCCAGAAACGCGCTGGCAAGGTGTCCTCGAAATGCGTCCGTACCAAAGGGAAACAGCATAAATAGGTGAGCGATGCCAGTGAAGAGCGGATAACCTGGCGGATGGGCGATCCCGAGATGCTTGGCTACCATCAGAAAAAGTCCATCGTCTTCCAGCACCACGGTACGGGGTATCGTTAATAGGTAGAGAACGAATGGTCCGCTGATGGAGAGGAAGAGAGGAAGAAGCTGGCGCCAGACTGAGGCAGTAAACGGGTTGGCTCGAAGAGAAGTGTTCATGTCACGTTTGCGATTTCAGCTGCCTTTCGAGTTCATCTGGTAATTACCAACAATGAACCTACCTAGGAAATGCTAAATTCACTATGAATGAAGCTGGTAAAAACTATTCTACCTGGCGTTCCATGTGATCCAGTCCCAAAATCATCTCTTCCTGAACAGCGGGCATCACGTCGGCCATGTAGGCTCCAAATTTTCGCATGGCACTGGCTCCATGAGGAGAACTGTAGAATTCAGCCATTGCGTTTAATTCATCAACGGTGAAATGTCTGACCAGTGATGCTCGAGTGGCTTTTTCCAGAACATCTGCTCTGACGACAATCCGCATTTGTGCTACAAATCCCTCACGGAGAGCTTCTGGCAAGGATTTCTCATCTCACGAAAAGTATCCTCAAGTAGTTGGGAAATCGGTACTACTGCCAGATATCTCTCGGCTGCGTGGGTACGTGCTTCTTTCGAATCGTTTGCGAAAATGTTTTGCACGGAAAAGAGAAAAAATCCCAGCACCAGGGACTGAAACAAAGTTCGGTGAACCATGATGTTTTTTAGGGGTATAAAGTTGAAAAACAAAGTGACCAGATGCTTGAACTTAACAAATATCCCAGATGAAACATCCTTTCCTGATCCATGAAGTCAAGCCAATTGGAAGAAAACAGAGCTTAGATTGATCGCGTCTGCTCACAATCTCGGTTATGCATTGTGTAGTCGGGTAGACTGGTGAGGCACAGTTGTGCTTCAATCAGAGCAGATTTGCTGACAGAAGCTTTGAACAGAATGGTCTTATTCAGATCAGCGTCCTGCAGATCCACATCCCGCAGGTTGGCCTTGATCAGCGATGCTTCCATCAAGTTTGCCGCACTGAGATCCGCATCTTGTAGATTTGCACCATGCAGCGTGCTTCGGAAGAGATTTGCCTTCTGTAGATTTGCTTTCTGAAGATTTGCGCCAGCTAGCCAGGCACTTGTCAGGTTGGCCTTGTGCAGATTGGTATGTGTCAGTTGAGCTTTTTGTAAATCTGCTCCGGAGAGGTTGGCTCCAATTAGATTGGCTCCCATCAATTGCGTGTTATAGAGTTCAGCGTTGGAAAGATTGGCACCGCTGAGTTCTGACTGAGTGAGGTCTGCATTGGAGAGGCGGGCTCCCCTCAAATTGGCCCCACTCAGGTTGGTACGGTATAGTTTGGCTCCCCACAGGTTGGCCCCACTCAGGTTGACTCCTCTTAGATCTGCCCCACTCAAATCCATTTCTGAGAAATCCATCCCGGATAGATCCGTGTCTCGTAAGGCTACTTTTCTAAGCTTTGCCTGCCAAAGATGTGCGCCAGTTAGGTTAACTCCTGTGAGGTCAGCGTGGCTCAGATCTGAACCTCGTAGGTCTGCGCTAGATAGGTCTTTGCCAGAGAGATCAATCTTGGAAAGATCAGCATCCATCAAGTTTGCCTTCACCAGATTTTTTTTAGCTAGGAAGGATTCATTTTTGTTGCTTTGTAACTCTTTCACTTCTTCAGACTCTGTCATTGGCAAGATCGACCCAATCAGGCTGACGTCAGGAAGGCTGACTTCTGGGAGGCTAATCGTTGGAAGGGCTACATCTGGAATACTAAGCTCGGGAATGTCCACATCAGGCATTTCGAAGTCGAACAAATCTATCGCAGTAGTTTGCGTCCATTGCACCCCTTCTTCAACCCACTGGAAATCGAGTTGCCCAATGAATTCGATTTGTGGCTGAAATGTTTTAGAAAGATTAAATTTAAAAGAATCGCTCTCAAGAAAATCACCTTCCAAGATATTAGAACCTTGAAGATAAGCACCTAATAAAGGTGAGGTTTGTTCGATTGGAGGCATGTTCTTACAGGCTGATAGAGCCGGAACAACAAGAAGAACCGTCAGTAATGATTTTGTTATTTTTGAGATGAAATGTTTCATGACTTCTCCCTGAGTAGTGTTGATTGGTTCGCAAAGCTTAGGGCAGGGAAAAAATTTTGGGGAGGATGACGGGGGGAGGCTACTCTATGGGTGGGTGAGTCACACCCAAAAGTTGTGGGACTGGAAGATGCAGTTGCCTTCCTAGATCAGGTATTTGAACTGCTTGATCAAAGAGATTTTAACCTTAGTGAAAAATCTACATTGAAGGAGCAAAATGAGGATTCGCTTACGATTTCTTGGAATTCTGATGATCGTGTTTGTCGCAACACACTTTGACTTTCAATCGTCCACATTTCGGTTTGAAAGTCCGACTGGTGTCTGTGAAGAGGCCTACTCTCCTGAGCGAGGATTTTACTGCACAGAGGACTCTGTGATTTTGCAGCGTCTGATCTTTGAGCGATTTATTGACCTACCCACGATCATCGTTGTGTGGGGTTTCACTTTCTTTGTCGTCTACACACGTCGGCCTCAAAACTCAGTGGATTTTTGGGAGGAAACTTCCCATGTGTCAAAGGATGCTGGAGAACTAGCAGCCGCACTTGGATCTATTCTAGCTTTCACTGGGGTGTTTAATGAGCGAACAATGTCGATAGCGTTTTCGATTGCTTTTCTTGGATACTTTACGGGACATCTCACAGGGATGTGCTGTAAAGCTTATGCGATGCACCTACGGCGAAAGCAGGAAGAGTTTGGCTGAAGTGATAGTGAACGTTTAGGTATCAAGTTTGGATGGCTTGCAGAAATCAAATTCATCTTCAAAACTTGACGATCTTGCAATATAGCGAATGAAACCCTTCAAAATTTTTCTCAATATTGGTGCTGTGTGGTTCCTCTGCAGCTGCCAAGGAAGCCCCAAGCAAACAGGGCCAAGTGGTGGGGAAATACATACGCTGGAGTGTACGGGTTTGGGCCGGACACTAACCTTGGCTTCAGATCAACTGGAACACCATGAATGCTATAAAGAGGCGGGGGTAGTATGTCCAGGAGGATTCGGTATTCTAGACCGAGTCACGGCTTTTACGATCCCACATGGAGACTCCTTCGTGACGCAAGCAACAAATCATCTTGTGGTGGAGTGCAAGTGAGTCTGTACAGACCTCCCGGCTAAAAATTCAGTTATCAATTGCTTGATGAATCTGCATCGTTCGGTTGAGGAGCCAGTTCAACAATTTTTGATTTCCTGCCAAAGCATTTTCATGGATTTCTTCTAGTCCACATCGCAACTGATAGCACTGCAGGTGCACGGCGAAGTTGGCTTCGTTCTGTAGTGTTTGCTGAAAGAACTCTGACTGAATTTGCATGCAGTCAAGCCGTGGTGACCAGAAAAAACTCCCAGCCACATCAAAAAGTGGATCCCCATAGAGCGCACAGTCCCAGTCCAATACCCCAGTAATCTTTTGACCATCAGTCAGTACATTATTAGAACCGAAGTCTCCGTGTACTAGTTTGCGTTCTTCAGGACAATGCTTAGTCAGTTGAAGATAGCTCTGCATCACAGGTTGAAGTGCTGTGGCATCTAGCAAATTACCGGTAAACAGATGATCCCACTGTTGATCTTTTCCACTTATTGTTGACTGTAAAAAAGATTGCCAGGATGAGAAAGTAGCGTGTCCGCGCTCGTTAAAAGGACCAAAGCCTTCAGAACTTGGCAGTGGAGATTGGTGAATGAGCTTCCAAACCTGACTAACGTACGGAGTGAGTTGTTGGAGAGTTGGAATTGCACTGTCCTCGAGTGTGATTCCAGGGAGTCGCCGAGAGAGGCAATAAGCATAGTGGGATGAGAAGGAGCCGATCTCCAGAATTTCAGGAATCGGCAACTCTTCAGAATGAAATTGTTGAAAGCACCAGCGATCTTTCTGAAATCCAGACTGGTTGGGATTCACTCGCAGGATATATTCTTGGTCCTCCCAAACAAATGTGAGTACTCGAGATTCCATTCCTTCGGCGATGGGAGTCCATTGTGGTTCAGATCCATATTTCTCAGTTAGAAATTGTAAGAGTTGCTGGTTGGAAAGTTCCGGTTTCATCTTTTGGTTATACTTTGTAGATGAGGAATATCTCTAAAGGTTTGAGTACTCTGTTGGTGTATGAGTTTTTGAAGTTGAATGCTATTGCGTATCTTGTGAGCCACCTAACGTTAGACCAAAACCTTCAACTTACCTTCGAGTTTAAAACTTTTTAAAGGCAGAGAAGCAACAAATTACTGGACAGTCTGTAGTGGCTAGTTTAAGGATTCCAATTCATTGATCTGCTTGGGGTAGTCAGAATTCACAACAAATTCAATTTTTGAGAGGTTCAGGATGAAAGATATTTTCTCTTTGCAGAACAAGGTGGCTGTGGTCACTGGTGGTTCAATGGGAATCGGGGCTATGATTGCAGAGGGATTCCTGAACTTTGGGGCCAAAGTGTACCTGGTAGCCCGTAATGCAGAGCAACTAAAGGCGAAGCAAGCGGAGTTTGCCAAGCTAGGGGAGTGTGAGGTCATTTCTGCAGATTTGAAAGACCTGGCTGGGATCAAACAATTTGTGTCTCAGTTTGCCGAGAGGGAATCTCGACTCGATATTCTTGTCAATAATGCTGGCATCTCCGATGGTGGCAAGACATTGGACGATGTGACTGAATCGGATTGGGATCGGGTCATGGATCTCAACATCAAATCCATCTATTTTTTGATTCAGGCTTTTCTCCCTTATTTGCGAGTGGATTGCTCTCCAGAAACTCCAAAAAAAGTAATCAATATTGCTTCGATTGATGGCTGTGGGAAGATCAATCCTTTCTATAATTTTGCCTATGGTGTCAGCAAGGCTGGGTTGATTCAACTGGGAAAACACTTAGGGGATAGCCTGGCCTGGGAAGGCATCTACATCAACACGATCTCTCCGGGAGATTTCCCTACAGACTTGAATCGAATTGCTCGAGACTATACCGAAGAGATGCGAAATTACATACCAGGCAAACGAGTTGGTGAGAAAGGGAATATAGCAGGAGCAGCCATTTTTCTGGCTTCTGATGCAGGTAATTACAGTGTAGGTTCGAATATTGTGGTGGATGGAGGCGAGAGCGTACGTGGTATCCAACGGGCCTTCTTTGCTGATAAAATGACTACGGTTGATCTAAATAAATAGTGATAAAAATGGTTGGTTACATTCGTTTCCTCTCAGAAGATCACTTCTTGATAATCATTAATGAGTACTAGAAAAATGACACAATCAAATGAGCAATCGCTTCAAGCCTTGAAAGCACTGGATACCCCTACGGTTTGCAATGCGATCGAGGCCGTGTATCCAAATCGAAGAAACCGGGGCTTCACGATTCGCCCATTTACCTGCTCGCGTCCCTCTTTGCCTTCTATCGTGGGGTATGCACGAACTGCTAGATTACGAGCAATGCATCAGCCCACAGATGCCTGGAACCGAGATAGTTACTACAGCTATGTGGCTGAAGGAGGCCCTGTGCCCAGTATTTCTGTGATCCAGGATCTGGACGAAATGCCGGGCTACGGTTCGTTTTGGGGAGAGGTGAATAGTAATTTGCACTATGGTCTTGGTTGCTTGGGGGTCATTACCAATGGTTGTGTTCGAGACATCCCAGATGCCCAGGATAAGTTTCAAATGCTGGCTGGAATGGTTAATCCATCACATGCTTGGGTGCACCTTGTGGACTGGGGGCAGTCGGTGACCGTCCATGGTATGGATGTCGAGGATGGAGATTTGATTCATGCAGATATGCACGGTGCGGTGGTTGTTCCCCAAGACGGAATTCAGGAAATTGTTGAGATGGCCCAGAAGATTTTTGATAAGGAGCGGATCCTGATCAACGCCAGTCAACAACCGGGCTTTAACATGGAAAAACTGCGGGAAGCCTGGAAAAACATGGCTGAATTCCATTGAGCCCAATGCTTCATCCAACCATTAAAAAATATCTGCCGATTCTACTGGTTCTGGCCGTAGTGGACCTAGTTTGTTTAATTTTTCTGTTCGTGATCTGAGCTGTTCCAACTGAAAGATGTAGACACAAAATGAAACACCACGATCCTGAGCACTTGCGTCAACTTCTGGAGACCAAGGTTTGTCCTAAAGGCGGGTTGTTTGGTGTAGATCTTTCGAAAGCCAATTTGCCCAAAGCTGTTCTGTATTCTTCAGATCTGCGAGAAGCCAAGCTGTCCAAAGCCAATTTAGCAAAAGCAGATTTGCAGGAGGCCAATCTGGTAGGAGCAGATCTCCATGGCGCTGACTTGAATGGGGCCAATCTTCATCAAGCCAATTTGGCCCAGGCGGATTTATCGGGAACCTTGCTGTTCTTCGCTGATCTGCATGAAGCGAATGCACCAGGAGCCATCTTGAAGAATGCAGATCTGACGGAAGTCGATTTGTTGCACGCAAACCTCGAAGGAGCAGACCTCTCAGGTGCCAAATTATCTGGAGCTAAATTACGAGGTGCTAATTTGATTGGTGCTGACTTGTCGAATGCGGATCTAAGCGAAGCGAATTTGAGTGAAGCGAATTTGAGTGAGGCAGACTTGTCAGGCGCAGACCTACGAGAAGCAGATCTGAGCAAAGCTGTACTGAGCCAAGCCAAGCTAGTTGGAGCAAACTTACATCGAATCCGACTTCAAGGCGCGGACTTGACGGATGCCGATTTGACCGATGCCAACTTGTACGGTATTGACCTACGAGAGGCAATTACAGAGAACACGCTGTTCGAAAAGGCAAAGCTTTGCAATACGATCTTGCCTGATGGCAAGGTGGAATACCGTGATTGTGAGGAAGATACGGCAGCAGAATGAGACAGTTGGCTTCTCTAAATAGAGGGACCTAGCGAGTGATTAACTTTTAGAGAAGTCCTGAATTTGAAAAGCCTAGTCTCCTAATTTTTCGATAGCTGCGATCTGGGTCTGAACACGCCGGATACGCTGCATGTCAAATTTGATATCTCGCCGATAGGTGTAGATCCCGTTTTGCTCCTGATCAATATCGGTGAGTTGGGTATAGCAATAGCCGAACATCAGCGGATTCTGTAGCAGGATCGTACAGAGTTTTTCAAAGCGGTCATAAAACTCTTCAATATTTTTCGGCCTCTCGCCATATCCCCAGGAGTGCCGGTGCTCATCTTCCGGGTTCCACCAAATCCCCCCAAACTCGCTGACAAAGTAGGGTTGCCCTCGGTAGGGGGTTGACCAACGTTGTTTGAGAGGCCGTCCACGATAATCTCGCAGATGAGGCCCCTCTACCTTCCACTCATTCTGATAGGGGTTCCCCTCGCCAACATGCGAGTGGTGCTCTGCAAACTTCTCTGGATCCTGGGTGTAGTCGTGGCAGTCATACACGTCTGTTTCATGGATCCGGTGAGAGTAGCCTGATGTGTCCAGTACAGGTCGAGTTGGATCCATGGCCTTGGTCGCCAGGAACATCCCTCTTGTGATGTCGTCGAGTTGGGACATCTCCTCCATGATGGGTTCCCAAGTTTCGTTGAGAGGACACCAACCTACAATACTTGGATGTGAATAATCCCGCTCGATAGCTTCAAGCCACTCTGTGATGTAGGAAGCAGAAAAGCTTTGATGGTGAGGAAAGCGTCCCAGGTTCGCTGCACCCCAATCCCCAAATTCTCCCCAGACCAGGTAACCCATGCGGTCAGCATGGTACAGGAAACGTTCTTCGAACACTTTCTGGTGAAGCCGCGCTCCATTGAAACCCGCCTCTAAGCTGAGCCGAATATCTTCAACCAGATCCTCATCACGAGGAGCCGTCATCAGTCCGTCCGGGTAGTAACCTTGGTCGAGTAC
>DJYX01000221.1:9981-12832 GCA_002450295.1 Deltaproteobacteria bacterium UBA6967
GATACCGTTCGAAAGCCGAAGTAACTTTGGTAAGAATCGACAACTTCATTGCTAGTATTCCGCAACTCTACATTCACTTCATAGAGGAAAGGATCTTCTATAGTCCAACGTCGGACTGTGGGTAAAGGAATATCTGCTTGAAGAGTGAAATCAGCATTTGTTTTTAAGGTCTTGGAGGCAACCTCTTTCCCATCGGCAAGGATTTGGAAACGAACCTGATGTCCCTCGGTCGGAATGCTCAAAGGCTGTAAAACCTGCAAAGATTCTGTGGATCCAACAGGAGTCAGACGAGGCCGTTGTAGGTGAATCTGGGGAACAGGCTCTATCCAGACAGTTTGCCAGATGCCAGTGGTTCTCCCGTACAAGGCACCATGGCCGGCAAAGCCTCGTGCTTGTTTCCCTCGAGGCTGTGGACGATCATCATAATCCCGGGCCCTCAAAACGATTTCAATCTCTCGATGAGCAGTCAAATTGCTCAGATCCGCTGTGCACGAAAACGGTGTGAATCCCCCACGATGTCGAGTTACTTCCTCACCATTGACCCAAACAGTAGACTCATAATCCACGGCCTGAAAGTGGATCAAGATCTGGTCTGCCTTCCATTCTGTTGGAACCTTGACACGCTTCCGGTACCAGACACAGATCAGGTGATCTTGATTCTCAATCCCGGACAGTTTGGATTCAGGGCAAAAGGGGACCTGAATTGTTTGGGCCAATGATCTGGTCAGCAGTCCACGGTGGAGTCCGCTGTCGCCTTGATCCACTTCAAATTCCCAAGGACCGTTCAGGCAAAGCCAGTCCTTGCGTTGCATTTGTGGGCGTGGATACTCGTTGCGGGGAATGTTGCTCATTTTCAACCTTGGTAGCGATAGCGAAGGACGTTGAAAGACAAAGGTGGGAGCGAAACAGTTGATTGGGTTTGACTTACCTTGGGTGGTTCCAACAACTGGGGAACCACACGATCGGGTTGCTGTGCGGTATTTGTCATGTAGCGATCTGGCCCTGTCAAACAGATATGTTCCAATCCACTGAGCCCAGAGAAATTTTCTAGTGAGATTTCTGCATGCAGTGACTGGTCTGGGTGCTTATTAACACAGAAGACGGAGATTTCCTGCCGCTCTTCATTGAGAACCACCGAAGTGTCCAGATAGGAGGCCTGATCACGAATCGTACAATCATATGTTGGTGAAGCAACCTGAGCTTGAAGCGCAGTACCCCGACCATATTTGGAAGCCAAGTAATATGGATAGAAGATGGTCTGCTTCCAGACAGCTCCACCCTTTTCGGTAGAGATAGGAGCGATGACATTGACGAGCTGGGCCATGCAAGCAATTTTGACAATATCCGCATTGCGGATAAAGGAGTTGATCACTGTCCCCACAAGTAGAGCATCCTCTAGATTGTAGGGATCTTCAAACAGGTGTGGGGCTTCGGGCCAGTCCCAGGTCTTCAGTAGTTCGTGGTCCCTCTTGTTGGTGTGATACCACGGGTTCCATTCATCAAAGGAGATGTAGACATCATTCTTTGCTCGTTTCTTGGCCTTGATGTACTGGATGACACTGCGGACAGTGCCAATGTATTCATCCAGTTCATAGTGACTAGCGAGGTAGTTGAGAGTGTCCTTGGGATAGTTGTTCCAGTACTTGTGCAGTGAGATGTAGTCAACGGATTCATAGCTTTGATCAAGCACCTCTGCTTCCCATTCAGGATAGGTCGCCATCTTGTCATTGGAACTACCACAGACAATCAACTCCAAGTCTTCATCAAATTTCCGATAGGTCTTGGCAGTCTCGTTTGCCAAACGGCCATATTCGTAGGCTGTTTTGTGCCCAACCTGCCAGGGACCATCTATCTCGTTGCCTAGGCACCACATCCGAATATTGAATGGTTCCGGGTAGCCGTGCTGCTTACGCAAGTCTCCCCAAGCGGCACCAGAATTGTCATTGCAGTATTCCAGTAGATTGCGAGCATCGTCAATCCCTCTTGAGCCAAGATTGATCGCCATCATATAGGCCGTGTTGGCCTGTTGACACCAGTCATGAAACTCAGCGATACCAAACTGGTTAGTCTCGATTGTTCTCCAAGCTAGATCCAAGCGCTTGGGTCTCAATTCACGGGGACCAACGCTGTCTTCCCACTTGAAGGCAGAAACGTAGTTCCCTCCAGGATAGCGAATGACAGGAACATGCAGATCTCGAATAATCTCCAGAACATCGGTTCGAAAACCTTTCTCATTGCTGGAAGGGTGACCTGGCTCATAAATTCCTTCGTAAATTGCCCGGCCGAGGTGCTCCAGAAATGAGCCGTAAATGCGGTCATCAATTGGGGCAATCTGGAATTTTGCGTTCGTGGTGATGGATGCTTTCATAGTTCGTGATCACAGTTGGGAAATGAGGCAAACACAGTCAAAGTCTGAAAAGAAGAGGACGTGTTTGCACGAGAAATTAATCTGACAACAGACAAATTAGTCGATTGTATTACGATCAAACTTTATCAAGAGATTGGGGGCCAGAAAATTTGTTCTGGCAGAGCCATCGCCTCAGGCTGCGTGATTCTCAAGAGAACTTATCCCTTGATTCCAGAGGTCATCATCAAGGCGTTGGTCACTTTCTTTTGGAAGACCAAGTAGGCTGCAGCGACGGGGAAACCTGCCAGAACAGCTAGCGCCATTTCTCTTGCGTAGCGGACTCCAAAGGCGTCTTGTACGCTGGAGATCGCAATTGTCACAGTAAATTTTTCTTCCTGGGTAGTCATGATGAATGGCCACCAGAATTGATTCCATGCTCCGATGTAGGTCACAATCGCCAGAGCAGCAGTGATCCCAAAACTCATCGGAAAATATAGGTTCAGC
>DJYX01000234.1 GCA_002450295.1 Deltaproteobacteria bacterium UBA6967
AATTTCCAATAATTCTTAGCTGCATTTAAAAGCATCTCTCGACAAGTTGCTCCAATTCTTTGGAAATGCTTGCTCCATCCTTTAAGTGAAGCACTTCCACCTGTAATTTGCATTTGTAATACATCATTTGTAAATTTTGCAACTAATGGGTGCTTGAAACTAGGATGATGAATAGTCTGAATTTCTTCAATAAGATTAACATCTGAGTTGAGCTCTTCAAGAACACTCATCGCAAGCGCGGTGTAGATACCTTGACCCATTTCCACAACAGGAACACCCAGTCGAATCTTGCCCTCCCTAGTAATCTGTAAAAAAGGACTTAATGAAATTGGTGATTTTCCCACGTTCGCAGATATTGAATTCTCAAAACCCAATATAAGACCGCCTGTGACCAGTGCTGAGCTTTTTAAAAAATCTCGCCGATTCAGTGCAACAATTTTCATGCTTCCTTCTTTTGAATCTCAGCAGCCCGATGAATGGCAGCCCGCACTTGGTTGTAGGTTCCACAGCGGCAAATATTTGTAAGGAGTCGGTCAATCATTTGATCCTCGGGCTCTGGCATCATCTTCAAAAAAGCTGCTGTCGCCATGATGAATCCGGGTTGACAGTAGCCACATTGAGGAACATCAATCTCTGCCCAAGCACGCTGAACCGGATGTTGATTATCTTCTGAAAGACCCTCGATTGTAATGATGTTTTTTCCGGCTACTTCTTCAAGAGTTTCTCCACAGGAGCGGACAGCCTTCCCATTGACGTGGACTGTACAGGAGCCGCAGTTTTGAATGCCGCAGCCATATTTGGTGCCGGTGAGCTTGAGATGCTCTCTGAGAACCCAAAGAAGGGGAGTTGTTGGATCTACATCCAATTGGTGGGTTTGGCCGTTTACAGTCAATCCGATCATACTTCCTCCTTTGGAATATGTCCTTAGGCGGACAAAAATTGAACCCTCGAAGGGGAACGATTATGGACTACTCAAAAAAATCTTCTTCAGTGTTTGATTGATTTGTAAAGCGTGATTTTTTGTAGTTGGGCTCAGGGAGTGATTTGGAATCTTTTAGATTGTGGTCGCCCTCAATTCTTTTTTTGGTGGTGGCCTTTTTCTGGTAGTTGCGACGTTGTCCTGGGACAAAGAGTTGACGTAAACGCTCTGCCTGCGAAGCCATTTGTTCGCTAGCTGCAGCACTCTGCTCGACCATTGTTGCATTCTCTTGAGTCAGTTGGTCCATGTCCATAATAGCTTTGTTGACCTGGTTGATCCCATTGGCGTGCTCTGCGGAGGCGACCTCTATGCTCTCCATCACTTCGGAGAACTCAATGACCGCTCGAAGAATTGCTTCCAGATTCTCACTACTTTGTTGGTGGAGGCCTTCAAGAGTTGCTTGGGATTCAGTTCGCATTTCACTAAGGGATTCGTCACTATCTTTAACAAACTCTCTCCCTTGCTGAATACTTTGCTTGCTGGTTTCAATCAGATTCCCAATTTCAGCAGCAGCCCTTGCAGAGCGATGCGCTAGTTTGCGTACCTCCGTGGCAACTACGGCAAATCCCTTTCCATGTTCCCCAGCACGAGCAGCTTCCACAGACGCATTCAGGGCTAGAAGGTTAGTCTGGAAAGAAATCTCGTTTATCAAGCTGATAATACCTTCAATTTTTTGAGAGTTGCTTGATATTGCTGACATTGCTCCAACGACACGTTCGTTGGTTCCTTGCAACTGTGTCAGGGTTTTTTCGTTTGAAGAGATCGCTTGGGTGACCGCAGCTAAAAGGTTGTCACGAACTTGATCTGCAGTTTGACGAGTTCCGCGCATCAACTGAGCAGCTTTCTTGGATTCTTCAGCATTATTTTCCATGATGCTCGACATCTGTTCCATCGAAGCTGCGGTTTCTTCGAGTGAAGAGCTTTGCCTCAGAGTCCGTTCTGAAAGTTCTATATTTGAATCGGCAATTTCTCGCGAACTTGTATCAAGTGAAAGAAGCATTTGTCCAACTGGTCTGGTAATAAAGAGGTACACCGCCCCTAGTAAGCTCAAACTAGTTCCCAGGAGCATGGCAAGAATCAACCATGCTGAGGTAATTATTAATTCCTCACGTTGATTTTGTAGCTCCAGACGGCTCCAAATCAATCCCACATAGCCGGCCATTTCATCGCTGGCGAGCCGAGCTGGTTGAAGCAGGACCAGATTTTCCTCATTCTGCTCAATCACAATTTGCCCTGTCTGGAGAGTTGGCAATCGATTCAGGATCAGTTGGTTGAGTTGGGTTTCAAAGTCTGCTTTTCCATATTCATAAATTTGAGTTCCCTCGAGATCATAGGCTCGCAGTAACACAAGATCATTCTTTGCGACACTCAAAAAGGCTTGGATGCGTTTCCCAATGATTCTCTCATCAGACAGGTGCAGCGCTGGAGCTAGTTCAGTGGACATCAAATCTGAAAGGCCTTGATAACGCTCAACAAAACGTTGGTCTGCCCTGTTTAGTTCCATTCCGATCAGAACAACCGCCATCAGTGTAAGAGCCAATCCTCCCCCAATCGTAATGAGTAGGAGCAATTTACTGCCAACAGAGAGTCTCATCTCTTTACTCCACAGTGATGGTGATGACTTCCGAAATTACAGGAGGGTCGTGAGGGATGTGTGAATAATCTCCCAAGATCAGTTGCAACGTGTGCTGGCCTGATGGTAGATCAACCTCCCATTCTGTTTGACCACCGCTCAGGTGGATATGATTCTCGCTTTTACTAGGAATTGCTTTGTTTGGATCAGGAGTTGGAGAATTTATTATTAGGTGATGATGTCCTGTGTCAGGCCAATCTACAAGGGCTGGAGCAATGCCCATCATAGAACTCAGGCCAAATCTGACAATGAATGGACTTTTGAGGACATCACCATCTTGAATATTAACAAAATAAATCTTTGTTCCTTTAACTGAGGGAGTGTCTCCTGCGTAAATCTCAGGAATCGTTGCAAGAGTAGAAAGAATGAAGAGCAAAATACTTTTTTTAATATGGGTTGGCTTGATCATCAGAAATCTCCCTTGCAACCTTGGTCTTTTTGTTAAAGAAAAAATTCTAATTCTTTTCAGTTGATGATTCGAAAGAACTTCTACCTAGTAAAGCGGAGAGAGTCAACTGACACTACGAAATTTTGGTTAAATACAAAATTTCAATAAGAAAATTAATATTTTAAATTTTAATAATTCGGACTTCTTTTACCCATGGCTTTGCTAAGTGAACTATGCTTGGTGGGAGTCAGGTGGAATAGGAATCGGGAAAGCTTGTAGGAGAGTCAGAGTACTTCGGTGTGTTGTGAAGATGATCTTTTCCTGAATCAAATTTTGTTTAATTTTTTTAAACCTGTTCGTTGAAAGCACCGCGCTGGCGCAACAATTCCCGATACAGTTTAGGATGTTTTTTGAAGGGCTCTCTGCCATGTGCCCAAAAGTGATTGTTGATCAATAGGATGTGTCCGGTGGGCAATGGGATGGAGAGTGTTTTTGGAGATTTTTCCATTGAATGAGACATGTCCCTCAGAAAAAGGGCTTGCTCGATGGTATGTGGATACGCGAACTGGTCGATGAAACAGAGACAGGGCCGACCATTGCGCTGATAAAATGTCTGACGCTTTACAGAGACTGAAACATTTTTGCTTGGTGGAGATTTATATTCCATGGGAGTGTGTCCCAAAGGATGCTCCGCAAAGATCTCCATTTCTTCCCAATCGTCCAGGTGTAACAGTCTGCTTTCGCCTCCCACCGCATTTTCTTCTTTGAGCTTAAGCAGCAAGACCCAGTCGGTTGTTTCGTCCACGTAAGTCCCATCCGTGTGCAGGGTAAAAAGACGATAGGCTTGCCTTAGGTAAGAGTCACTGTTGTCGGTGTCCTTTACATCAAAGCAGGCATAGTACTTTCCACTCATGGAGTCGAAATTTGGTAAGCCAACCAAGTGACTGACTGCCGTGGAAATTTTGATCAAATCGTCTTTGTTAAGGTCGGGAGGAGTACTGATTTCCAAAGCTCCGGTTGCTCGGTCATGTAACGTTTCTACGAGGATTTTTTTGAGTGAGCCACCGCATTCTTCATCTAAAAGATGGGCCAGAACAAGCCGTTGATATGGAACGTATTCTAGCTCTTGAACACTGATTTCCTTGGTAGATGCTAGAAAGTTTTCAAGAGCAACCATTGGTAGATGTAGTTCCTGTAATCTCGGATTGAGTGAGTGGGAACGTGGTTTTAATTCTACTTTTGGGTAACTGGAAAAGCTGTGCATATTGGGATAGAAGATTGAGTACACTTTTTTGATCAGTGCTGAGAGTGAACCTTATTGCATCGGTTGCTATGGAAAATAATAGCCAGCACGGCAATCGCCCCTAAAATATTAAATAGTAAATTGAGAGGCCAGAACGATAGCCCAGCACCAATGATTAAGACGGGCCAATACCAAATTGCCATCGGTCCTTCCGCGTACCGTGCAATCATTGCATTTGTAGCATAGATCCCGAACAAAGCAAAAAAACCAATCTGGCAAATTTCTAAGGCAGTACCGTTAACGAGAGGTGTGTAGGCGAAAAGTAAGGGAACGACATACAACCCCTTGGCAGCTTTCCAAGCCTGGAACCCTGTTGCCATGGGTGGGGACTTTGCAATTCCAGCTGCAGTAAAGGCGGCCAGACAAACTGGTGGAGTCACGTTACTGTCTTGGCTCAACCAGAAAATGATTAGGTGTGCTACGAGCAAAAAGCCTGTCAGTACCTCAGCGTCCACCAGCATCGGGCGCATTGTCATGGCCACTTCAAAAGGGACAGCTGACATCAAACTGGAAGCCTCCTCCATTGTCATTCCCGTTGCCACTTTCGCAACATGAGGACTCTCAACGAGCATAAAAAGTGCGGCCTGCATCGGATCAGCAAGGCCATTAACCAACTTTTCAGTAATAATGGTATCTGCCAAAATTCCTGCTAAGGCAGGTGCACACAGAATCGCAAGAATGATATACGAGGCGGTTACTGGTAGGCCCATTCCTAAAACCAGAGATGCCAATCCAATTAAGACTATCGCTAAAACGATGGAGCCTTGGGACCACTGAGCGATCATCAATGAAAATCCATTGCCAATACCACTTGTGACAATCGCATTGTTGATCACTCCAATCGCCACCAACAAAATGGCGGTCAAAATACCCCCACGCATGCCAGCCAAACAAGCTTCAACGATCCGTTTGAGATTCATGACATTGGCTTGCAGTTCCTCGATTCCCATCAATCTCCCAATCAGCCAAGCTACCCAGGACACTCCGATTAAGACCGCAATGGAAGCAGATGCTGCGAAGCTTGGAGTTACACCTGCCATGAGAAAATAAATCATCACGGTCAATGGAATAATAAACGTGAGTGCTCCTGCCAAGATTTTGGCTCGGCTGACACTCATATCTATCCCCTCTCCCACGCGGTATTTCACTGCTTCAATACGAACGGCAGAGGCGACTGACAGAAAGTAGATAACAGCTGGGACAATGGATACAGAAACAATTGTCGAATATGGAATTGCTGTGTAGCTCGCCATGACAAAGGCTCCAGCACCCATGATTGGGGGCATCAGCTGCCCTCCAGTGGATGCTGCTGCTTCAACTCCTCCAGCGAAGCGTCCCCGAAAACCACTGGATTTCATGAGTGGAATAGTGATTACTCCAGTAGAAGCTGTATTGGCCACAGCAGATCCGCTGATGGTTCCAGTCAAAGCTGAAGATAAAACTGCTACAAAAGCAGATCCACCTCGGATCCTACCCGCCACCACTTTTGATACTTCAATCACGAAATCGCTGGCCCCAGAAATCACCAGAAAGCCGCCGAAGATCATGAACAAAGTTATGTTAGAAGAAGAAATGTTGGCGAGGATTCCGAAAAGGCCTTCATCATTATAAACTGTGCGGAACAACACGTCATCAAGTGGGAGACTGGCTGCTCGGAACACCCCTGGTAAGTATTCACCCAAAATCAGGATGTAGGAAAGCGCTAGGATTATGAGTACGGGAATCACCCAACCAGATACTCTTCTTGAAAAATCAATAGCTGCTACAACCAACACAAACCCAGCAAACCAATCAATAATGTTGAATTGCCAAGCTTGACCTGTGATTGCCAGAGTATCCTCATAGATTCTGGATTCTGAGGCGATAACCCAACAAGCTGCCCAGGCAGCAACAAGCCCATAGACAAGGTCAAAAAGGATACTTTTCCGACCAAAAAGACGTGCTGGATAGATTACAGAGGCAAGAATGGCGAAGCCAGCGAAGTGAATTGCGTTTTGCCAGAGTACCGATTCGTTGATCAGCAGATTTGTAGCTACGTGCCAAATAGCGAACCCAACGGCTCCAATAATCAGCAGCCACTGAGTCAGTGTCTTGTTGACAGAGTCGAGAGTTAACCACTCATCACGGTGTTCGTTGCCTGCAACATCACTATTTGATGAGGAGACCATGTGAAGCCTAGGATGGATGAGGCCAGTGATACTGGCCTCACAGCGGAATTATTTGGTGACTAGGTGGGAGGGAATGGTCATGCCAATCTCTTTATAGTACTTGGCAGCTCCAGGGTGCAGCGGCACAGGTAATCCAGCCATTGCTTTTTCAATCGCCATTGCCTTAGTCGCTGGGTGAATAGCCTGTAAAAATGGCAGGTTTGCAAACATAGTCTTCGTCAACAGATAAACATGGTTCTCATCAACATTCTCATTAACTGCTAAGAAATTTGGTTGAGCAATCGTGCTGATATCCTTGTTTTGGCCTGGATAGGTTCCTGCTTTGATAGTGTAGGGTGTCCACAATAGTCGACCACCGTCCATCTTTTTGGCCTCTTCTGCGGTCACATCCAGAATTGTAAACTTTCCACTGTTTCCAGCCATCAATTTTGTGATTGCTCCTGTTGGAGGGCCTGACGGTATACCCGCTGTCACAACTTGACCGTTTGCTAGTGCATCTGCTGTTGGACCATAGCCACCGTACATCAGAGAAAAGTCCTTTTCGATGTCAATACCCATCCCCGATAGAAGCACTTTGTTGGAACCTAATGTTCCTGAGTTCTTTGCTCCCATTCCTGCTTTTGAACCTTTCAAAGCCATTAAGTCGGAGACAGTGCCTGATTTGACAGCAGAGTTTGCAACAACAAACTGCTCAACGTTTTGCCAGAGCATTGTGACGGAGCGAAGGTTTTTCTGTGGCGCGGAAATTGGTCCTGTGCCTGTGGCTGCATATGATCCAAAAAGGCCTTGCAGAATTGCAAAGTCTGCAGTCCCAGCTCCCATGGCCTGAACGTTTGCACCAGAACCAGCAGAGTTGACTGCAGTTAGACTAAATTTTTCTTTGGGGAGCAACTTTACCTTAGACAGTGTGGCGATCGCTGTCCCTACAGGGTGATAAGTCCCCCCTGTTGAAGCTGTGTTCAGAATGTAATCTTTGTTATCTGCCCAAGCTTGGTGAGGTAGCGACAGTAAAAGAATTGTGGCGAATAGTGGCAATGCTTGACATATGAGTTTACTCATTTTCATGGGACCCTTTGGAATAAGTTAAACACTCAGATCATTCTACTTCTTTAAAGCAGATGACAATCTCAAAGTTTGAGAGGGAGGAAGAAGTCTTTTGCACAAGCAGACCATCAGCTTGTAAAAGAATCGAGGCACAACAACTTTCAGGATCATTTCGATAATTGAAACCTGAGATATATAGGCCTAGGGAATTTAAGAAAATTCTAGATTGAGTTATCTGACAAACTCAATCAGGGATTTTCTAATTTTTTCAAAACACACAATTATTTTCGTTAAATTTTTCTTTTTGTCCACCCTCGTTTTGTGAAGAGTCCGATTCGTTCATTGGAAATTAGTAATAGGGCGATGCATTCATAGGAGATTGCTCACCCTGTTGATCCACCCTAAAAGATCTTAAGGCGTTCTATCTACTTTGCTCAGCTGACAGAGTCTTGCCTTTGGCTGTCCAGAATTTTTGAGCACCCTGATGGACAGGAGTCACAATTCCAGTCAGGCCAGAGTCAATGCTCATAGCTTTTGCTGTGGATTTCACGCTGACGAGGTATTTGAGCCCGTTGGGGTCGTAAATCATCTCCGCGGCTTTCTGGACGATCTCTTCTGGAACATGGCGTCCGGCTGTCCATAAGGCTGAGTCTTGAATCGACACAACATCGTAATCCACTCCTTGGTAAGTTCCAGCTGGGATCACCACCTTTGAATAGAAAGGATAATCTTTGAAAAGCTTCCCTGTCTTCTCCGCCTCTGC
>DJYX01000215.1:0-14893 GCA_002450295.1 Deltaproteobacteria bacterium UBA6967
GAATGGCTTCCTGAACCATTCTCTCGACATCTTCACTCTTGGAAACATCAGTACGACTGAATGCTGCGATGCCTCCTTGACTGAGAATCAATTCGACATTCTTGGTAGCGGCCTGCTCATTGAAATCTGCGATGAGGACTTTAGCTCCCTCTTTCGCAAATTTTCGAGCAGTAGCGCCTCCAATTCCTAAGGCGCCTCCTGTAACAATAACAACCTGGCCTTCGAAGCGACTCATAACTTATCCGGATATGATTTTGACATTGATGTTGTTCTTTAAATCTTACGGGTCTGGATTGATCCGAAAATCATTCCCTTCGGGTAGTAATTGTCCACCGTCAACTACGATGGTTGTACCTGTGATGTAGGCGGCCTCATCAGAAGCAAGAAATAAAAATGCGTTTGCTACGTCAAGTGGGGTACCGAGCCGGCCAAGAGGAATGGCGTCTTCCATCGATTTGATGAAGTCCTGAGATCGGTGAGCTTTCATCCCATCTGTCAGAATGTTTCCGGGTTCAACTCCATTGACTGTGATACCGTAGCCAGAAAATTCAAGGGCTGCAGCCTTAATGAAGCCGTTTATACCTGCCTTTGTCGCAGAGTAGTGTCCGTGACCGGGACTCGTTACGTAGGGACCTGTGATTGAAGAGGTGAAAATCATTCGACCAGATCGATTTTTTTTCATCACTGGAAAGGCTGCTCTAGCTGCCAGAAAAGTCCCTTTCAAATTAACTGCACAAACTTGGTCCCATTCTTCTGGTGAGGTGTTTTCAATCAAGGTCCAAGGATAAATTCCAGCATTCTGTACAATAATATCGAGGGTCCCATAATTTTGGACAGCAACTGCAACTGCTTCTTTAGCTGCTTCAAAATCTGAAATGTCCGTATGGACATAAGTACCACCAAGACGTTCGGCTGTAGCTTGGCCGATCTCGTCCAAAACATCTGCAATCACAACCTTAGCTCCCTCTTCCATAAAACGTTTAGCGATTGCTTCACCAATACCTTGCGCCGCACCTACAACCATTGCGATCTTTCCTTCGATTCTGCCAGACATGGTTTTTCCAAATAATGATTATGCTTGAGAAGTAAATTGAGAGCTTACTCACAATGCTCGCTGCAAAGTCAACTCTGTATCTTTTCAAAAAGATGTCAGAGATCTTTTACCCAGTCAGTAATAGATGCCCTCAATTCATCTTCTCCCAAGAGTTCACTTGGATCTTACCTCAAAGTTTTGGGGTTTGTAGCGATATGAGTTCAGATCCAACTCTTGGTTGCGGTTGAATTGGATTCCTTCATCAAGGAGCCGTTGGATCTGTTCAAGTGAGCTTTGGGGATTTGCACGTGGACTGATACCACCCTTGGCGTTCACCACTCGATGCCAAGGAATTGAAGATGCTTTCGGTAAAGAAGATAGAGCCATTCCGACAAGTCGAGCTGTGCCCTGACCTATGCACTGTGCTACTTGACCATAGGTCATTACTTTTCCAGCCGGGATTTGGCTCACAATGAGTTCCACCTTATGTAAAAAGGTAGGTTGACCTGGCTTGGGCTTGAGCGAGGTTTTGAGAATTTTTTCGTGGAGGTGAGGCACTGTTCAGTCAGTCATCTGGAAGAGCGTGATGCTGAAGTTCGTCCAATGAGACAATCTCTAAGGCAGCTTCATGAGTTGCCCGAAGCCGAACGGGTGGAGCCATCCCAGCATCCAAGGCCTCTTTCCAACGGGAGGCACAAAGGCACCATTGATCGCCTGGTTTTAAACCTGGAAATCCAAATTGTGGAATGGCAGTGGAGAGATCATTTCCACGACTTTTGGTGTAGTTCAAAAAGTCTTCTGTCATCCGGGCACAGACAATATGTTTCCCACGGTCATCTTCACCGGTCTTACAACAACCATCTCGATAGAATCCTGTCAAAGGATTCATGCTGCAGGGTTGAAGAGGTTCTCCCAAAACATTCAGGTCGTTGTTCATGTTGATAGCTCCTACCAAATCTAAATCAAGGTTGATGATCTAGCAGGGTAGCTCAATTCTGAAATTCGCACCACTATCTTGATTTTGTACAAAAAGTCTCCCGCGGAGATGTTCTTCAATAATTAATTTTGACATGTACAGGCCTAATCCGGTTCCATTCAACTTTCCTTTGGTTGTAAAGTAAGGATCGAAGATTCGATCAATAATTTCTTCGTCAATCCCTCCTGCGT
This sequence comes from Deltaproteobacteria bacterium UBA6967, assembly GCA_002450295.1. Taxonomy (GTDB): domain Bacteria; phylum SAR324; class SAR324; order SAR324; family NAC60-12; genus JCVI-SCAAA005. The sequence continues at coordinate 2,201 of DJYX01000215.1, forward strand.
TATCTTGTACCTCAAGAATTTGGCGATTCTCATTTTGGCCTACTCGAATTTTGATTTGCCTTAATTTTGGCTGCTTCTCAACCAAAGCATCCATTGCATTTTTGAGCAAATTCATGATCACTTGCTGCAGTTCACTCTGATGAACTCTGATAGATGGAACAGCAATCAGTTCCGTCTGAACTTCTATTGCAGACTTTTGAAGGATTGGTTCAAACATTTTCACAGTCAGCGTCACGATATCGCCAAGTTGGACGCTTTCTAATTTATCGTTGGGCCGGAAGAAATTTCGAAAGTCTTCAATGGTTCTGGAGAGGAAACGGATCTGATGCTGTAGCTTGTCGATCTCCTCTGTGAAAGCTGTATCTATTTTGTTCATATGAACTTTCAGGGTGAGACCAGATGTGATCATCCCAATCACTGAAAGTGGTTGTCGCCACTGATGCGCGATCATCGCAAGCATTTCTCCAACAGCGGCCATCTTCGTAGACTGCACGAGTTGTCGTTGGGTTTGTTCGAGAGAGACGTAAGACTCTTGAATTCCATCAGTGGCCGCCTGCATCTGGTGATGAGTTTTCTGCACCACCTGAAGACTGTGGAGGAGATTGTCCTGAAAATTTTTGCAGGCATCCAAGAGATGCTGAGTTTCCACAGTGTGCGCAGTGATGCGTCTTGGATCCAAAATCCTCACTTGCATCGCAAATTTCTTGGGAGTCGTCTTTTTTGTTCTTTGTTGAAATCTGTTTAGATATCGTTGTAACTGGTTCATTGGGGCTAAGAACCAACCACTGAAGACGTATGAAAAAAATAAAATAAAAATGGTTGTGAAAAATAGGTTTAGAAAAATTCTGTAATCATTTAAATATTCGAACAGCGATGACTCGTATTCTTGAAAGCCCATGTACATAAATGCTGCACGAGTGTCTAGGACATCCAGTTTTCGTGTGTCCCCAAATTTAACCTCGACTTCATATACTCTTTCATCACCTACCATTGATTCACCTTGCGGAGTTAGAGTACCAGGTAAGAACGATCGAAGTCTGCCGACCATTTTCTGAATCCCATAAATCCGGTCCTTACTACTGAGAATCACGTTTTGAGTAGTTTCAATTTTTCCTTGCGACCAAATCAATAGGTCATGATCAGATAATTGACTTTCAGAATCAAAGGAGGAAATTAAGACCTTTTTGTTAGAATCTGTGATTACATAATAAAATATTTGATCCGTGAGTAGTCCACTTAGGTAGTAAGGGAGTTGCTTCTCCATCCCCCCTTGGATGACAAAAAATGAGCGGTATGCAAACACTTTCGAGGTCAGATGAAAGTGGTCATAATAGGCTTTTTGAATATCTGCTGATCTTTGCTGAAAGCCTACGAAAAGAATGACCGCATTGGTAAGCAATAGGGTAGCACCGACTGTGACTAGCAACACATGACGTAAGCGAAGTTTCATAAATATTTTTGCATAGAAAGTTTGATTTTGATCAGTTTTTGTCACTTTTAGTGATTTCTGTCAATCAGATTCCAGATTGATAAGTCCATTGAATTAATTCGAGCAGACAAAAGCTATGCATTTTGTTTGAAATCAAGCACACAGACTCACAAAGGAATTGAACATGAAGGATTTAAATTATGTTGTTCCATTTTTTCTGGTTGCGCTGTCTGCCTTTGTTCTGCCTATGCTTGGTTCGTCTTCATTGTTGGTCAATCCTGTCAATGCGATTGTTGGGCTGGAAGTAAAGATTCCTGTCACAGCCAGAACGGCGTCTTCATTGGGAGCAAACCGGAGAGGTAGTGGAATTGTGATTGATGACGAAGGCAGAGTGCTGACAATTGGTTATCTTATCTTGGAAGCAAGCAAAGTAAGCCTAGTTGATGTAGACGGTAAAACTGTCCCTGCAACAGTCATTGGCTACGATGGAGATACTGGATTTGGAATTGTGCAGGCCCTCACACCCCTCCAAGCAGAGCCACTTGCACTTGGGGACTCCTCACAATTACAGGTGGGAAGTCAACTACAGGTCGTCAGTCGGGAAATCGATTCTGTGCTTCAAGAAGTGATCGTGATGGACCGTGAAAATTTTGCGGGCTATTGGGAGTATTTATTGGAAGATGCACTATTTACTACACCAGCGGTTCCAGCATTTGCAGGGGCTGGCTTAATTAATGACCAAGGCGAGTTGGTGGGAATTGGCTCTTTATTTGTGAGACGTCCGTTTGCAGATCAACTTGTGCCAGCAAATATGTTTGTTCCCATTGAAGCCCTACGACCAATTTTATCCGAATTGATTGAACAAGGTCAGGTTTCGAAGCCACCAAAACCTTGGCTGGGTTTGACCGTCGTTGAACAATATGGGAGAGTCTTGGTTCAAAGTGTCGGCAAAAACAGCCCCGCAAGCCAATCTGGGCTAGCAGAAGGAGATTTGATTCTGAAAATCAATGAGGTGGCCGTTTCAGACTTGGAGCAACTGTTTCGAGCGATCTGGGGTCAAGGTGAAGCAGGAGTGCGTGTTCCAATGACAATTTTGAAAGGTAATCAACTGCAACAACTAGAGGTGGTTTCAGCTGACCGCCGTAACTTTTATAGGCTTCAGCAATACGATTGAATTCGAAGACACCAAATTACCTTTTGTCATTTTTGAATATTTTTCATTTTTTTGTTGTGCATTGCCTTCGGATATAGAAAAGAATACTCATTAGTTTTTGATTTAGCTGAAAACCAAGAACTAATACATGACTCTTAATCTTTATTCAAATTGTGACAGAAAAGTAAATTATGAAGGATAATAAGTTTATCAAAAGAATCGCTAGCTCTTTGGTTGCTTTGGGAATTTCAACCTTAGCTTATTCAAATTCATGGGCAGAAAATCTAAAAATTGGTGTAGTAGGCCCGTACACAGGAGAGATGTCAAACTATGGAATTTCTGCAAAAAATGGAGCGACTTAGCAATCAAGCATATCAACGCTGCTGGAGGAGTTCTGGGTACAGAGCTTGAGGTTGTTACGCAAGACGATGCTTGTGATTCAGCTAAGGCTGCTCAAGTAGCTGAGGAAATGATAGCAGAGAATGTGATTGCTGTAATTGGACACATCTGCAGCAACTCGACAGAAGCTGCTTTGCCAAGCTACTTGGGCGCAAATATTCCGGTTATATCTGCTGCTTCAACCAATCCAAACCTTACGAATGATGGTAAGTATCCCAATTTCTTCAGGACAATCAGTCACGACGCCTCTCAAGCACTTTTGCAAGTAGAATTCGCTGTCAAAGCCTTGGGAATAAAAAAGGCCGCGGTAATTTTTGACCAAGGTAACTGCGGAAAAGAGATGGCCGGTCTCGTTAGAGATGGTCTTGAACAGAATGGGGTCAAAGTACTGGTTTTTGAGCCCATTGAGTCTGGAACTGAGAGTTATTCTGAGCTAATTGGAAAGCTCCGAAAAGCAAAGGTGAACAGTTCAAATGGAACTGCTGTGTTTTTCAGCGGTTATCATCCAGAAGCAGCTAAATTTGTTGCTGAGGCCCGAAAAGAAAGAAATAATGCCTTCTTCATTTCCGGAGATGGAGTAAAAGATCCTTCGTTCATTGTAAACGCAGGAAAAAACGCAATGGAATATTATGTTTCTGCGCCATTTGATCTTTCAAAAGTGGCGAACGCTAGAAGCGTCACAGAGCAATACGAGGCGGAATTTGGATCAGATCCTACGATTCATAGTCTTCGCTCCTACGCAGCTGTGCAAGTATTTGCCAAGGCGCTGGAAAAATCTGGCACATCAGATCCATCCGCAGTAATTGATACTTTGAAAGAGGTTGAAATGCTAGATTCTGCTATTGGCGAATTCAGCTTCAGTGAATCTGGTGATATTTTGGGAGCTGGCGATGCACTCTACCAAGTCCGTCCAACTCCGACTGGTCTCCAGTTTGTCCCAGCTTATTGATAGCAATAAGAAAAATTCTTCAAACAAACAGCAGGCTCTGTGAGAAGAGCCTGCTTCGAACTTGCCCTTAAGAACACTCCACCGAAAGCTTTTGCTTGAGTTTTTAACATAAAAGCAAAAGAGGTCTTTCCTTTGTCGTTCCTGCGAAATAATATTAATCTATTCCAAATAAATTATTGACAAGGCAAATGGACTTGCTAAAGAAAGATGGCAATGGTGATGAAGAAACCAAGATTGATATTCTCCTTGTTTATCTACATTGATCCGTGAAAAATAGAATTGCCTAGCACCCTCCATCCCTGCCTTATTTTCCCACTAAGAAATTCTTGACTACGTTAGCTTGAAGAGGATAGTTCAAATCACAAAGTGCGCTCAGCCCCTTGGTGTTTATGAACATCAAGAAAAAATGCTATTCAGCAAAGCTTGTCGAAGTATTTTCTACAGCTTGGTCGTTCTATCATTGGTTGCATGTGGCTATCGAACGGCACCCCAGCCAGACCCAGAAAAGCCCCAGCTTAAGACTTTCCAAAATCCCAAGGCAATATTTAGAGGAGAAAGCCTGCGACTGTCTTGGCAGTTAATTGAACCAGAATTGCTAAAGGAATTGGCTAGTGAGGGTAAGCTGGAGGATCACCGCTTTGAAATAGAGACACTGATCAGAGAAGAACCATGTTCTCGCTGTGAATTGCGTGTTGGAGCGAGATACGTGCTTGATTTTAATTCTCCGCAATTAGAACGTGAGGGGAACCTATTCTACTTTTTTCCTCCTTTATCTGCTAATCCTCAGAATGTTACTCTTTTCAAAATTCGACATGTATTTATTCCAACCAATAATTTAATCTCAGTATCCGATTACGTGAGTGCAGGATTGCCTACAAATTTTGTTCGAGTGCCTGAATTAACCGTTGAAGAGGTTAGTCCCAGAAATTTAGCCGCAAATATAGATTCTTTATTGAAACAAAGCCGACTGCTCTCCAGAGATTTAAGCAATATCAGATTAATCAAAATCGTTTGGAAACCACTTTCTGAAAATGTTGAATTTAGATGGCAGAATGAGAAATTTCTCGCTCACAACCAGATGTATTATCGAGTAAATATTTATCGGAGTGAGGACGGTCGTCGATGGCCAGAGACTCCTCTGACTCTGCAGCCAATCCAAGAGAAATTTGCTTTTGTGCCGGAATTGCGATCGGACCCGGGTCACTATCATGTTCGCTGGGTTGATAGATCAGGAAATGAAAGTTTGCCATCAAAAAAAATCACTTATGCACCGTAAGTTCTTGCAAAATCGGTTAATCCATTTCTCTCTGTTGTTTGCAATTGTTGGGTGCACAAATCCGAATTTGCCTCTTTTGCGGCAACCTTTGAACCGTGCAAATGTTGACTCTTTTGTCGAACAGCAGGAAGAAAGACTCGGTGAAGATAAAAATAATTTAGATGCGGCGTTTGAATTGGCTCGTGGGCGTTTGTTTCTAGGTGAAAATGAGCAAGCAGAAGGTGCGGTAAGAGTTGCAGTTCAGGGATCGCCTTTGAACACTGAATATCTTGAATTGTTAGGTAAGGTTCTCTACGCGAGCGGGCGTTATGCGGATGCTATCAAAGAATGGAACGCTGCTCTTCAAGTTGATCCGGATCGGCTTTCCCTTTATTTGAATCTAGGACTTGGTTATGAGCAGATTCGTGAATATGGAAAGGCTGTGGTTTCATTGGACGAGGTACTTCAACGTGATGAAAATTATGTTGAAGCTTATTTCCACATGGCTCGGATTCAAATCAAACGTCAAAACTATGAATCTTCACTTGAGGCAGTTGAGAATCTTCTCGTCTTGGAACCATCAAACAAAGATGCCCAACTTCTGAGATTGAGAATCTTTGTTGCCCAAGGAAACTATTATCCCGCAAGTGTATTGGCTACAGAACTTCTGGTCCAAGATCCTCAATGGGTTGAAGTCCTTCGAGAGCAGCTCCGACTTTTCTACCTTCAACAAAAACCAGATGATGCGCTGGCAAGAATCAAAGAGTTGGCTCGGTTGGGAAAGTTGGAACCTGAGGATCAACTCATTTACGCTCTTCTTCTCAGTAACCAAGGAAGTCAAGCTACTGCAAATCAAATTCTTGAAGATTTACTCAGAAGAGATCCCACGAACGTGGAAGCTCTGTTAGGCCGAGCGCAGTTAAGCCTTCAAGTCGGTGAATATCAGCAGGCTTTGGAATTGGTGGAGAACGCTCTGGAAATTCAAAATCAACGTGCAGATTTGTACTATCTCAGAGCATCATTGCTCTTCCAAAGAAGGGATTACCTGCGAGGTGATATTGCGCTAGCTAGAGCGCTGGAATTAGATGATCGTCCTTTGCCCTATCAACTGCTGAATGCAAGGCGCAAGCTGATGCGAGGCGAACTGCAGCAGGTAGAGCAAATCATCGAGAAATTGAAGCAGCAAGACGCCACGAATGTTTATTTGCTGACTCTGCAAGCTGATTTACTGGTCACTCAGGGGAGATACGACCAGGCAGAGGAACTGCTTCGACAGGCGCTCATAGTCAGAGAAACATTTTCGCTGAGATTTTCTCTAGCTCGAGTTTTGTATTTGCAGAAACAATATTCTCGAGCTCTGTCTTATACTGAGGACTTGTTGAAAGATTCCCCCAGTCATTGGGAGAGTGTATATCTACAAGCGATGACTTTGCTACAGTTAGATCAGACCGATCAAGCGTTAGAATTGTCAGAAGAATTTCTGGCCAGAGAGGAATCTCAAGGATTAGCCCATCGTCTTGTAGCCGATATCAAACGCTATCGTGGACAAGAACAAGCAGCCCAAGAAATCTTGGTTCGAGGCCTAGAGCGATACCCTCGCCAATTTTATTTGATTGAAGCACTGAGTGCTTCTTACCTTGTAACCAGGCAGTACAAGGAAGCAAAAGTGATTCTGGAGAACGCTCTAAAAACCGACTCTCCCTTCCAATCCGTTTTTTTGGATCGGCTTGCAACAGTTTATCGACAGCTTAATGACCAGGTGGCTTACCAGAGAACCTTGCGTCAGTTTCAGCAACTGAACGATCCAATCTCAATTCAGCAATCACTCTCAGTCCCACCTCTTTTCCAACTGCTTTCACCTGAACCGATGGAGAGTTTAATCAACACTTCGTTTGTACAGCGCAATTGAGGGGAAATTAGAGTTCTCTTTGATCCCAGGTTATCCGGAAGCGGCTTAAGCTTAAAGCATTTGGAAAAGAAGTTTTGGTTTACGACAGACTTTTTTTGATAAAATGCTTCGATAATTTATTTAAGCCACTGAAATTAGAAGCTCTAATAAACTAAAAATTTATCAGTTAAACAGACTCAACAAGCACCAATCAAATAGTTATGGCACAATCCATTTTCGAATTAAGCACAGAACAACTCGCAGCAGTTGAGAGGGCTCTGCTTGAGATAATGTACCGGCAGGGTTGGATTGTACTTTCTGGTAGTGATCCTGAAGCATCTCCCATGTTTCGAATCTCAACTCCAGAATACATGGAACATCATTATAAGCCAGAGGAGCACTGGGAAGCATGCCAGGCTCATGTTAAAGAAGAGGAAGCTGAATCTGTAAAAAACCTTTTGATAGAACTACATGAAGGTGAGACTTATCAATTCGGTTTGAGACGCTTTCAAAGAGACAGATTTCAGCAGTTGTTTGGCTTATTTCAGTCTGAGCAAAACTTTGAGGCAACTGAACGCCAAGGCGTCTGGCGCAAGGAGCTAGAGACTTTGGATTACGGAATAGAAAGGGTATTGGATATCCTTGTTCAGTTTGAAGATATTCGAAGTCTTGCAGGCTTAGAGCAAGCTTGGCTAACTCTCCGATATGCTTCTGCGGGAGGAGCACAAGAGTTATGGAGTGCTCATCTATCTGATGAGATAGATTTAGAGGCATCTCGCAAACAAATTAGAGAAGCTTTGGATTCGTTGGAGGCAGCGACACGTGACCAGACGTTGATTCAAGTACTCCAACTAGTTCAAGAAAGCACGGGTGAAATGCAAAAAGTTGAGGATACTCTACTATGGACTCAGGTCGGAGTGTCAGGCGTCAGTGTGGGCATTGTGGACACCGATGAGATCGTCGTTTTTGCTCACCAGGGAGAGGTGGATCAGTGGAATCGGGAGGAAGAGTTTTTGAGACTAACTTTAGATGCGCCACTTAAAGCAAGTACTCTAGAGGGGCTCAGGAATGATCTTACAGACTGGATGAAGGTGGGGAAGTAATGTTAGGTATGATTTGACCTAGGACTGTAGCCCCCAACTATTGGAGGCTACCAACTCCTCCCTAGGTCAACGAACTTGTTTGAAACAAGTTTGAAGGCTCAAAAAAATTAACCAGCCATTCTAAGTGAGTCAAGGCAAATTCTAAATCTGTGAATAAATCTGCAATCCTTATTCTAATAATTCATGCTTAATTCGTGATTTGTCATCCAAAGCATCGCGAACAATCAATACATTCTTTTGGATTGCCTGTCTGTTACCAATAATTTGGATAGGAACCCAAGTTACTGAAAGCGCAAACCCTGTAGAATATCTTGTTCATGCAACAGGCGACTGGGCTGTTTATTTTTTAGTGAGTGTTTTATGGCTTTCTCCGTTAAGAATTCTGCTTGGGAAGCGGAGTGGGTTTGGTTGGATCAAGCGACTTCAATCCCACCGAAGAAGTATTGGGCTAGCTTCGGCCTTCTATGCGAGTCTGCATTTTACATTACACATTCTTGATAATCCTGAGTGGGGGATTTTGTGGAAAGATCTTCAAAGGATCTACTTACTCACAGGATTTCTAGCCTTTCTAATCCTTTTGATATTAGCCCTGACCAGTAGCAATGAAATGGTCAGAAAACTTGGTGCGAATCATTGGAAAAACATCCATCGCCTCATCTATTTTGCTGTGGTTTTGACGGCAGTCCACTTACTTCTGAATGAAAAGTCATCAAATCTTCAGGCACTGATTTTGTTTGTACCCCTATTTGCCGCAGAATTCCTACGATTAGGATTCTGGTGTTACGGATACTGCCAAAAAGAAAGATGACTTCTCGAGCGTTTTTATGTTTCTCTATTTCGAAACTCAGCCAACTGTAGGTCCACGCCGCTTTTGCAGGCTTGCATGGGGCCAGCAGGTGCGGAGTGGTCTGCAACAATGGCGTCTGAGCGTTCAGACTGGGAAAGTGGGGACCAATCATTATTCGAAGGATAATTGGTTCAAGTCTGCGGATGCACTACACTCGAAAATAAAAATTCTTGAAAAAGAAATAACGGAGAAGGGATTCTCTCGGAGAAACAATCCATCTCTTGAGCAATTGAAATTTCCATTTCATGAGAACGAGCAGGCCACCCAAATCGAACTCTTCTCCAGCCTACCTGCCTAGCTACCGCCAAGGATTTGTCCTACTTCTAACACTAATGCTGGGTGTTTTTCTTACAGCTTTAGTTGCTAGGACTTATCAAAGTGAGACTCAAAGTAAAGCTCACAGCAAAATCTTACTAGATCGTTTAAAAATTTATCAGGAAGCCCAGGCCGTTGCGTTGTTGGGGTTGGATTCCCTAAGAAACATACCCCGGTCATCCCTTACAGCATCTCCAACAAGTTTGCTGATAGCATCAGGAATGGGGATAGATTGGCAAGCGCTAGTCAGTGAAGTGGATGGAGGAACAAATTTGCTGCTTGGTCTTGATTACCAAACGTTTTCACAGTCAGAAATCAGCATTGAAGTGTTGCTTTCAATCAATCAATTCGATGTGACGGAATTAGCATATCATCAGCGAGAATCTCCTGACTTACCACCCATGCTCATTTGGGATGTTCGTGAGGATCGAGAATTAGTTGAGACGAGTCTTAGACATTGGTTCTGGTTAGCTGATGCTTGGACGAAACCACCTTTTGATTTTTCTTATTCTGGATCTCAGCAACTGGACTGGTCTGGTGAAAATGTTCAGATTGCCTCAGACAATCATAGTTCTATGGTACCATTATCCATCTTTGTAGATGGAAACTTGGTTCTAAATTTACCTTCAGCGAGTGATTTTGAAGAAGTAGATTCCCAATTGTTGATCTGGGTCAGTGGTAAGTTAATTCTACAAGCTGGTGTGGGATCTGGTCCGGTAAGTTTTAGTGGAATCGCAGTGGTTGAGGGTGAGGACTGTATTCAGCAACTTGTGTCTGAAATTTACTGGAGTGGCCATCTAAGCTGCATCGAGAATCCCAGTAGTTTGGGTTTGTTTCACGTTAGGCAAAAAAACTGGTCAGGTGGATCCTTGAAACGCCCACTTCTCAGAGTTAGCGGAGTCAGGGCAACTATGTAGATTACAATAGATCTAGGTTAATTGGGCCAAAGAGTCCCTCTCGAAAATCATGAAGAAGCATCTCCGAAACTCGCTGAATATCTACATTTCCTCCAGTACGAAAAAAACCTCGCTTGTTAGCGATTTGATGAAGAATTTCCTGAGAGCTTTGTGCCTCACAGCCTTCAATTTTATATCTCTCTAACAGCTTTTTTGGAAAACGTTTTCTTCCAAGTTGAATCAGATAGTTGGATAAACTCTCCACACCAACGATTTCATCTCTGATACCTCCAATGAGGGTTAGGTTCAATCCATCAATGGTATTGTGGATTTTAGGCCAGAGGATCCCTGGAGTGTCCAGTAGTTCAGCATTTTGGCCGAGAACAATCCACTCCTGATGCTTAGTTACTCCAGGCTTGGGACCAGTTTGAGTAGCACCACGACAAGCAAGAGCATTTATCAGACTAGATTTTCCCACGTTGGGTATACCGATAACCATCAGTCTCAAAACAGGAGGCCTGATGCCTTTTTGTCGCAGATTTTCCCAGCGTGTTTGCATCAGTTTTTTTGAATTTGGAATAATTTGGCTGAGTCCTTTTCTTTTTTTTACATCAACAAATAGGAAGGGCTTGGTCGATTCGTTTTTTAATTTTAACTCCCACTTCTTGATTTGATTTGGATCAGCCAGACCTGATTTATTGAATAGAATTAAAGAAGGCTTGTTGATCAAAAGATTTTGTAGGTCAGGATTTTGTGAGGTGATGGGGAGTCTGGCGTCTCTCAACTCAAGGACAACGTCAACTCTTTTAATTTGGTCCCCTACCCCCCGCAACGCCTTGCGCATGTGCCCTGGGAACCAGTTGATGTTTAATTTTTCAAAGTCTTGAAAATCTTGAAAATCCTCCATCAATTTATAAGTTCTTGAATATGGGCTTCTACGCTTAGAGCCAGCGCTTCCAGATCATAACCCCCCTCCAGCAAGCTGACCATACGACCACCCGCAAATTTTTCAGCGATAGTTCTCATTGTTTTTGTAATTTCACGATAGCAATTTTCGGTGAGATTTAGCATCGCTAGCGGGTCACGAATATGTCCATCAAAACCGGCAGAAAGAAGTATAAAATCTGGTTTGTATTCCTCGAATTGAGGAATGATTCGATTATGGAAAAATTCTAAATATTTCTCATCTGATGTACTGGGAGGCATTGGAAAATTTAATGTAAATCCCTTACCCAATCCAAAGCCAGTTTCATTGGCATAACCAGTCCCAGGATAACAAGTTCTGGGGTCTTGATGTGTACTTGCGTATAGGACCTGTGCGTTTTCTTCAAAGAGATGCTGTGTGCCGTTACCATGATGTACGTCAAAATCAAAGATGAGAATCCTCTGATATCCAAAGTGTGTACGCAAAAATTCTGCAGCAATTGCTACATTGTTAAAGAAACAGAAGCCCATCGCTGAGTCATGTTCAGCATGATGTCCAGGAGGACGAACAGCACAAAAAGCATTGTCTAGTTTGCCGTTAGCAACCTGGCAAACACTATCGAGAACAGTTCCAACTGCGTGTAAGGCTGCACCGAAGGTTCCAGGGGAAATGACACAATCTGGGGTTCCAAGTGTTCCTCTACCCAGTTCCACAGCTTCCTGAACGGAATCGATATGCCTCTTGGAGTGTAGCATTTCTATTTCTTTTAGTTCTGCGGTGCGTCCAGGACGCACTTCTAATTCATTTAGGAGACCGCTGTACCGGAGATGCTGATCGATTGCTCGAAGGCGATCAGCATTTTCGGGGTGGTTGCCTGTGTCGTGTTCAAGATAAATTGTGTTGGTGTAAAATCCAGTAGCCATCCGACTAGCTCAATTTGGTGTTTGTTCTAATGATGAGTTTTCAGGAAGTTTCAAGAGTTCTGCTAATGTTTCCAGAGTTGGAACAGAGAGATCGTGATGGTGAGCTTTCCTGACCAAATAACCCAGAATATAATCCACTTCATTAGGTCGATTTCTTCGTCGATCCTCACACATAGAAGAGTAATTCGCACTGGTTTTGTAGGCTACTTGATCAATTAAGGAAAGAATTTCTAAAGGTTCAACTTCTTGTTGTAATTCTAGTCTCATCACCTCAACCCCCTCATGGACAATTCTCTTCCAAATTTGCTTAGAATTTGGATTGTCAAGCAAGTCTCCGTTTCGACACAACCATAGAGCTGAAAGACTGTTGATGGAACAGTTGACAAGAAGTTTCCCCCAAAGTTGTTTGAGGATGTTGTCAGTTAGTACAACAGGCAGGCCTGTCGCCCCGAGTCTTTTGAAAAGTATGTTTTTCAATGACTTTGGGATGGAGTTGTCCAAGGTCCCTAGATAAGTGGAGCCTATTCCAGTGAGTTTAAGAAATGCCGACTCATGCCAGTAAGCTCCATTGCTAGTTGATAGTATCAGAATAGGTTGTTCAGGGAAAAGCT
>DJYX01000215.1:15289-21384 GCA_002450295.1 Deltaproteobacteria bacterium UBA6967
ATCAATGTTTCTTGAAGTGGTAAAAGAGCACTCCTTACAGAGTAGGCTTTTGTAGCAACGAGCAGGGCTTCTAAAGTGGGTAAAGAGGGATTATCTGATTTCATTGCCGAGGTTCTGCAATTTTCAAAAATTTTATCTTTTTGAATTATACATTCTCGAGAACTGGTATTTTGGCGCTGCAGGAGTAAAGTATCTATTTTTGCTCGCTGAAGGTAATAAGTCCAAAGCCAACCCATGGCCCCTGCCCCGAGGATTCCCCACTTGGGTAGATTTCTTCCGTTTTCTGTCTGAGACGTGGATGCCATTTAAATTGAAATCTGTGCTGTGACGGAAGTCTTTAGCTGACGGCCGATGCCAATCTACCAACTTCATCCGAATATTTTACAATTTCCTTCACCCGATGAGGCAGAACCCAGCGGCTTGTTGGCAGTCGGTGGAGATCTTTCAAGTGAAAGGATTCTGATGGCCTATCAACAAGGGATTTTCCCTTGGTATGAAGAAGGACAACCTCTACTTTGGTGGAGTCCTGATCCAAGACTTGTTCTGTTCCCTGATAAGATCCACATTACCCGAAGTTTAGCAAAAGTTCTTCGTAACAGACCCCATCAAGTGCGATATGACACTCACTTTGCAGAGGTGATTGATCAGTGTGCTACTACTCGGGCCTTGGAAGGCACTTGGATCACGGGGGCAATGAAAAGTGCCTATCTTCGGTTGCACGAGCAAGGATTTGCCCATTCCATTGAAGTCTGGGAGGAAGATCAATTGGTGGGGGGACTCTATGGGATTTCCCTCGGACATTGTTTTTTCGGTGAGTCCATGTTTAGCAAAAAAAGTAATGCATCAAAAGTAGCCTTGGTTTCATTATCTAGGTTTGCAATGGAACAAGGATTGCGATTCATAGACTGTCAGGTCACAACAGATCATCTTTTGAGCTTGGGTGCAGAGGAGATGAGGCGCAAAGATTTTTTGGAAATGCTCCAGCAAGAACTGGATTACCCTACCCTGCGGGGCCGCTGGATCCCCACTTAACGGAATCTTCATGGCTAAACAAAAAGCAATGTTTCTGCTGAAACTTTCCTATCCGGTTGCAATGATGATTCTGGTAATAAGTGGATTTAGCTTAGTGGTCAGTTTCTACATGGGTATGATCACGGGGCAAAGCATGCGCCAGTTACCAGAAGCAAACATTGCTTCTCAGGAAACAAATCGTCCAGAAGCCCCAGATCTTAAAAAAGAAGATCTTCGTTTTTTTGGGCTGAGTGAACCCCTGGAAGATCAAATAAATCTAGATTTACCAAGATTAGACCGTCTTCAGCAGCGTACGGAGGCTCTTAGTTCTGCAGCCAACACAATTAAGAATTCACCTCGTCCGACCGATCTTTTACAGCCTCCTGCACTTCCTGCAGTAGCAACTCCAGATCTCAAATTGAAGTCGGCTAATGAAGAAAACATGGAATCAGTCGATCAAGCCCGTCCTTCAGAGCCAAGTTCAAGTTATACTGTTCAAGTATTTTCTTCAAAATTGCGAAAAAATGCTGAGGATGTGCTCAATCAACTGCGTGAGAAGGGCTTTCCTGATGCGTATATTCATACGCACATTAATCAGGACAACAGTGTTCTCTACCGAGTACGTGTGGGCAAGGTGCCCAAGGATAAGGCCGAAGATCGCGCCTTTGAGCTACGCCGCTTGAATTTCATCGATTCCGTTCAAATCACAAGAATCTAATCTAAAGCTTTATGATGCCTTCCTACTGGGAGACGACTAGGAGCCCCTATGCCTCCGTGCTTCTAGCCTTACCCCTATTGGTTTGCTACGAGATCCTATTGCTTTTGAGCGACACGGGAGGAACCTGGCAGATCCGTAACGCAATGGATGTTTGGGTGCGCTACGTGTTTCAGGCGTTTGAAATTCGGCCACAACACGTGACCTTTGTTTTGATCGGTATTCTGATTGGTGCTCTCGTCTGGCTTCGATTAAAAAGACCTGAGATGGGCTTGCCACTAAATCATGCTGGGATCTTACTTCTAGAGGCCTTCATTTACAGCATGGTCCTGGGAGTGTTGGTGAACCTACTCTTATACTCCAGTGTTTTGGATCTCTTGATTGGTAACCAGACAGCTCAGAAACTCGCCCTCTCAATTGGTGCGGGGTTATACGAAGAATTTGTTTTTCGAGTGCTGCTGTTAAATGGTTTGTTCTTCGGCTTACACCCAATTTTGCGGAGTACGGTCTTAACTGCTGTGATTGCGATCCTCGCCGCCTCATTTCTCTTTGCCTTAGCTCATTATGTCGGTAGTCTGGGAGACGACTTTGATTTGCATAGCTTCCTGTTTCGCTGGGTAGCTGGCTTATTGTTCACAGTACTTTATTTTGTGCGTGGATTTGCAGTGACTGCCTATACTCATGCCTTTTATGATATTCACGTCTTGCTCTGATGCAGCAACATACTTGAGAGATTAAATTTGACTAAAGATGCCTTGGGACTCGGGATTGATACAACATTTGATGATACATCAGTTGCAATCCTGCGCGGGCACCAAGAAATTCTGGCAAACCTGACATTATCTCAATATCGAGACCATGCAGAATTTGGAGGCGTTGTTCCAGAGCGAGCAGCCCGTAAACACCTCGAAGTGATTCATGCTTTGATCGATGAGGCATCTCGTAAAGCAGATGTGAAGTTGGAAGACCTGGACTACATTGCTGTGAGTAATTTACCAGGATTACTAGGAGCTCTTCTAGTTGGAGTGATGGTCGCCAAAACGCTTGCGTTCTCATTGAAGATTCCTCTCATCGGTCTAAACCACGTTGAAGCGCATCCCTACGCGGGTGTTCTCTCAGGTCAACCCTTTCAGTATCCAATATTACATTTGGTAGTTGCTGGAGGACATACTCTTCTGATGCATGCTAAAGATCACTTCGATTACGAAATTGTTGGTCGAAGTATGGATGATGCAGCGGGAGAGTGTGTGGATAAGGTAGCGAAATTGTTTGGCTATCCAATGCCGGGAGGACCCGTTGTAGACCGTTTTGCTGTTGGCAATCCAGGAAGCAGTTACGAGTTCCCAAGCCCTCGCATTCATGAACCAGATTTTGATTTTTCATTCAGTGGGCTTAAGACAGCACTTCTGAGATTTAAAGAACAAGAACCTGAAAAGGCAAAACAGGATGAGCCCGAAGTATTGGCCTGTTTTTTTAGAAGTGTGGCTCGTGTGTTGACTCATAAGACCTTCCAAGCTTTAGACACCTATGGCTTAAAACGCCTCTCAGTTTCTGGTGGCTTGGCGGCCAGTAAATTTCTAAGAGAAGCCTTTGAGGAGGAAGCAAAAAAGCAAGGCATCGAACTCTGGTATCCTCCACCTAAATTATGTACAGACAATGCCGCAATGGTTACCTGTCTGGCTTCTTACCGCCACGCAGCAGGTCTCTTTGACGATTTGCTCATGGATGCACACCCAAATCTGTTAAGCTAGTCGAACAAAGATCAGCTTACACTTTTTTCAGTGATGAACGCCTTCACTCCCTACTTAGTTTCAAAATGCTTTACCGACGACAATTGTCTGCCCTGTCACTTCCTTTGCTGATGTCCTTGAGTGCTTGTATCGATTCTCACGGGCTAGCCAAGAATCGGCCTACCCATCACACAGAAGATGGTTTTCAAAATAATTATCTTCCACCTGAGAGGATGACCAAAAGCTTTTCCAAGTTATGGCGCTGGCGTCAAAATCGGATCGCACAAGAACCCGTTCAGTTTGAATTGATCAAGCCAGATGTTGATTTCCTCAGAGAAAACCGAACGGTGCCAACACTGACATGGATTGGACACTCGACATTTCTCTGGCAATATCAAGGGGTCAATTTGATTACAGACCCCCATTTGACTCAACGAGCATCGCCAGTAAATTTTTTGGGACCACAGAGATTTGTGGAACCAGGATTATCTCTAACGGATCTTCCTGTCATTGATATCGTCATTATCTCACACAACCACTATGACCATTTAGACCGGAAAACTGCATCGGCTTTGGTAGAACAACAGCCGGCAAATCCACCTCTGTTTTTGGTGCCACTAGGTTTGAAAGATTGGTTTGCTGATATTGGTATCAAGGAAAAAGTGATCGAGCTTGATTGGTGGCAAAGCCATAGAGTTGGTGACTGGCAATTGAACGCCGTACCTGTGCAGCACTGGAGTCGGAGAGGACTATTCGATACCAACAAGACACTTTGGGCTGGTTGGGCAGTAGAGGCGCCTGAACAGAAGATGTTTTTCGCAGGTGACACGGGTTATTCTCAGGACTCTAAAGACATTGGTGAACGCTTCGGAAGTATGGATATTTCCTTAATACCGATTGGGGCCTATGCTCCGAGATGGTTTATGCAAGACATGCATGTCAATCCAGATGAAGCTGTTCAAATTCATCAGGACGTTCAAAGCAGATTTTCTGTTGGCATGCATTGGGGAACTTTCTTGAATCTCACCGACGAACCGTTACTGGAACCATCACAACGTCTGAAAGAAGTCCTGACAGAGAAGAAGTTAAGTCCAGAAAGCTTTATCACAGTGAAACACGGTCAAACCTTGAGACTCTGAACGATCGAAATCATGGGAAATCCGGAGGTTCTGCGTCGTGAGATTGGTGTCCTGGGAGCTATTTTTCTTGGCCTAGGGTCAATTCTTGGGACAGGGGTTTTTGTCAGCATTGGATTAGTAATTGGCCAAGTTGGAGAATGGATTGGGCTGGCTCTCCTTTTTGCAGGAATTCTTGCGGCCTGCAACGGATTGAGCAGTGCGCAATTGGCGGCTGCTTTCCCTGTCAGTGGAGGGACCTATGAGTATGCTTACAGAACCCTGCACCCGTTAGTTGGTATATTTGCCGGATGGCTATTTCTAACGGCTAAAAGTGCCTCCGCTGCTACTGCTGCAATGGGAGCACTGAGCTTTTCCGCTGCTGCACTCAATTTGGAGCTTACTGATTTTGCTTTGCGACTTGGAAGTGCTGCTCTTTCTTTGTTGGTCACCTGCTTAGTGTTATTTGGCCTTAGAAGATCGAATCAGTTCAATATCGCTATCGTTCTGATAACGATATTATCATTAGTTTCTTTTGTTCTATTTGCTGCTTTTATAGGGACGACTGCTGATTCTAACTTGAGAGACGATCAATTAGCTCCAAAAGGGCTGCTGGAAGCCACGGCACTATTGTTCGTTGCATATACAGGCTACGGTAGAATAGCTACTTTGGGGGAAGAAGTGAGAGAGCCACGAAGAACAATTCCATTGGCCATTTGTGCAACTTTGGGAGTTTCCTGGCTACTTTACGCCTCTGTTGGTTGGGTCCTGACAAAGTATCAGTATTTGGCTGACTTAGGACTCGGAGGTGGTTTAAATCAATCCCTTCGCCTAGAAGTAGTAGTGCAGGCTTTTGAGCAGCCTTGGTTAGAGACATGTGTTCAGGTAGGTGCCATCACTGCGATGCTGGGTGTTTTACTGAATCTAGTTCTTGGACTTTCAAGAGTCTATCTGGCTCTTGGGCGAAGAAATCATCTACCAAAATCTTTTGCTAAATTGGATACTCAAAGTAACCCAAGACTAGCTGTTCTCTTCACAGGTGTTGTTGTCGCTGCGCTATGTTTGATGGGTGATGTTCGCATGACATGGTCTTTAAGTGCAGTGACTGTCCTTCTCTACTATGGAATCACAAATCTGGCAGCACTTCGGCTCAAAGATCATGATCAAATTTTTCCAAAGTGGGTATCACTGATTGGCCTCTTATCATGTGGATTTCTAAGTATTTTTGTAGAACAAGAGAGTTGGTTTACAGCTGGAATTCTAGTTATTCCGGCTGTTTTATTCTCTGTTGTTCTCCGCTCTCGAAGTCATCAATTCAATTAAAATTGAATGTTTTGCAATGAGTAAGATTCCACCACGATTTATTACTCTGGAGGGAATTGACGGTTGTGGGAAAAGTACCCAGGCCAGATTGCTTAGTGAGTTTTTGCTTGGAAGGGGTATCAACACAGAACTGACCCGAGAACCTGGAGGAACAAGAATCGGGAAAGCAATTCGGCAGGTGTTACAGAATCCTGAAAATCA
>DJYX01000201.1:0-275 GCA_002450295.1 Deltaproteobacteria bacterium UBA6967
GGTCTGTTAGATATAAGTCAATATCGCGAGGGAAATGGGAAAGTACGCTCGAGGGCTCTCATTGAACAGGTTGATGAAAAGACATTAGTTATCAAGGAATTACCTTACGGGGTTACCACAGAATCTTTGATCCAGTCGGTTCAGGATGCGGTCAACAAAGGGCGTTTTAAATTGAGCAGCATCAACGACTACACCGCTGAGAATGTGGAGATTGAGCTCAAACTACCCAGAAACATTACCACTGGACAGATCCTCAAACCACTTTATGCCTACAC
>DJYX01000201.1:705-2718 GCA_002450295.1 Deltaproteobacteria bacterium UBA6967
GATTTACATGAACGTGAATTGAAGTTGGAGCTACACAAGCTCAATGAGCAATGGCATCACCGGAAACTCGAGCAATATTTCATCACCGAGCAACTGTATCGTAAGGTAGAGGAATGTGAGACTTGGCCTGAGGTCATGCACACGGTTGAAAAAGGGATGGAACCTTTGAAAAAAGATTTGAAAAGGGACATCACCGCTGAGGATTTGGAGAAGCTTCTAGGGCTACAAATCAAACGCATTTCGAGGTTTGACCGCCGCCAGGCAGAAAAAGAATTTAGAAGATTGGAGCGAGAAATTCGCCAAGTTGAAAGGCACCTTCGAGATGTGATCAACTACACCATCGTTTATATACGTAGCCTTCAGGAACGCTATTCTGCAGAATTTACTCGCAAAACGATCCTCCAGTCCTTTGATGAGATTCAGTTACGTGAGGTTGCTGAAAAGCAGCCCGTATTCTGGAATAAGCAGCAAGGTTATCTAGGAACAGATGTCGAAGGAAAAGAAATCGCTGTTTGCACACCCTATGATCGTCTGGTGATCTTTGGAGATAATCGTTGCTATCAGGTGAGCAGGGTTCCTGAAAAAACTTTTATTGGAAAGAAAGTTGTAGGCGTCTACCCAGAAAACCCAGAAACTGTCTACAACATTGTCTATCAACCGGAAGAGGATGGACTGGCTTATGTAAAGCGATTCAAAGTCCAAAAATTTATCTTGGACAAAGAGTACGAATTGTTTCCTGATCAAGCGGGAGCCAAGATTCTACATTTCAGTACTGGCAAAGGTATTTTTCTTGAGTTTCAGTTTGTTCCTTCAGAACGCATCCGCAAATCAAGGGATTTCTTGCTCCTCGATGAAGTTCTAGTGAAAAACCCTCAGGCACGTGGAGTCCGTCTTGCCAACAAGCCCATTTTACCGAAAAGTCTTCGACAGCTAGCCAAAGCCCCTGAAGATCCTCAGGCAACCTTGCTGCAAAACAGCAATTCTTGAGGGTTAACAAGATCAATTCGACTCGTTGAACTCAGTTCATTTCATCAATAACAAATGGGAGGTAACTTATGAATAGAATCGGCATTGATCTTGGCGGAACAAAGATCGAAGGCATTTTAACGACCGATGATCCGATGAATGTCCTTGTTCGAAAAAGAGTTTCTACTGAGCAAGAGAAAGGATATACACAGGTTCTAGGGAACATCGTCGGATTGATCGAGGAACTTCGAAATGCCAGCGAAGAACCAGTAAAATTGGGTATGGGTATCCCGGGAGTTGTCAACCAGTCAACGAAACGAGTCCAGCAAGCCAATGCTCAGTGTTTGATTGGCGAGGCGTTGGAGGAAGATTTGACAAATCGGCTTGGGCAAGGAATTAACATTGAGAATGATGCGAATTGTTTTGTTCTCAGCGAAGCCCTCCACGGTGCAGGAAAGGGTTATCAATGTGTAGCTGGCATCATCATGGGAACCGGCATGGGTGGTGGAATTGTGATCAACGGCCAGCCTTGGAAGGGAAGAACCGGCCTTGCAGGTGAATGGGGCCACGCATCGATTGAGGAGCCTGATGGTGTGCTATGCTGGTGTGGACGCAAAGGCTGTGCAGAAAATTATCTCTCAGGAACCGGAATTCAAAGGATCTATCGAGAAGTAACTGGTTTGGATCGTAGCGTTGCTTCCATCCATGAAGGCTTTCTAAATGGCGATAGTGCTTGTAAATTGGTTATGGATCAGGTCCTAAACTATTTTGCTCGATCTATGGCAAATATCATGGTCCATCTGGAACCAGATATCATTGTGATTGGTGGTGGAGTCTCAAACCTGCCGATCCTTTATTCCGAGGGCCTCAGAAGAACAAATGAAATTGTTTTTGGCACCCCACTAACAAAGATTGTAGAAAATCAACTCGGTGACTCTAGTGGGGTACATGGAGCAGCTGCACTCGCCGTGTAAACTTCAAAAAAGACTTGCTAGCGAAAGAGAAGTTGCATATTCAATTGGGTTTGCTGAAGTGGTGGAACTGGTA
>DJYX01000216.1 GCA_002450295.1 Deltaproteobacteria bacterium UBA6967
CGATCCAACACAGCTACTTGATGATCGTACAAAGCGAACATTTGAAACAGACCTGCAGGGGACGTTTCCTTTTTAGCTGCATCATTCAGATTTGAATGGTGATCAATTAAACCCAGAGACTCACAGACTCCTTCAATATTTGGAAACAGGTAGAAGGCTCCTCCTGGCTTTTGACACTCTACACCGGGGATAGCCCGT
This sequence comes from Deltaproteobacteria bacterium UBA6967, assembly GCA_002450295.1. Classification (GTDB taxonomy): domain Bacteria; phylum SAR324; class SAR324; order SAR324; family NAC60-12; genus JCVI-SCAAA005. The sequence continues at coordinate 199 of DJYX01000216.1, forward strand.
AAATCTTCCAGCACCGCATCTCTTCGCTCTTCAAAGGTTCGTACCATCTCCAGAACTTCTCGTTCCACTGTTTCGTCAGTAAGTGCCACCACAGCTGCTTCTTGATTGTAGGGGGCAACACATGAGAAGTAGTTAATATTTAACGTTTTGAACATCTCTGCTTCCGCCACAGTGGGTAGCACAGCATAGCCGATTCTTCCTCCAGTCCAGGCAAAGGTTTTGGAGAAACCACTTGCTAAGATCGTTCTTTCTGCCATCCCCGGTACTTGAAGAATGGAATAATGCTGCTGACCATCAAAAACTATCCGTTCATAGATCTCATCAGAGTACACTCTGACATCAGGTGGAGCCTTGCGCAGTATCACATCTGCGATCTCTTCAATCTGCGACTGACTCGCAACTCCGCCAGTGGGATTTGAGGGGAAGTTCAAATAAATTACCTTGGTCTTTGGCGTAATCAATTCTGCGAGTTGCTCAGCGGTGAATGTGAATCCGGCTGATTCATCCAAATGTAAGGGGACAGGAGCAGCTTGGACGTAACGAATAAATGACTCGTAGATCGGAAATCCTGGGCTTGGGTAAATCACCTCATCACCCGGATTACAATAAATTTGCTGGGTCAAGCCAATCGATGGCTTACCGCCCGGAAAGACCACCACATGCCCGGGTGTAGTTTTGAGACCTCTCGTTCGATTTACGTATTCACTGATGGCACTACGTAAGTTTGGCGTACCTTGAGGGTCACAATAGTGCGTATTTCCAGCATCAAGTTGTCGTTTAATCTCGGCATTGACAGCCCTGGGTAGATCATAGTCTGGTTCGCCAAGATTTAATTTTACAACTGGTCCACGGGATTGACCGACATGAACAATGTGTGGTCCCACTTTAAAGGCATTTTCAGAACCAATTCTTTGGTTACGTTCAGCAAAAAGAGCCATATTTCTTTAAAAGAAAGAGGTCAATAATTTTAAACTGCGGGAACTGGCGTCAGCAGTGGTTTGTTTGCATAGTAAGCATCCACATTATCTACCACGAGCTGCCCCATGGCGATGCGGGTTTGCAGGGTCGCCGAACCAACATGGGGTTGCAAAACTACTTGAGGCATCTGCAAGAGAGCCTCTGGCACTTTTGGTTCGTTGGTAAACACATCTACACCTGCCCCGCCAAGCTTGCCCTCTTGGAGACAGGCAACAAGGTCATCTTCATCGACAACAGATCCACGTGAAATATTGATCAGCACCCCATCTGACCCCAGTTTTTCCAGGACTTGCCGATTGACAATTTTCTTGGTTGCTTCTCCACCAACGCAACTCAAGATCAGGAAATCCACCTGATCGGCCATCTCCATCAAGGATGAGAAATAATTGTAGCTCACATCTGATCGCTGCCGGCGGTTGTGGTAGTTGATTGTGATACCAAAAGCTTTCAATCTGACTGCGATAGCCATTCCGATTCGACCCAGACCCAAAATTCCAGCTTGTCTCCCTCTTAAATGGCTCGTCAAGGGCATGTGGGCTTTGAGCCATTCGCCATTACGAACGTATTGATCACCGACCACCATTCCTCGAGTAACGGCAATCAATAATCCAACCGTAAGGTCCGCAACAGCATCATCCAAAACGCCAGGAGTGTTGGTGACAGCGATCTTTCTTGCTTGAGCTGCGCCTACATCCACTCCATCATAGCCCACTCCATGACTTGCAATTAATGCCAACTTGGGGAATTTGCCCTGGAAGTCTGCTGGTGCCCAGCCCTCCGTAACGACCACTCTGATGTTAGGGGCGACTTTCTCAATTAGAGCATCTCGATCACTGGCTTCCCAGAGTCTGTGGACAAGATATCTGCTCTCCAGATCGGCTAAACATTCTTGATGAAAAAACGCTTGGCTTGTCATTAAAATTTCTTCAGGCATTAAGCTTCCTAAAGTGGTTGGCTCATTTTTTATGAAATGCGAAAAAGCTCTCCAACAAAACACTGTTCCCGGGTAATGTCAAACCCGCTTAGAAGAACTCGACGATCTCTTGAATTTACAGTCATCTTTTCGACCTCAATTTGAACCTTCCGAATTGACCTTGCGAACTCTGCCTCCCTTAAAAATTGGAACAGATTGTTACTGAAGCACTGGTGGGCCATTATCGTAGTGAACCTGGCCTGGGGCTCCGGATTCCTCTCCATCAAAATGAATGTCGTACATTTCGGTCCCTACTTGTCACTAAGCATTCGCTATGCAGGGTTAGTCCTATTGCTTCTTCCCTTCCTGAGAGGATTCCCCAGAGAGAATCGAAAAGCATTTTTGCAGGTCACTTGTTTGATGGGAATTTTGCACTTTGGCTTAGGCATGACTTCATTTCATCTGGCTGTTGATATCGCGTCCCTAGCCCTCGCTTCCCAAGCCTACATTCCGATCTCAGCCATACTAGCTTTGATTTTTCTGAAAGAAGAACTCACCTGGAGTGTCGGTTTGGGAATAGGTATCGCCTTTCTAGGATTTGCTGTGATGAGCTTTGACCCTGTGATTTTCACACAACTTGATTCGATGGTGATCATGCTGGCTGCAACCGCGGTGATGGCAATTTGCAGTTTGATGGTTCGCCACAATCTGAAGGGAATTAACCCATTGACCCTGCAGGCTTGGACAGGCCTATGTGGAATATTGCCGATATTTTTCCTGTCACTGTTGGTTGAAGAAAATCATTGGCAAAAGATTGAATCTGCTACTTGGATTAATTGGATCTCCGTGCTGCATGCCGTTATTTTCTCCTCGATCATCGGTCATGGAATCAACTTCTGGTTGTTACAGGAACAACCTGTCAGTCGCATCACTCCATACTACCTCCTGACTCCCATCTTCGCTGTGTTGATGGGAATCATCTTCTGGGGAGACGAACCCGGTCCAAAGGTATGGTTTGGTGGTGCTATGATTCTCTTCGGCATCCTCATGGTCTCATCAAATGTCGATCTCAAAAAATGGAAAAACACCTGAGTAAATTTTTCAAGAATTCGTACAAATACGTTGACTAGTCTCCCTGATGAGATCAACATGCGCATCAGTATTTCTGGAGCCCAAAGGGTACTTATCCAAGAAGTTTTTCCCTGTGAATAAAAGGAATTTGGTACATCCCAATTTCTTATACACGGCTAGATCATAACCCTATTTTCTAACCTTGAAACATGCATGTATTGATCACTGGTGGAGCTGGAATGTTGGGCCGCAAATTAGCCCAGCGACTGATTCAAGACCAAAGGATTGGTGAACATGAAATTACTAAACTGACCCTTGCTGACATCACAACCCCAAAGGGACTACCTAAATTTGAAGGGGCCTACGCTGAACACGCGATGGATATGGGAGATCCAGACTCTGCTGAAACCCTAATTCAACAAAGACCTGATTTTATTTTCCATTTGGCTGCTGTCGTCTCTGGAGAAGCAGAAGCTGATTTTGAGAAAGGCTATCGTGTCAACCTTGACAGTACCCGATATTTGCTGGAAGCGATCCGGGCCCAAACGGATTATTGTCCGAGAGTGATCTTCACCTCATCAATCGCTGTGTTCGGTGTTCCATTTCCAGATCCGATCCCCGATACCCATCACCGAACCCCCCTGAGTAGCTATGGAACTCAGAAAGCAATAGGTGAGTTATTGCTGGCCGATTATTCCAGACGAGGAATTCTTCAGGGAATTGGACTTCGACTACCCACAATCTGCATCAGGCCTGGATTGCCCAACAAAGCAGCATCTAGTTTTTTCTCAGGAATTCTTCGAGAGCCATTGAACGGTAAGGAAGCTGTCTTGCCTGTGTCAGATGATGTACGTCATTGGCACGCCAGCCCAAGAGCTGCTGTTGGTTTTTTCTTACACGCAGCTACTATTGACCTGGAATTGGTGGGTTGGGACTGCAACCTAACTTTGCCGGGTTTGTGTGCGAGTGTTAAGGAACAAATCGAAGCGCTGGAGCGTGCTGCAGGTAAGGA
>DJYX01000203.1:0-210 GCA_002450295.1 Deltaproteobacteria bacterium UBA6967
TAGAGCGTCGAGCAATCCTGCTACCAGTACCGATCCGCAACGTTGGAACTCACACCTTCACCGTTCGGGTTCACACCGAAGTCTCCATTGAAATGAGCATCCGTGTGTTGGCAGAGTTCGATCCAAATGCCGCACAGCCAGAAGCCGAAGTGGCTGCAACCACCGAAGCTGGTGAAGAAGCAATTGAGGAAACTGAAGCGACTGCGGAAG
>DJYX01000203.1:547-3109 GCA_002450295.1 Deltaproteobacteria bacterium UBA6967
GAAGCGGAAGAAGCCTCCTGACTCTCAATTATCACAGGGGGTTCTGGCCTCCTGTCCCCTCCACTGTCTGCGTTCCTCAGTGACCTTCTATCACAGCGTTGCCTATGCCCGGTGCGCCCACGAAACCGAAACCTGAAGAACTGCTGCCCCACGACAAGCTTGCTGAACAAGCTGTCCTTGGAGCCATTATCTACCGCAATGAATTGCTGGCTCAAGTTCAGGACTACTTGCAGCCCACAGATTTCTTCTCCCCAGCCAATCAAAAGATCTTTACGGCAATGCAGGAGTTAGCGGGAGAAGAAGCTCCGATTGATGAAGTATCCGTTTCTGGGTGGCTCCGAGATCACAACTTTCTTGATGAATCTGGAGGAGTGGACTACCTGCTCTTGCTGACTCAGACCACACCAGTGGCGGACAACGCTGAGTATTATGCCCAGCTTGTTCAGGAGAAAAGCCAGCTCCGAGCAATCATCTCCACTGCCTATGAATTGGCTCGGGAGGGACAGGAAGGCCAACGCAGCATCAGTGAATTTCTGGGAGAAGCCTCCGAGAAATTCCGTGAAATCGAGAACAGAGTCCGCTCTCGCAGTTACACGCCACTACGTGAAGTGTTGCTCAGCAACTTCGAGTACCTGGAGGCTCTTTCCGAAAATCCACAGGTCATCACGGGTATCCCAACTGGCTTCACCGAGCTGGATGAACTAACCCGTGGTCTACAGCGCGGTGATTTGATTATCCTGGCAGCCCGACCTTCGATGGGAAAAACTTCATTTGCAATGAACATGGGGATGTATGCTGCGCTGCAGTCGAAGCAGCCAATCCTGATCTTCAGCCTGGAAATGCCCAAGGAACACATCGCAATGCGTTTGATCTGTAGCGAAGCGCGAGTCGATAGCCAACGGCTTTGGCTTGGAAATTTAGAACCAGACGATTGGGAAAAGCTGGTGGATGCTACTGGGCAAATGCTGGAAGCACCCCTGCTGATCGATGATGCTTCTGGAATCACTCCTGGTTATGTGCGCAAGGTGGCTAGGCAAGTCACCCAAGAATATGGGGATACACCCCTCGGCATGATTGTTATCGACTACCTACAGTTGATGACTGGGGGGCGACGTCTGCAATCTCGTGAACAGGAGATTGCCGATATTTCAAGGCAACTCAAAGCTATCGCCAAGGAGTTTTCTGTACCTGTTGTTGCTCTATCTCAATTGAACCGTGATCTGGAACGTCGAGCTGACAAGCATCCAATCATGGCGGATTTGCGGGAATCTGGTGCGCTTGAGCAAGACGCTGATCTGATCATGTTCATTTATCGGGATGAGGTGTATAATCCAAATTCTGAGTCCAAAGGCATTGCAGAGATCATTGTTGCCAAGCACCGGAATGGTGAGTGTGGTGTGCGCCGGTTGGCCTTTATCGGACAATATACCAAGTTCGCCAACTTGGCCCTCGGCAATTCCTAACCCCCAGTAATTTCCTTCATGAACCAAATCTCCGATGGATTCTGGTCTGAAACCGCTTGGCAGGTAGTTGAACCAGAGCATCTTGCCTGTAGCGTGGCCACTCCCTTGCCACCCTCACTACCTTTTCCATGCTTCCCAGACGTAGTTTCAGAACTGTTGGGAACACTGCTGGAAGAGGAATGGAGTTCGCTGAGCGAACGGGCACGACAATATCTGAAATGGTTGGCAATCAAAGCCGAGTCGATCGACGCTCTGGCCCCGAAATCTCCCCAGTCTCCAACCAAGGGATTCGAGTTGCTAGCCATGGATCGCTCTGGGCAAAGCTTTGGCAAGATCGTCAAGCAGTGCAAGGAATTAGAGATTCCCTCAGTGCTGCTGCGCTTCTCTTCGCTGATTGCCACGTTTCTGACCATCCGGCTCTTACGTCGACAGATGAAGATAGATAATCAGCCCATGCCAGCGCTGATGTTCACCCAAAATGTGGATGCAGATTATCTTAACTATCCACGGGCACTGAAGAACCTGCTTCAGCTCTTTCCGGAATATCAGAGCCTGTTCTATTTTGAGGTCAACGAATTGATCACCCCGGATTATCTGCCAACAATTCGCAACCTCTCTCAGGATCTGGGCATTCGGCTGGCATTGGATGATTCAAACAAAATGAACCAGGATGTTCACAACGGGCTGATTGACTTGGCGGATTGGATCAAGATTGATTTTCAGGCCACTCGAGTGCTGGAAGACTACCTGCAACAGGGCTTGGGCAACCGCTTGCTGGAACACTACGAGAACTACGGTCGAGGAAATAATTCACCTGTGATCGTGTTCGAAGGTCTTGGAGAGACCTCCCCACTCAAGTACTTCCTCGAAGAGCATTGGAATAACTCCGAGACCGCTCTCTACTACCAGAGCCGTGAGCGGTTACCCCTACCTCCCTGGGATCGCTACTTCGGCATGATTCAAGACTATCTGCCCGAAGACTACGGGCTCTTTTTCAAAGGTTTGCTGCAAGAATGAAACTCCTCCATGCGCTGCCCTTTCTCTGTTTGCTGAGCCTACTCGCCTGTCGCTCTGGTGATCAACTTATTGAGGAAGACGC
>DJYX01000136.1:0-169 GCA_002450295.1 Deltaproteobacteria bacterium UBA6967
TTACCAATGTTTGAAGTTGATGCAAGCGATGAAGCCCTCTTTGCAAATCTCAATTGGATCAAAGCCAACAGCAAGGATGTTGACATCTTTGTGGGTGCCCTTGTCAGCGTTTACCAAGACATGATGAAGGATCCAACCATCATTAGTCGTGAGACCAATCCTGATGGAC
>DJYX01000136.1:484-3984 GCA_002450295.1 Deltaproteobacteria bacterium UBA6967
GTCGTGAGACCAATCCTGATGGACCGATCGGGCAATTACCAAAAGAGGTGCTTGGCAATTTGGATCAATTTTACACGGATGCTGTTGCGGGTGGACTCTATGATGCCAACGGTGGTGGAATGAAGGCCGCCAAGGCCGATATGGAATGGTATTCCAAAGCAGGCCAACTCCAGGGCGATGCAGCTTCATTGAACATCAATGATTTCTGGTACATGGAACCCCTGAACAAAGCCGCTAAGTAACCTCTTTCAAAGCCGCTGTCTCCTTTGGCAGCGGCCTCAAAATCTTCGAATATTGTTCAGTCAAAATGAAACAGCACACCAACAGAAACTTTGAATCTATTTCTGAATGAAAGCTTCATGTTGAGTAGATCGAATCTGCTGAAATTGTTATCCGCATTTTTTGTTTTTGGAGCCTGGGAAGTTGCTGGTAGGATTCCAGTTAGCTTTGCCTTTCCAACCTTCCTGGAATCCATGACAGCGCTGTCAATATTGATCTGGGATGGGACTCTGTTTACTGCTTATGGAGAAACCTTAAGACCTCTAGTCGTTGGCATTCTGATTTCAGGCTTCCTTGGAATTGGAATCGGGCTTTTCATTGGGCTTAATCGTAAGCTTGATTGGCTTGTCTCACCCATTTTTGTGGTGATGCAGACTGCTCCCCTTGCTGCGCTAATCCCGTTATTGGTAATGGCTTACGGGATTGGGCTGACTTCAAAGGTATTTGTTGTATGCATCATGGCAATGCCGGTCATCGCCCTTAATACAGGTGGTGCTGTGCGCAATACCCCTGCTTCGATAAAGGAAATGGGGTTGTCCTTTCTGGGAACCCGAAGCGATATTGTTTTGAAGATTGTTCTTCCCGCCGCATCACCAGTTATTTTTGCTGGCCTTCGGCTTGGCATCTCCGCTGGATTCATTGGAGCTATTCTCGCAGAATTAAAGATTACTCCGACCGGAGTCGGTGACATCATCACCTACAGTCGCTCGATTGCAGATTACCCAAGTATGTACGCTGCAATCTTCTCAATCATCGTTCTGGCAGTTGTTTTTCTGAACCTGCTTGAAAAGTTGGAACGTATCTTATTCGGAGGCCTCAATAGAGGCTATGCTTCGGAATGAACCATGGAGTCAATTAAATGAGTGAGACGAAGCAGATCTCTGAAAATGCCGTAGAGGTAAGGAATGTTTTTAAAAATTATGGAGATGTTGAAGCACTTCGTGATCTGACCCTACAGTTCCCGAAAGGACAACTCACCTCTCTTCTGGGTCCTTCCGGTTGTGGCAAAACAACGTTGCTAAAGATCATCGCTGGTCTAATTCCAGCGACCAGTGGTGAGGTTTTGGTAAATGGCAAGCCTGTGACTGGCCCAGGACCTGATCGAGCCTTTGTCTTTCAAGATTTTGCCTTGCTACCATGGGCCACAGTTTTGCGCAACGTGGCTTTTGGGCTGGAACTAAGAGGAGTTCCCAAACCTCAGAGAGAGGAGATAGCTGTAAAGTACATCAAGGACGTAGGGTTAAGTGGTTTTGAACAAAGCTATCCACATGAGCTTTCAGGGGGTATGCGTCAGCGGGTTGGACTCGCAAGGGCACTCAGTGTAGATGCTCAAGTCTTGCTAATGGACGAACCATTCTCCGCCGTTGACGAACAGACCAGAAGAAAGTTCCAGGAAGATCTGTTGAGCTTGGTTCAAAACGAAAACAAAACCTTCTTGTTTGTGACCCACTCTATTGAAGAAGCTGTCTATGTTTCTGACCAAATAGCAATCCTACTACCTCGCCCCAGCCGTGTTTCAGAGATCATCAGACCAACTGGTTTTCGGAATAAAGACAAGGATAGCATCCGCAGGGATGCCGAGTATTTGGACATTGTCGATAAAATCTGGGCTTCCCTAAGAACTTACGTGGAATGAGAATCAGATGAAGCTTTTTGGATATGAATTACCCCAGATGTCTTCTCTAATCTTATGGGGACTGCTTTGGGAAATTGTCGGCAGGTTAGAAGTCACATTTTTCATCCCAGCGCTATCGGACATTTTCGTAACCCTGCTGGAAATCAGCACAACCAAAGTTTTTTTAACAGCCTTGTCAGAGACCGGCTATGCATTTCTGCTTGGAACAGTGTCTGCGATTGTAATTGGCATTCCCTTGGGAATCCTGATGGGTAAAAACCGCCTGGTGGATGAACTGCTGCTTCCTTGGGTAAATATATTTTTGAGTGCTCCTTTGACAGCACTCGTTCCCGTCTTGATGGTCCTCTTCGGCTTTGGATTGCAAGCGATCGTGATCACCACAGCACTTTTTGCGATTTGGATCATCGTTCTGAATGCTCGAGCCGGTGTGATGCAAATCAATCGCTCGTTAGTCGAGATGGCACATTCGTTCGGAGCCACTCCAAAGGATGCTTTTTTCAAAATTTATTTCTGGGCAGCTCTTCCAGAAATTTTGGGAGGAGTTCGGATTGGATTTATTCGTGCGGTCAAGGGGGTGATCATTGGACAACTTTTGATCTCAATCGTCGGCTTTGGTGCACTCTTCGAGCTTTACTCATCGAACTTTTTGATGAAGCATTTTTGGGCTGTTTTGATTGTCCTCTTCTCCCTTGCTTTCATCCTCGCTGAAATCCTCGCTTACTTGGAAAAGCGAGTTTCATACTATGCTTCACGACGTGCTGCCTGACTCGGGTTCGCACATTTCTCATCAAATGAAGGAAATCTGACAATGACAAAGTTTGTAATTGATCCCGCCCCACAAGTTTGCCTACCCATTCGCGGTTCCAATGAGTCATTTCCTGTTCGCAGGATTTATTGCATTGGCCGCAACTATGCCGATCATGCAATTGAGATGGGTCATGACCCCAACAAGGAACCGCCTTTTTTTTTCCAGAAGAATGCCCAAAACGTAGACACTTCAGGGACATTTCCCTATCCACCACAAACTAGTGATGTGCATCATGAAATGGAGCTGGTGGTAGCTCTGAAGAGTGGGGGTGCTGAAATTAGCCTGGATAACGCACTCGAGCATGTTTACGGGTACGGACTAGGGTTAGATATGACTCGGCGCGACCTGCAAGGGGAAGCCAAAAAACTAGGCAGACCTTGGGAGGTCGGAAAATCCTTTGAAAAATCTGCCCCGATGAGCGAGCTGGTTCCCGTAAGTGAAACCGGACACTTGGATCAAGGTCGGATCTGCCTTAAGGTCAATGGTGAGATCAAGCAGGATGGTGATCTAAATCAAATGATTTGGAAAGTACCGGAAATGATCGCATACCTCTCAAGATTTTATGATATCGCAGGGGGAGATTTGATCATGTCGGGTACTCCTGCGGGTGTCGGACCCATTCAACGAGGTGATAAAATGGAGTGTGAAATTGAACACCTCGGCACTATGACCATAAAAGTCATTTAAAACAACACTAGGAAAAACAAGTAGTTGAAAGAAGGACAGAACCGTGACGATTAGATCAATCATCGATGCAGGTGGCGCTGAAGCAATTGC
>DJYX01000136.1:4357-7459 GCA_002450295.1 Deltaproteobacteria bacterium UBA6967
ACTAAGTTATCAGGCCTTACGAAGCCACTGTGACAAAATTGGAAGAGAACTAGCCTCACAAGGCCTCTCTAATTCTGATAGAGTAGCAATTGCCCTCCCCAATGGGCCCGAAATGGCTTCAGCATTCCTAGCCGTTGCCAGCTACATGTCCGCCGCACCTTTAAATCCATCTTACAAACAGAGTGAATACGCATTTTATCTCGAAGACCTGAAACCCGGCCTAGTGATCGTCGAGCAAAACAGCACAAATCCTGTTAGGGCTGCGGCTGCGGATCTCTCAATTCCCGTTGTGGAAGCAAAGGTTCACTCCGGCAGTCCAGCTGGAGCGTTTGAGCTCTTCCAATCAGAAGCAGAGATTCATCCATCTACTCTTGATCACGAAGCGCTCGTTCTTCACACATCTGGGACTACCTCGCGACCCAAAGTTGTCCCCTTGCTCCAAAGAAACATCCTGGCATCCACAAGAAATATCTCTGCGAGTCTGGAATTAAAAGCTACAGACCATTGCCTGAATATTATGCCCCTGTTTCATATTCATGGTCTGATTGCCGTATTGGCTACAAGCATGTCTCAAGGTGCTTCTGTTTGCTGTTCCACTGGCTTCAATGCCATGAAATTTCTTGAACTAGCCAAGGAAGAAAAAATCTCGTGGTATTCAGGTGTACCCACGATGCACCAAACCATTTTACTCAGAGCGCAAAAACAACCTGAAGCTGCAAGGGCCTTAGGGTTACGCTTCCTGCGGTCTTCTTCAGCATCATTGCCTCCTGCCGTCTTCGGTGAATTGAATGATGTCTTTGGCTGTCCTGTCATTGAGGCTTATGGAATGACGGAAGCTGCTCATCAAATGACTTCAAACCCACTGGAGTTGGGAAAACAGAAAGCCGGTTCCGTAGGAATAGTAACCTCTCCAGAAGTATGCATCATGGATTCATTAGGCAATCAACTCTCAGCTGGTGAAGAAGGAGAGGTCTGCATTCTAGGTGAGAACGTCACTCCGGGCTATGAAAACAATGACGCTGCAAACGCCTCCAGCTTTACGAATGGATGGTTCCGAACCGGTGACCAGGGTTTGTTTGACCAAGATGGCTATTTGAAGATTACAGGCCGTTTGAAAGAAATCATCAACAGAGGGGGTGAAAAGATCTCTCCATTGGAAGTTGACAATGTCTTGATGGAGCACCCAGATATCCAGCAAGTAGTGACCTTTGCTGTTGCCGATAAAATGTTGGGAGAGGAAATTGGTGCTGCTATCGTCATGGTTGATGGAAAATCAATGGATGCTGGACAGTTACGCAAATACGCCGGAGAGCACTTAGCAAAATTTAAAATCCCAAAACACATAGTCTTTGTGGATGAAATTCCGAAGGGCGCAACCGGCAAACTACAGCGCATTGGCCTCGCAAAAAAACTTGGATTGGAAGACTAATTTGAAGGTCATGGGAAAATTATAATGACCAAAATCTGTATTTATGGCGCAGGTGCAATTGGAGGTTATCTCGCTTCAGCTCTTGACCAAGCAGGTGCTGAAGTATCTCTAGTAGCCCGAGGACCTCATCTGAAGGCAATCCAAGAAAAAGGGTTGCGATTCGAAAAAGATGGGCAAATTTCTACACACCATCTTCCCGCTAGTGAAAATCCAAATGAATTTGGCCCTCAAGACTTTGTCATTATAACGGTCAAAGCTCATGGTATCCCCAAAATTGCTCAAAATCTCATTCCTCTGCTTGGACCCGAAACAGCAGTAGTTTCTGCAGTCAACGGCCTGCCTTGGTGGTACTTTCACAAGGCTGCAAGCCGAACTTCACTGGATGATCAGCCTCTTCAATCGGTCGATCCTGGAGGAGTGATTTGGGAAACGATTGGGCCTGAACGGGCGATTGGATGTGTGGTCTACCCTGCTTGTGAAATTGCTGAGCCAGGCTTGATACGTCACTTGGATGGCGACCGCTTCACTCTTGGAGAGCCCTCCTCAGAACCTTCAGATCGAGTGAAGCACCTTTCTGCCTTGATGATCTCTGGTGGTCTGAAAGCACCACAAAAAACAAAAATTCGTGATGAAATCTGGATCAAACTTTGGGGAAATTGTTCCTTCAATCCAGTATCGGCCCTCACGGGTGCGACTCTTGACCAGATTGGAAATGATTCGGGGTCTGCTGCCTTGGTCCGTGAAATTATGATAGAAGTCCAAAGTATCGGTGAAGCAGTAGGAGCCCGATTCAATGTTTCTATTGATAAAAGAATCAATGGGGCAACCAGCATTATTGGTCACAAACCCTCTACTCTCCAAGATATTGAAGCAGGACGTCCACTCGAAATTGATCCTTTAGTAACGGTCGTCCTTGAGCTTGCTGAGCACTTGGGTATTCAGGCACCCGCCCTTCAGCACGTCAGTTCCCTGCTTAAACTACAGGCTATCACACTCGGCCTCTACGAACACCCCAAGCCAGCCTGAACATTCGTCGTTTTTAGCAATTCCAAGCCCCCTTCGACTGGCCAGCCATTGGCCACCAAAAGCTTCTGCAAAAAAATTATTGTCACTCAATAAAATGGTAGACTTAAATCTTGTATGATGTATACAACATACAAGCGAACTCTTACTTCTGGTTCGTAAGCTCCGTAGCATGGTTGTTGCGGGGGCTCGGGTTTGGCTTTTCTCCCCTTTATCAATACCGCGGAATTTCTCCGCTTCCATCGAGGAGTTCAAATGAAGAAAATCATCTCTATCTTGAGCTTAGTCCTGCTGTCAACTGTAGCGACTGTGCAGGCTGCTGATGAGGTTCGATTGCGACTAAACTGGATGTATTATGGTTCCCATGCAGGTTTTGCCTATGGCAAGGATAAGGGACTTTACAAAGCAGCCGGGATCGATCTCGATATTCGCTCTGGCAACGGTTCATCCTCTGCACACCGACTTGTAGCCAACAAAGATAGCCATTTTGCTTACGGATCATGTGCAGCGATGGTGAATCTGGCAGCCAAGGGAGCTCCCATTGTTTCTGTCGCAGTGATTGACGCAACAGGAACAGAGGCAATTCTCGTGAGACCCGATAGTGGAGTGAAAACTGTTCAGGATCTAAAAGGAAAGAAAATTCTGACGAC
>DJYX01000136.1:7865-11490 GCA_002450295.1 Deltaproteobacteria bacterium UBA6967
AATGTGCCTGATGGTGCCTTGGTTTCCAGCTATCTCCAAGGTTCTGGTGGAGCAGTCGCTATCCTCGGCGGGTTGGATGACAAGCCAGCAGAAATCAAAGCCAATGGCGGGGATGATCCTGTTGCCTTTGCCTATTCTGATTTTGGTGTGAATCAGGTTGGATACTGCATTTCAACGCATCAGGACACTCTGAAAAACAACCCTGGATTGGTCGAGCGCTTTGTTCGTGCCTCTGTGATTGCCTACAAGGAAACTGAAAAAAATCCCGACATGGCAGTCAAGTCCATGGCAGATATTGTTGGTGGCACCATGGCAGAGGAGGCAGGTGTTGCCCAAGCACGATCGGTCTTGGATGTAACCCTCGGAATCCTTTATTCAAAGGGGAATACAAGCCGGAAACTGGGCTATCACGTAGCTTCAGACTGGGAAGACATGATCTCACTGATGAAAGAGTTCAATGATCTGCAAACCAGTAATCCATCCTCCGCCTTCTACACCAATCAGTTCATCCCCTAATTTCTTTCAACCATCATGGGAGGTAATCATACCTCCCATTTTTCCAAAAGATTCTCTTGACTACGGCGATTCAGATTCAGGGAGTTTCCAAAGTCTTTAGCACAGATGATGGCCCCCTTGTCGCTTTTGGCCCCGCTGACCTAGACATCCAAGAAGGCGAGTTTGTTTCACTGCTTGGTCCTTCCGGTTGCGGAAAATCCACATTGCTAATGATGCTGGCTGGTTTGGAAAAACCATCCTCAGGGCAAATCTTTTTGAACCAGACCCCTGTCCATTCTCCGAGAAATGACATCGGGGTCATGTTCCAAGAAAGCACACTTGTGCCTTGGAGGACAGTTCTGGGGAATATAGAATTACAGTTGGAATTGAGAGGGGAGAGATCAGAAAATTTTCGTGAACAAATCGACTCTTTGCTGAATTCCGTCTCTCTGAAAGGTATGGAGCAAAGGATGCCCCATGAACTTTCCGGTGGAATGCAGCAAAGAGCGGCTTTATGCCAAGCTTTGATTCATCAACCTCAGACACTTTTACTTGATGAACCCCTTGGCAAGTTGGATGCGATGACTCGTGAAAATATTCGAGGAGATTTGCAGAGGCTTTGGCTCGACAAAAAACCAACTGTCGTGATGGTGACGCATAGCATTGAAGAAGCTGTGCAGATGTCAACTCGGGTCTACCTGATTAGCCCCCGTCCTGGAAAAATTGATAAAGTCGTTGATATTGAAATGGACTACCCAAGAAACCTGGCTGTCAAACAGGATCAAAGATTTATTCAGTATCTTGCTGACATACACTCTGTCTTCCACAGCTACGGGGTGCTGTGAGTGAAAAAGCATTGAAGCGCCTGGTTCGATGGATCTCTGAATCCTGGATGATGTTTGCTTTCTTCGCTTGCTTCTTCCTATTGTGGGAGTGGTCGATTGATTGGTTTGAGGTCCCCAAATATATTCTCAACAAGCCCTCTGAAATCATCACAAACTCCGCTGCAGACCTTCCTCGCTTGATGCAGTACACCTATATTACTGGCTTAGAAACTGTCCTGGGGTTTCTGGTGGCAATCAGCCTCGCAATTCCCATTGGAGTGGCGATTACCTTTTCGAACATACTGCGAAAAACTTTATATCCATTCCTAGTCAGCGTGGAAATGGTTCCAAAGATTGCTTTTGCTCCTCTGTTCATTTCCTGGCTCGGCTTTGGCCTGCTCCCAAAAGTCATTATTGTCTTTTTGGTCTGTTTCTTCCCAATTGTTTTGAATGCGATTCTGGCCTTTGGGTCCTTGAGTCAGGAATTAGATCGGTTTTCCCAAATTACTGGCTCCTCTAAAATCAAAATTTTCCTGAAGATTCGCATCCCCTTTGCTCTACCTCAATGTTTTGTGGGCATCAAGTACGCCGCCATCAATGCTACCGTTGGGGCCGCTATTGCAGAATTCATTGGTAGTGACCAAGGCCTAGGCTTCTACATTCAAATTGTCACTGGCAATATGAGACCTGATCTAGCTTTCGCTGGAATATTCCTTTTGACCCTTTTGGGACTCGGCCTTTTTGGAATTGTTACTCTGGTCGAGCGGCTGATGATTCCATGGCATATTTCACAAAGGAGAGGCTAACACATGAGCTTTCCGGAAGACTTCTTACACATCTGCCAAGATGACTTCTCAGGCATTTTAAGGGGCAAAACTCTTTGTCATCCAACTGAAAAACCGATTCAAGACTGTAAAACAGGATGGATTCCAAGCAACGCTCTGATTACTTTCTTTGGTGCTCTAACCCCATTGCCTGACGTGGAGGTCGGTGATCTACAATTTGTTCCAGCTCTAGAAAAACCAATAAGCATTAAAAATGAGGATGGACTGATAAACAGCAGATTGCTCTTTGGTAAATTTCTTAACCTGAATGGTTCACCGTGGGGTTCTTGTACAAGAAGTATTCTGGAGGATGCCCTCAACCAACTTCGAACAAACTATCAACTGGAACTCGAAATCGGTATTGAGCTGGAATTCTATCTATTGGATAACTTGCGCAGCTATTTGAATGCTTACTCTCTTGAATCCTTTATTGAGGAAGAAACATTTCTTGCCGAGTACGCAGAATTATTGATTAGTTCTGGTGTGGGATTGAAGTCAATACACTCTGAGAATGGCACTTCACAATACGAATTGACGATCAATCGCACCTCCCCAATGGAAGCCGCCGATCAATTGGTGCTCAGCAAAGCCATTGGTCAGATTCTCGCCACCAAGCGGAAGCGGCATCTATCATTTTCACCGATTGTTGATCAAGCCAAGGTAGGCAGCGGCCTGCATATTCATTTTTCGTTACGCAAATTGAATGGACAACCATGTAACCTCGGAGCTAACGGGAAGGTTTCTGAACTCGCAGGGGCGTTCCTTAATGGATTGCTTAGTCATCTGGGGGGCCTGCTCGCTTTCACATCGCCCAGTGTGATCTCACCGATGCGCTATAAGCCACCCCGTTGGACCGCCTACTATAACAATTTTGCAGAAGCTGACCGTAAGGCAGCAATTCGAATGACACAGATTGGAGAGGGCGATCAGGCCACTCATTTCGAAATGCGAACAGCTGATGCCAGCGCGAATGCCTATCTCATGCTAGCCGGGATGATTCATGCTGGTATGCTGGGATTGGCAAAAAACATCACAGAAGTCCCTATTGTACCCACATCAAGTGCACAAAAGAACAAACATCCCAATATTCATCGTTTGCCTGAAACGCTGGAGGATTGTCTTCACCAACTTGAGCACGATATAGACTTCCTTAAGAAATTCGATCAAGAATTTTTGCGCAGCTACCTTGCCGTCAAGCATTATGAAATTCGTCTCCTTCATGGAAGAAGTGAGGCAGAGTTGATTCAACTTCACACCAAACACTATTGAACTATGGATTATTCCCAATTGAAAAAAGACCTTGAGGGTCTGTACATCACAATTCCGACGTTGTTCAACGATCCTGACATGACCATCAATGAAGATGGAATTCGGCAACACATCTCTTTCTTAAGGAGTAACGGAATCAATCGGCAGAATGGGGTCTTACTGGCAGGCGGTGCGGCAGGGGATTTTTCAACAATGAGTTTTGAGGAGCGAGTT
>DJYX01000072.1 GCA_002450295.1 Deltaproteobacteria bacterium UBA6967
GGAATTCAAGAAAGCTATGCAAACTGGTCAAACACCAGAAGGTAAGACATTAAATCCAGAAAAAATGCCTTGGCCTCATTATGCAGTGATGTCTGATATAGAATTGCGATCGCTGTGGTTGAGTTTAAATTCAATCTAAATTTAACTAACTAACCGGTGACTCAATGTCTTAGCTGGTAAATTAGTTGTGCAATCCTTCAATCTAAGCTTGCAATCTCAATCATGGAGGCCTTCTACCAGATCACTAACTCCACACATTATTGATAATTTTTCTTGCTTTTTGGCTACCTTCCAGTCGATTTTTTGTGAGTCAAACTCAAGCTTTCAGTTACGACTGTTTGTGTCTAAGCTAATTTTTCAAATTTAATTTTCTAAGGCATCACAATGAAAAAGTTTCTAGCCGTTCTTGCCGCTGCAATCATCAATACTCCTGTGTTATTTGCAGGAGCGCATGTCAATATCCCAATTGATCATCTTGTGGACGGAATGCCTGTTATTTTTATGGTCACCGGGCAAAAGATCACCCCACAGCAACACTCTGAATTCAAGACAGCTGTTGACGAATGGTATGCATCAGACTGCTTCATGTCTCAGCAGCACTCAGTTGATATCGTAGTCGATGCTGATGGATCCGTTACCCACGTTGTACGATGGGCCACTAAGGAAGCATTTCTACGTGATCAAGGAATTCAGTGTGAAGCATTTGAGTCTATGTTTGGCAAGATTGCTCAGATTGGTGGTGCTGATCTGAAAATGTCTGCAACCACATCGATTGCACCTTCACCGAGATAATTTTATTCAGAATCCTATCTGCTTTTTGTTAGCCATAGACCGACAGCCCAAATTGGTCAAATGACACTCGCCCTAAAAGTTTTAAATTCAAGGACTCACAAATGCTCAATACAATGGTGATCATAAAAATGGGTAATTGCACTTTTGATGATTGGAAAAAGGCTTTTGATGCTGACTCCGAAACCGATGCTCAATTCATGAAGGATATCATTGTCGGCAAAGTGGATGAACATACTGCAATTGTCAGTGCGGATGTGTTTGCTCCAGAAAAAATGGAAGCAATGATGTCCGATCCAGAATTTCAAAAAATTGAGGCTGAAATGGGTTTGAAGCACACTGTCTATCAGGTAACCCCAGCCTCAGCTTAAGAAGTGTCTTCCCAAGCGTGCCATGTCAGGACACTAAATTTACCTTGAGTATGTTTTCACACCCCTACATTGGAGACCTCATGAAAGCTTACAAACTTGTAACTACACTAGTATTTTCACTTGTGATATCTGCTTTTGCTTTTGCTTCTGAACCGATACCTGACACAGGTTGGGGGGCAGTTCTAAAAGTTCCAGTAGCAGAAGTTGAACGAGTGGAGCAAGGCTTGATCGAGTGGTCAAATTGGATAAGGGATACTCATCCTATGGGTAAAGAAGAAAATGGTTTAGAAAGCCTGACCATTACGAAGAGTTATGCATCTGAAAATCACGTTTTCTACGTTATTGTGGAGCGTTACCGAGATAATGCTGGATTAAAAAATCATCAGCAACTTTTCCAGAGAGACGTAAGAGGTGCTTATGCAAATATGTTCGCCAAACTCTCTTTCTTCCGGCAGTACAGAATAGCGGGCTCGGAACAGAATCAGACTCTGTACAGTCTGATTCCATCTGTAGGAAAATAAACAGTTTCAGTTAGAACTTCTCCCAAGCTAATGACAACTGTTGGTGTTATTTGAAGCCTATCCGGCCAAATAACAGCCCTAATATATCGGTTTGTTGGTGGATCAAATTTGATCGAGAATGATTCAGCTACAATAATTGTTAACGGGAATGTTTGAACGTAATACCTAGTAATTGTTGCAGATCTATTGATTGGCGGTGGAGGATACTTCGGAATTGTGGATATCCTGAACTTTTTTTAATTGGTGGAGGTGGTAACACTTGAACTTTGTAGTATGCTCGGAATTACAAGGTTTTTTGAAGACTCGTGTCGCTGTTGAAAATCATTCTCGACTTCACAGTCTAGGGATAAAGGAGAATTTGCTCTCAGATATCTAGCGTGCCTTCTGCTACTTGGATGCAATTCCCACCAATCCAAGTGGTGGTTACCACACCATTTTGCTTGCTTGCCCGGGCTCTCAGTTCACTTGGTCTACCCATTTCAACTCCCTGGGCAATCCTCCAACCATAATCTCTGTCCACCCCGTCATCCAGGTGAGCGAGTAATCCAGCTAAGGCGCAATTGGCACTTCCGGTTGCAGGATCTTCGGTCACCCCATCCAACGGAGCGAACATCCGAGTTCGCAGATCAAATTCATCCTCAGAGCGCACATAGAGATGCGTCATCGCTACACCCTGCGCCTGGAGTACTGGAAAAGCGTCTAGATTTGGCCTCGCTTTCTCTAGTGCCTCTCGATCCTTCAATTCGACCATCAAGAAAGGCAGACCCACAGAGGCAAGCTGTGGTCTGTGTCTATCCGCACGAATCGCTGAGCTTGGAAGATTCAGCGCTTGGCTGACCGATTCCAAGCTGATCTCCGCTCCAAGCGAGAGGGGCGTGGGAGCCTGTAGTTCAAAGAAGGGATGACCGTCATTCGGATTCGTTATGGTGACTGGGACCAAACCAGCCTTTTCCTCAAAGACAACCTGCAGCGGAGGCTGGGCATCCCCAAGATATCCGTTGTGATAGAGCGTGAAGGCAGTGCCCAGATTGGGGTGACCTGCAAACGGTACTTCCGAGGTAGGCGTGAAGATCCTCACTTGTTTGGTCTGGCCTTGTTCAGGAGGAAGGACAAAAGTCGTTTCGGAGAAATTGAATTCACGGGCGATCTGCTGCATTTGTTCATCGTTCAGACCACTGGCTTCCGGAACGACTGCGAGCTGATTCCCTTGAAAAGCTTGTTTGGTGAAGACGTCACAGATAAAGAATTGATAGGTCATCAAAGGAACAGGTCTTTCAGTAACAGGAAGCTTTGGCACCCGTCAGCTGCCAGCAGGATTCAACGTATTTTGAGTGAGCGCAATGAGAGCTTTACATCGATAGATCTCAAGTAGCAGAGACGACTCAGTTGGACCAAACGGCGCAATTACACCATCTCCCATTTGTCTCTGCTTCTCTCCTTACACAGGAATGGCGGTGCCAGCGGCATTTCTGGCAACATAATTTTGTGGAACTCCCGGAAATATTTCTTTAAATAGGCTCAACATGTTCATCGTAGAACGTCGATCCGAGCTTAAATGCAAATGCCCAGGAGACCCTAGCGTGGGGGGCAGCGCAAATCCGTGAGGGGTCCCTGAGTGATCATGAAAATTCCAATCAACTCCAGCCTCATTCATTTCAGCATAGAATCTTTCCTTGCTTTCATTTGTCACTAGATAATCAGCTGCACCGTTCTCAATCAAAACGACGGCTTTTGTGTTGTAATGGTTTTCACATAATTTCAGCGGTGGTATTGCGGCACCATATTTTGCTGCATTCGGATCCTCTCCGGTTTGCAACAGACCATGGAAAGAAACCACTCCCCCAACATCCAAGCCACCTCGGATACACTCCAGCACCGCCATTCCCCCAAAACAGTAGCCGATCGCAGCTGGGGCAAACGCTTTGTCAACAAAAGGACTCTCCAAGCCTTTTTCCAACCAAATCTTCAGCAAAGCTCTGAATTTTTCATGATCGTGATCCAGGGAAACGAGACCCTCAAAACACCGCTTCCTGAAAGCGGGCATAAGCTGCTCATCTTCTGGACATAATCTTTGATCAGGTGGCACGAGATCCCCATAAAGATCTGCCGCTAGTCCAACATACCCCAATTTTGCCAGGTACTCCGCAACATCCAGTTCGAAGAACTTGAGTCCTTGAAAGTTGTGAAAAATCAACACGAGTGGGCGTGGACCTTGTTCCGCACTCGGCGCCACAAGATATCCTTTGTAGTTGTTGTCTCTGAAAGAAAAATTGATTTCTGATCTTCGGAGATCCGAACCACTGGGGGAATTTTCTTTTGATTGATTCATGGCTACCAACCGGAAATTGTTGTTGATTGATGATGGTTCAAACCAAGATTTTCTTGGCTGTTACGACATACAAAGGATCAAAGTTGCTGTTTTCACGGACAAGCTGCTCAGACTGAATTTCACGAAACCCTCCCGCCTTCTCAAAGTACCAGGAAACG
>DJYX01000093.1 GCA_002450295.1 Deltaproteobacteria bacterium UBA6967
TGGCAGAAAAGCGTTAGCTGTGATGGAGAAGCACCTCCAGGAGCAGAAATTTTTCGGGCCACAATATGGCATCGCAGACATCGCGCTTTATGCCTACACCCACAAAGCAGAGGAAGGAGGCCAGATCCTTGATGACTTTCCCGCCATCAAGGATTGGATAGACCGAGTCAAAGCTCAGCCTGGACATGTTACGATGGAGGATATCTAGTGAAAAGAGTATTGGCCCCTGAGTGCTCAGAGATTGTGTTCGCCCAATAGTGAACAGTACTTTCAGTGGCTCTGCTTTTCAGTCATGTGCAATAAGGTCAAATGACTGTAGGGGTTGCTCTTCCCGAATCATTAAACCTGGATGATCGTTATGGGTGGGAGAGTAGTAAGCAGCCGTCTCGTGCGAGTCTGAAAAGGAGACGTTCACAAAAGGCGCCTTGGTGCGGGTGAAGATTTGAACTGCTTCATCCGTCTCAAACCAAAAAGAAGGAGCATCAAAGGTTCCGGCGGCTACTCCGGTCCAACCTGGGCGCATCTCAATTCTCCAGAAGACCGTAGTTCCACATTTTGGGCAGAAGCGGTTGTGAAAGTGACGATTTGCATTGTTCGAGAAGGAATATTCCTTCAATTCACCTGACGTGACCTTGATTTGCGAATCCTCAAAATAGACATTCATGCCAAAAGCCGAGCCTGTTCGTGTTTGGCAGTAACGACAATGACAGACAGCCGCTCGGGTTGGTTTGCCATGACTTTCGTAGCGAACGGCACCGCAGCTACACCCACCTGTATGAGTTTCTTGCTCATTCATCGATCACTCCATTTGTGATTTGGAAAAATTCTTTTGGATATTTCAGAATTCAATATCGTGTTTGGGAATCTGGTTCAGAGGCCTTTGGTTGAAGTAGCCAGTTCAGTCCGCTCCTGAACAACCTTCAATTCGGATTTGTAAAAGATTACACGACTTTCAAACATGAACAGTCTTCACCAAAAAATCTCTGCTTTGCTGGCGAGAAATTTGAATAAATGTTTGTTCGAATTCAAGATTTTGGTGCGAATGAGTCGCATCTGCTATGAACAAAACGACCATGGAGGCCGTATGAGAATGACCTTACTTGTTTTTGCTCTCTTGCTGGTGGGCTCACTAGCTGGATGCAGCGGTAAACACGTCTGCAAAGACCGCATCACAAATAATACGTCTGTGTATTTTTTTGGGATGTGTTCCGGAGCCTGACTCCAGTCATCAGTGAGGGTTGCTGGCTGACGATTTCTGGTCGTTCTTAGCCCTCAACCCCTTCAGACAAAGCCCCAAAAATCTTTCCCCGTCCTTCTTCACTTAAATTACCTTCCAAAGCTTTGGTTGCCTTGAGGGTCCAATCGCTTTATACCTTCTCTTTCTGACAATCCTTTCCTGAAAGACCGCAGTAAAAAGTTGTTGTCTTTCGAATTATTCTTTGATCCAAGGAAAATCCAATGCGGATTGGCATTCTGTGCCTGATGCAGGAATCAAATACCTTCCTGAATCAACAGACTAAGCTTCATCACTTTGCAGAAGACCTCTTTCTGGTAGGTGAGGAAATTCGTAAGCAGCTGGCGAATACTCACCACGAGGCCGCGGGGTTTTTTGCAGGACTGGAAAAAGAAGGGATGGAGGCAGTCCCACTCTTTGCGGCTCGGGCGATTCCCTATGGAACGATCCAGAAGGAAGCTTTTGAACAGTTACTTGAAAACATGTTCAAGCAGGTGGAGCAGGCTGGCCCGTTGGATGGTTACCTGGTCGCTCCTCATGGGGCGACTGTCAGTGAACAGTATCTAGACGCTGATGGTTATTGGCTGAAGCAGCTTCGCAAAAGAGTAGGAGCTGAAGTTCCCATCATTGGAACATTGGATTTACACGCAAATCTCTCATCTCAGATGGTCGCATCCACAAATGCTTTAATAGCCTATCGGACGAATCCCCACCTTGATCAATACGCGCGTGGATTTGAGGCTACCGAGTTAATGAGCAAGACTCTGCGAGGGGAAGTGGAGCCTGTTCAGCGAGCTGCCTTCCTGCCCTTCGTGATGAATATTGAAAAGCAGTGTACAGAGTTGTCTCCCTGCAAAGAACTATACGAGCTTGCAGAGAAGCTACGTAGGAAAAAGGGACTGTTATCGCTAAGCATACTGCAGGGCTATCCCTATGCAGATGTAGATGAGATGGGAACTTCAATCCTGGCAGTCAGCGACAAAACTTCTCTGGTTGCTGAGCAGACCTTGGCGGAGTTGTCCAATTATCTGTGGGAACATCGCGCTGATTTTAATGGGACTGGTGTGCCAATTGATCAGGCGATTGATTCGTTGAAGAACGACACCAGATCAACCTGCTTACTAGACATGGGTGATAACGTGGGAGGTGGCTCGCCTGCAGATGGAACGCTGATCGCGCAAGCATTATTGAGTCAAAGAGTTCGAGATTCCTTTGTTTGTCTATATGATCCAGAAGCTGTGCGTCAAGTTGCAGATGTAGGACTAGGCGCTGAACTGAAGCTGGCAATGGGTGGGAAAACAGATCGACTGCATGGAGATCCGTTGATTGCTTGGGTAGAAGTCATTGGAATTTATCCAGGAAAGTTTGAAGAACCCCTAGCCCGTCATGGTGGTTTTACGCATTTTGATCAGGGATTGAGTGCGGTCGTTCGATCTGGGGAAGGACTAATCATCCTGCTAAACAGCAAACGGATGGCACCCTATAGTTTGGAACAATTACGTAGTTGTGGACTTAATCCAGGAAGCTTCCGTGTCCTAGTTGCCAAGGGCGTAAACGCTCCGATTGCTGCGTATGAGGAAGTAAGCTCCCGCTTTATTAGAGTCGATACTCCAGGAGTGACAGCTTCTAACTTGAATCACTTTTACTATCATCATCGGCGGAGACCGATGTTCCCTTTTGAAAGGGATTTAGAATGGTCATTTTCCTAAAATTTATAAATTCCACTTTCTTCTATAAAATATCTCAAAGCTAATAAATAGAGGTCTTGTAATTAAAAAAAACATTGATCTTCATTTGAAAAAAATTGGTGAGGAAATCCCCCAGTGTCCATTCTTGAGTCTTACTCTTGCGTAAGCCCACTGGTATTCGCTTTTTTCAAAACATTCTGAATCCAACTGAAAGGCTACCTTTCTTGAATATTGTGAGGGTAGGCTTAAGCCGATTCGGTAGGCTGGAGAATCGATAGGCCCCAAGTTCCCTGAAATACTTCCCTTGGTAAGAGTTTGTATTGGTAAATTCAGAGATTCCTGATTCATTCGAACTCTGAGCTTTGCTGTGGATTGAGAGGCAATCCTTAGAGCTAAGCCTTGAGTAGATGAAGTGGTGCTTGTCATATTTCCCCAAGTGCCACAATGAAAATGAACAGAGATGTCATTGAGCTGTTCCCAACTCGCGTGTTGAATTGGAACTTCAGTTGCTCGTTTGTCTAGGGGTGAAACAACTTCAAACCCCCTGAACCGCGGGATGACTTCCAAGATCGTGGCTTCATCCAGTTCAAGACTTACGTCCCAGTTTGCTGCCTTACCTCTTTCACCCCATCCTAGTTCAATCCAGACAATTGCTTCCTCCGTATCCTCGAATTCTTCAGCCATTTTGCGCTCTGAACTCAAAGGCATGTGCCAACAGTGCCGCTGTTCTGGGGTGAGCAATTCAACATAATCAATTGGGCTGGTAGCCTGGACTTCAATATTTCCTGGTTCACCGAGATCCTGACATACCGATCCTTGCAGTTGATTCCCAACAGCAAACTTGAGTTGCATTAGATCCCCAGTCATTGCCCAAGTGCGCCTCGCATTTAGAGCTTCCCAGATATCTTCACGCCGATCACTGCTGGCCCAAATGCCTGTTACACCATGTCCATAGCTGCCAGGATGGGCGCTGTGATGGTCTGTGTTGGCAATCACACCAAATTGATATCCTAGCCCCAACCCGTAGCGCATGGAGCCCTGGTGTTGCTGAGGCCCCATAGAATGGAGAAAAGGCCTGTCTGAGAGATCTTCTTCTGCAAAACCATGTGCTGAGGCAATCTCTACTAAAGGCGTCAGTGGATTTTCAAAACTAATCCAATTGACGCCCCTTGCCCCTTGGCGATATCCGATGTGGTGTGGGAAGATCAAATAATTCTCTTCAAGTTTTTCTTTGAAAATTCTTTGTCGAAGTTCTTGTGGAGAGTCCTCTAAGATCATCTTGGTGAGAGGGTCTAATCCAACAATGGTGTAGTCACCATGCTCATTCGAATGAATTTCATAGCCTGGAAGTAGAACGATCTTGTGCTCTGATTCTGCTTTGGAAATTTTTTCAAGATAAGAGTCCCAATTTCTGTGAAGTTTGGCGAAACCACGTTGGTGAAACTGAACAATATGCTGAATTTTCGGATCATGCTCATCCATGTCAGGCCATGAAGCATGGCCGGTGATGGAAACAAAATCCAAGCGAAGTGCTGCGTTTTTGATTGCATCGTCCAAGCTCCCATGTGCGTAGGAAATATTGCAGTGATTATGGATGTCTCCATAAAGAGCTTGGTAAGCAAAATCTTTCGATGCCTGCATTATCAGTCTTTTGAAAAAAGTGGCTTCATAACGACCTAGATACTAAGTGATCCGTTGTGGTTGGAGTTTTCGAAAATCCGAAATCATCCAAAAAAACCAACTAAACTTTAAGAAAAGCAATCAATAAGATTCCCCAATCCACACAGTCCCCGCTGATTAGCTACAAAATTTTACTATGATAGAGAGTCTTTAAGGCGTGCAATATTGGATTTGCCAATGAGCCAAAGATAAATATTTGAAGGCTATGAAACATAAAATGCCTGGTTGCAAAGCCGCTTAACTTAAAAGATGAAAAATCGATTGTCAATGGTGTGTCGTTTCAAAAATTCTTTTTAAAGAATTTAAATAATATTCTGATTTTATTGATTAAGTATATCGCTTGACAAAAATAATTTAATAGTTGTATAAGATGTTCTTTCTTCCATCATTATCTAAAGAGGAAACATGAAAACACTAGTCAACGTGTTAATTATTGTGACAGGGCTGTTGCTCACAATCAAAAACGCTGCGTTAGCAGAAATTGAGTTATCTTTCAGATTTAATGACGCTGGGCAAAAAGAAATGAGAGCGGCATTAGATAAATTTGAACAGATGAATCCAGGAATAAAAGTTGAGTTACAAAGGATAGCTTGGGGAAGTGCAAGGGAACAATTCCTCCGTGAAGCCGCGGTTGGAGAAGGGCCAGACGTAGTACACATTGCCCAGGTCTGGACAAGAAGTATGGGAGATGCAGGTGCTCTTTATGACATGAATGAACTGATTGAGGAACATGGAATCGGTGAAGGATGGGGTGACTTCATTTCAGCAGATCTAGCAAGCCAGGATGATGGGAAGATTCATGCCATTCCCTGGACGGTAGATACTTTCGCAATGGTTTATAGAAAAGACATCCTCGAGAAAGCTGGAATTACAGAATTCCCGACTACCTGGGAAGGCCTTCATGAGGCCAGCGTGCAGATTAAAGAAAAGACAGGGGCAGTGGGCTGGGCAATTCCATCAGGTAGTGGGCCAACCAACTCTATCTGGTTTTTCTTGAACTTCTATTGGTGGTCAAACGGCTGGTCACTTGTTGATAGGAAAGCAGATGGTTCTTATTACATCAATATAACCCCTGAGCAAATTGCGGAAGGGCTTGATTACTATAAATCTTATTTGGATAAAGGCATCAATCCACAATCAATGTTGAACGTAACCAATTGGGGGGCTCAAGAATTAATCGAAGGGATGGTTCGAGGTGATTATTCTATAATCAGTACACCAGAAAACGTTTTAGTTCAAATTGAATCAGCGTTTAAGGAAAGATATCCAGATAAGAGCAACCCATTTGCGTCAACTATTCATCCCAAAAGTTCTGTTACTTTTGTGGGGGGACGTCAACTTGGTATCAACGTGAATACAGAACACGCGGAGGCCGCTTTCAAATTAATTAAATATCTTACTGATGAACCAGTCTATACAGATCATTACGCAGGAATGTGGCCCGCACAAAAGACCCTTATCAAGCAATTGCCTCAAGTAGCTTCACACAAAGGATACAAAGATCAATTAATCCTAGCAAGGAGTTGGGGACCATATTCAACAGGTCCGATTCCAATACCAACAATGTGGAATTGGGTTGGTCGTGGTGCAGGTTCTGTTTTTATTGGTGAAAAAACCTCGATTGAAGTAGCCAATGAAATTTATGAAAATATTAAGAAGGAACTGTAAATAAATTTTAAATTATAAGGGAGCCAGTTCACCCTGACTTCCTTATAAGTAACAAAACTAATTTTTGATAAATGAAAGATAATAAATTCGTATTTTTTTTGTTGATTCCTTCGTTCTTTTTTATTGTCTTTTTTTATCTGTATCCAACCCTATATAATTTATTTAATAGTTTTACTGATCTAAATTTATTTAAATTAAGGAAAGGTGGTAATTGGATTGGATTTGAAAATTATATTGATCTATTTGTAGATCCTGAATTTATACGAGTATTTTTTAATACAACAATTTGGCTGACACTAGTAGGAGTTGCCGTCAGAATAATTTTGGGGCTGCTTTTAGCGTTCTTGATTAACTCAGAAACTTTAAAAAAATATAAATTAACAGGTCTGTTTCAGGTGTCATTGATTATACCCTGGGCTACTCCCTCCATAGTTGCTGTTGTAGTTTGGAGGATGATATTAGATCCTCAGGTTGGGTTTGTTAACCAGACTCTGGTAAAATATGGAATCATTACTGAGCCAATTGCTTTTCTGTCTAATACTAGTTTTGTCTGGCCCTCAATTATCACGATAATTACATGGAATACTTTACCACTAGTAACACTAACATTTTTAGCCAGTTTGAAATCGGTTCCAGCTGAGTTACTGGATGCTGCAACAGTTGATGGAGCCAATAAGCTTCAAAGAGCATTCTATGTCATCCTGCCACACATGATTCCTTCCATCATTGTGATGATTTTGATGTCCACATTTTGGACATTCAATAATTTTGCATATGTGTGGTTAGCCACAGGAGCTGGGCCAGGTACGTTTACGAATGTGATGGCAACAGAGGTTTATCTGAAAGCCTTTGTCGATGGAAGGATGGGTTACAGCTCAGCCTTGGGAATCGTTATGGCATCGATAATGACAGTCTTTGGAATTATCTACTTAAGAATGATTGTTAAAAGAAATCTGAAAGAAATCTTCTAATCACAAATCTAGTCTAAATTCTACCTCTCAATAAAACTAAATTTAGTTCTAAAAGCTTTCAATAAAGTGAAGAATATTGATATTTTGTGGTCTACTTTAAGATATCGATTTCAATTTAATAAAATAAGGCTGTGCAGGAATTACGATGATATATGAAATTGTAGTATTGCTGACCGCACTAATTCTATTCATCGGAATAATATATCCAACTCTGTGGGTTTTCATTGCTTCATTCAAATCAGAAGAAACGATCTTTTCAAATGAATATGCCACTTATACATTCGATAACTATATAGAGCTTTTTGAATCTGGTTTTGGCGTATTTATATATAATAGTTTCTATATTTGTTTGATTTCAGTAATTATTACTATCTTCGCATCAGTAACAGCTGCGTATGTTTTTTCGAGAAAGAAATTCAAATTTAAAATAATTTACTTTGGATCTATAATGCTGGGACAAACATTCCCATGGATTATATTAGTTACTCCAATGTTTATACTCTTTGCTAAACTAGGCTTTTTGAATAATCATATTAGTATGATTTTCTGCTACGTTGCCGTTAGTTTGCCTTTTTCTGTCTATCTACTTGTCGGTTATTTAGAGAGTGTTCCGCGAGAACTGGATGAAGCAGCTTTGATGGATGGATGTCCACCATTTCAAATAATATGGAAAATAATTTTTCCAATAATGATACCTGGGATCATTGTAACAGCAGCATATTCTTTCCTGTTGATGTGGTCAGAGTATCTATTTGCTTTAGCATTTTTGACTAAGACTAAATTAAAGACGATGCCATTAGAATTATATGCCTTTTTTGGCGAACATACCACGGAGTGGGGCCAGGTTATGGCAGCCTCAGCGGTTACTACAATTCCTACCTTACTACTTTTTCTACCACTTCAAAAATTGATTTCAGAAGGACTGACGGCTGGGTCAGTTAAGAGTTGAAAAACAATATTTACGATTATGTTGATAGCTAGACTCTTCTCAAACTTTCTTCATTTTCCATGTCAACACAGACATCCATCCCGTCACCAACAACAAACCTCCCAATTCTCTGCCCAGTTCTACAGCTTCATTCTTCATGGCCATTACATTCCAGAAAGAGTCCCATTCGAACTGCTCCTCGCTCATCAAGAAATCTATTCCCACAAACAAGCTACTGAGCAATACCAACAGCCCCCAAATTAGCGGGATAGATGGTGGTAGTGGGCGGATCAGTGAGCAGAGGGTAATGATTGCGGTGACGGAGTAACAAACAATCCAACGAAACGGATCTGGATCGTTCCACTGAACCAAAGCACTTAAGAGCAGGAGTCCTGTCATTAAGATCGTGACGACTTTCCAGAGGATAGACTTGGTGAGCAAAGAAGCCTTTGAAGTGGTGAATGACCCTTGAAACATGGGCCGTAGGTCATCCTTTGACAGCTCCTCCAGTTAGAGAACTGCCAATTGATCGGTAAAATAATAGACCAACAATCAAAGGTGGTAGTAAAGATAACATGATGACTGCTGAAGCTACCCCCCATTTCACTCCTCCTCCGCTTGCCGAGAAAAAGAAGGAAGCTCCAACCGTTATGGGTGTGGCTGATTTTGTAGTCAGCATCAGTCCAAAAAGAAATTCATTCCAAGCATAGACAAAACCTAGAACAGATGAAGAAGCAATTGCCGCAACAGACAGTGGCAAGATGATCCGCAGAATGATTGAGATGGTCGATGCACCATCAATCCGGGCAGCATCATCTAGTTCTTCAGGTATATTTCGCAATGTTGACGATAGCAGAGCCAAAGTCAGGGGTAGATTGATGATGCACATGATTAGTGCCAGGCCCAACAACGTATCAAGTAGGCCCACGGCCTGAAACATCATGTAGAGGGGAATAGCAAAAATGATCAATGGTAAGGCCCTCAGGTTCAGCACGAAGGGCAACAACCAGTTCCGACCAAAGCCAGTTCTGACGATGACATAAGCCGCTGGAAAAGCCAGCAGGAGCGCGAAAAATGCTCCTAATGCAGAGATGACCAAGGAATTCCAAAGAAAATGTAAAATATCAAATCGGTCGGCCATCTCAAAAATCTTCACATAGTTCGCCAGAGTGGGCGACTGGATGATAATGGAAGGATTTGAGACGATCTCTCCCTCAGATTTCAGTGATGTGAGCAGAGTTGAAAGCAGGGGGAAATTGAACAGCAGGGCTGCAAAACCGAAGATCAGCCAACGAAAGAGCATACTCATGTCGTCTCCATCCTGCGGCTAAATCGTTCCAAGAGCGCAATCAGCAATAGTGCAGCGAGGAACAACAGGACAGACGCAGCAACTGCTTGACCGATGTTGCCCCCACGAAAAAAAGCCTTGTAGATATAGATGCTCAGGGAAGTACTGGTTCCTCCTGCCCCACTGCCGACAAGCACATAGATGTTGTCAAATACCCTAAAGGAGTCGATGAAGCGAATGAAGAAGGTCAGCAAAATGACCGGCATCATGTATGGCAATTCCACCAACATCAATAATTGTAACGAGTTGGCACCGTCCATTCTGGCAGCTTCTCGCAAGTGAGAAGGGATCGACCGATAAGCTGTGTAGAGGATCAACAACGCAAATGGTGTCCACTGAAGGATTTCAATCGTGACCACAGTTAGGAAAGCATTCTCAGTCCCCAGAAAAGCAGGACTGTCACCCACCCACTCCCAGAGGTAATAGGGGATCACTCCGACAAACTCATGCAAGATCAGTCGATACATTAACCCAATAAGAGCCGGGGCGACCATCATGGGCGCCATTAAAACGGCCATGAGCCAGGGATGTCGAGCCAACAGAGGTTCCAAGTAGATTGCCAGAAACAAGGCAAGGAATAATTGAACCAGTGAAGCTGTGAGTCCAAATTTTAGTGAAAAGGCGAGGGCATCCCAATAGGTGGGGTCCTGCAGGGTCTCAAAATAGTTTTCAAAACCCTGCAGACGTGGAGCGAGGAGGTTTTCGAAAGTTACCTCGGAAACACTGTAGATCAAGTCCAGCAGCAGAGGGAACCCCAGCATCACCAAAAGAAAGAAGGTGATAGGAGCTGTCAGCCAGAATTTTTCCTTGCTGCTTACCTGCATGCTGAACTTGAAACCTAGTTGGAAAAAAAGCCTGAGAGCTTACTTGAGAAGATCAGCCATTCCCTTACTAGTTGCTTGCAGTGCTTCGTCCAGAGACTTGGTTCCTGACCAGTATCCTGTAAACTGCTCAGCTTGCAGGGTATAAATCTGCAAGGCAGATGCGGAGGTTCCGCCATTCATCACAAACCCGTAGTTTCCAGCAAAGTCCCCCAGTTTGATAAGATCAGGTCGATCACCAGAAATTTTATCTGTGATGGATTTAGCCATGGCCGGAGAACCACCACTCAAAGCATAGGTCTCCATAGCATCAGCACCAGAGAGCCAATTCAGAAACTTGATTGCGGCATCCTTGTTCTTGGAGTTCTTGTTCAAGCCCAAGCCCAAACCATGAATGTGGGTGACACGTCCGGCTGGTCCTGCAGGAGGAGCAACTGTTCCGATTTTCCCCGCTACGGCTGGATTCTCCTCGGGATTATTCAAGCTACCGAAAGCAGCGTTCCATTGCAGCATCGTGGCTGCCTGGCCTGAACCGAAAGCAGCGTTTGCTTCAGCATATTCGTATGAGGTCGAATCTTTTGGAGAGGCTCCAGCGTCAAAGAGTGTCTTGTAGAGTTGCAGGCCCTGTCGGAACGCCCAGGAATCAACCATAACGTTGCCGTTGGCGTCTAACCACTCACCACCATGAGAACGTGCAGTCGAGTGCCAGATCATCATGTTGAACAGCAAGTTCTTCATCTGTAGGACTGTTCCGTAACGAGTTGGGCTGGCAGAGTTGACACTCTTTGTGAAGAATAAGGCTGTCGCAGCGTAGTCTTCCCAGTTCCAGGTGTCAGGATTTTTGGGAGCTAGCGTTTTGCCCAAGTATTTCTGGGAGATTTCTCCATAAATCTTCTGCCAGTCTGCATCGCTTAGTAACTTGTCAATCAAGTCATTGCGATAGTACATGAAGTGCAAACTCAGATCAGTGGGTACACCATACTGCTCACCTTCAAATTGCATGGTCTTCAATACTTTGTCTCCGAAGACATCCATTGCTGCGGATGGCAGACTCAGCGGTTGCATGAATGGGGCGTAGCGTCCAACTGCATAAGTTGCGGTTAGGTTGATGTCAAACTCGGTCGTTCCAGCGGCCAAGTCAGCCTGTAGTTTGTCCCAGAAGCCATCTCGATTGAAGAAGATCAAGTTGACGGATCCATCGCTTTTGCCAGGGCCTGCGTTGTAGACCTCAACTGCTTTTCTTAGAGCTGTTTCTTCGGGGCCACCAGGCCAACCTAAGACGGTGACTTGTGCCCACAGGGACTTTACTGCGAAAAGACTGACCAACAATACCAGTCCAAGTTTGGTAGACATCTTTTTCATTGGAACCTCAAATTGAGTTTAGAAATATAGAAACAGTGATCTGTTTCTAACTCGATTCAAGCGGAGAAATTATCTGCGGGAAAATACTCTGCTTGAAATAGACCCAGTAACCCTTGTACCAGATAGGGCGAAGTATTTATCCGATTATGATGAAGAGTGCAAAAAAAAATTCATGGAGACAGGTTGTGGCCCTTCGTAATGCGCCTTGAAAGAATTTGAAGACTTGTGAAAACAGCTCAAAAGTGTGAAATGTCGAACTTTAGACTCTTTAGAAACTTTTTGAAGGAATGACCATGTCAAAGCAGCTAATTTATGTGGGTGGATATGCTTCTCCTGAGATGGAAGGGATTCAGCTTTTCACTCTTGATTTGACCTCTGGTCAGTTGACCTATGTTAAAGGAGTGAAGGAAGTTGAAAATCCATCCTTTTTGATTCTTACCAAGGATTTTCAGCGTCTTTATGCAGTGGTGGAGGTTTCAGAACATCAGGGTAATTCAGGTGGTGGAGTAGTGGGCTACTCAATCTCCGAAGAAGGCAGAACACTCAATCCCTTGAACAACCAGCCAACCAATGGAAATCACCCTTGTCACTTGAGCTTGTCTCATTCAGAAGATGCGCTGTTCGTGGCGAACTATTCGGGGGGGAGTGTCGCCGCCTATCAAGTCATGAAGGATGGAAACCTCTCAGGCCCGAGTGATTTTCATCAGCATCACGGGAGTTCGGTAAATCTAAAACGTCAGGAAGGGCCTCACGCACACATGGCCCACCTGACACCAGACGGTCGGCATCTGCTTGTCACGGATCTGGGCACAGACCAGTTGATGGTGTATCAGATCAATTCTCAGGGAAAATTGGATCTTATCAAAGATCGCTGTTTGAAACTTCCAGCTGGATCTGGGCCTCGTCATTTGACGTTCAGTCATTCAAATAAGAGTATGTACCTGATCAACGAGCTGGGGAATACGATTCTCACGTTTCCTGTGGGTGAGGATGGTTTACCTGCCAAGGAATTCACTCAGGAAATCAAAACGCTCCCTGATGATTTTTCAGAAGAGAGCACCACGGCAGACATTCATGTGCATCCCAACGGTAAGTTCTTGTATGGAACGAATCGAGGACACGATAGCTTTTGTTGTTATCGGATCCTTCCAGATGAACGATTGGAATTGATCGGGCATGTTCCCACGGGTGGGCAATCTCCGAGAAATTTTTCCATTCATCCAGATGGGAAATGGTTAGTAGTGGCTCATCAGGTCTCAGGCAATATTCTTTCATTTGCCATTGATCAGGAAACCGGAATGTTGAAGCAATCTGACAATCAAAAGCTCAATCTTCAGCCATCTTGTGTGCAGTTTGGGCATCCTTCACACTGAGCAATCATTGCCTTAGACGAGATTCGATGACTCCATCAGAACTCTATCATTTCCTGGACGAATATCAGATTTCATATGAAAAATTTGATCATTCACCAGTCTACACGGTGGAGGAGTCAAAGAAATTATCTCCTGCAATGTCAGGAGGTAAAACAAAGAATCTCTTTGTTCGTGACAAGAAGGGCAAGCACCACATTCTGTTGACGGTAGAACAGGACAAGCGAGTTGATCTCAAGAAGGTCTCCGAATTTATCGGCTATGGCCGCTTGAGTTTCTGCTCGCCAGAACGTTTGCTCAAGTACCTGGGAGTGGAGCCTGGATCAGTTTCGCTGTTGGGGATTCTAAATGATCAAGCTGGGGAGGTCGAAATTCTGATTGATGAGGATCTTTGGAAGGAACAGTACCTTTTGTGTCATCCACTGGTCAATACGAGTACGCTCCGCTTGGGTAGGGAAGAACTGGTAAAATTATTCCAACTGAGTGGGCATCCTTTCCGTTTGCTGCCTATTCCTGAGTTGGAAGAATAAATTGTTGTTTGTTGGAGAGATTGTGCTCTCCCCTGAATATGTAATTGCTCTAACCGTTTGGCAACAAAAGGACCTTACCGCTACGGCCTCCTCGATAGGCATGACGAAGGGCATCTTCAAGCTGATCTAAATTGTAGGTTGCTTCAACTGGGGTAGAAATTTGTCCTGATACTACTAACTCCTCTAACACTCTGTAGAGCTGTTGCTTCGCATCCGCAGTCATTCCACCTAAGGTTTTGGCAAGCCAGAAACCAGTGAGGGTGATCCCTTTGAAAACGACCATGTCTGCAGTCAATTGGCAGGGCTCTCCGCTGAGTAGTCCGTAATTGACGACGGTTCCTTCTTCACTCAAGATCCCACCAAGAGTCAGAGTCGCTTTCCCAGCAACGGCGTCGAATGCCAATGGGATATTGGCATCTCCCAACTCCACTCGAACCTTCTCTGGCAAATCTTCTCCTTCCAGCATCACCAAGTCCGCACCCATTTCAGACAACTCTTTCTCTAGTCCCTCACGCCGAACAATGTTGAGAGTGTGCACTCCTTTGGCCTTTGCCAGTTGAATCAGGTAACGACCAACCGCTGAGTTTGCAGCATTTTGGACAACCCAATCACCGGGTTTGAGATCAACATAGCGATCAAGCATAAACTTTGCGGTAGCTGGATTGACCTTCAGCATCGCCATTTGAAGTAAGTCTGCATCTGGGGATACCTTGATCAATGTCGAAGCCGGTACTTGAATCTCCTGACCCCAGTTGGCTCTGCCCATGCTCATCACCCGATCTCCTACCGCAAAGCCACGGACACCGCCTCCTATCGCTGTGATGGTCCCCACTCCTTCAATGCCAAGTCGAGCGGGTAGAGGAGGCTTCGAAGCATATTTCCCCTCCATAATCAGAATTTCAGCAGGATTGATTGGGGCTGCGTCAATTCGCAGATTCACTTCATCTATGGGAGGTGATCCCAGCTCAGAACCGTCAACGGTTTTGCAGACCTCCCAGGGAAGCCCAAAAGATTTCAACTCAACGTACTGCATGCTTGTATCTTTAGAAAAGTTCACGAAAGTCATTCGAACAAAAATACCGATGGTCTAATGGGAAGTAGATTGGACTATTTTTCATTCTTCAAAAATACCTTCATTCCAATCTCATTGCTATGTGCCGGATTGGCAAGTCCTGACATGATAAAAAGCTGAATTCAGCATGGGACCGCTCTCTCAGAAATGAAGGATCTCTTTAACATATTTTTCAAATTCTGTTTTTTCTTCAAGTCATTACAAAGCTACGGTTGATTGTTTATTAAGTGATCTTGATTAATTATTTAACTGTTGAAATTAGATTTAATTAACCAATACTAAAAATTTTAAACAATATAATCAGTTACTTTAAAATTTTTCATAAAAATAATAAATTTTTTATTGACATTATATAGTAATTATATGTAATATTATTGTAACAATTGATTTGGCGACTGAAAATCATTCATAGCAGCTGAATCAAAGAAAGTGGATTCCTTGAATCCACGCTAAGCAGGATGCTTACTCAAAACATGGAGTTGAAAATGTCAGTT
>DJYX01000209.1:0-31352 GCA_002450295.1 Deltaproteobacteria bacterium UBA6967
TATCAAATGTTTTATCAAATGTTTGCTCAGGAAATTTAAATTTTGAACATGTCAATTAAATGAAGAAATTTTAACTCAATTTTTGTATCAAAATGTTTTCCAAAATTAAAATTTTAGCATGAATATAAACGAATATCTCATTATGAGTAACTCAATCGTCGTGATGATCTAAGAACAATTGAGCTAAGCAAAAGTTTGGTCTAGTTCCCGAGATCTCGTTCATTAGAATGGGACAAATACCCCAAACGCCCCAAAGTAAATTCTGTCTTGCCCCACTTTTTTAAATCAGAAAATGCATAAGTCGCTGAAATGAAGTATGAATTTAATTGGCACAGAATCTGTCTCTTTTCAACATGACAACAAGTCATTTTTCATATCTTTGCCTCACTTAACATTCAGATTTAGGGAGTAGCACATGAGCCTGAGTGAATCCAAATTATTGCAAGCGTACCGCAAGATGCGTCAGATCCGCGATTTTGAGGATCGAGTCCATGAGGAGTTTGCCACTGGGATTATTCCTGGGTTTGTCCATCTTTACGCTGGTGAGGAAGCCTCTGCAGTTGGCTTCTGCATGCACCTCAATGACGAAGACCGCATTGCCAGCACTCATAGAGGCCATGGTCACTGCATCGCCAAGGGGGTAGAGATCAACGGGATGATGTCGGAGATCTTCGGTCGCCGCAATGGCACCTGTGCCGGCAAAGGTGGTTCGATGCATATCGCAGACTTGGAAAAGGGGATGATGGGGGCCAATGGGATCGTCGGTGCGGGGCCTCCCTTGATCTGTGGAGCGGGCCTAGCAGCCAAGTTCCGCAAGAACGGTGGGGTGGCGATCGCCTTTGTAGGCGATGGAGGCTCCAACCAGGGAACGACGATGGAGTCATTGAATCTGGCTTCTGTCTGGAATCTGCCCTGTATCTTTGTGGCTGAGAACAACGGCTATGCAGAGGCGACGTCGAGTAAATGGTCGGTTTCCTGTGAGAACATTGCCGACCGTGCGGCAGCCTTTGGGATGCCGGGGGTGGTTGTGGATGGGCATGATTTCTTTGCGGTCTATGAGGTAGCTGGCGAAGCGATCAAACGCGCCCGTGAAGGAGGAGGCCCAACATTAGTGGAGTGCAAGATCAACCGCTACTACGGTCACTTTGAAGGAGATGCCCAGACGTACCGAACGATTGATGAGGTAAAAAATATCAAGGAGAACAAGGACTGCCTGATGCTCTTTGCCAAGCGGGTGACCGAGCAGGGTTTGTTGACCCAGGCGCAGTTGGACGCCATTGACAAGGAGGTTGCCGCAGAGATTGAAGCTTCAGTCGTTCATGCGAAGTCTTCAGCGAAGCCGACAGAGGTAGACCTGCTGACAGACGTATATGTCAGTTATCCTTGATTGACTCACCCACAAACCAGAGGAGTTAGAGATGGCCAGAATGATTACATTCAAGCAATCCATCAATGAGGCCTTGGCCCAGGAGATGGCTCGCGATGAGACAGTGATTGCAATGGGGGAAGATATTGTTGGAGGTATGGGGGGCGATGGAGAGATGGACGCCTGGGGTGGAGTGTTTGGCTTCACGAAGGGTCTTCATGGCCAGTTTGGAGACCGCGTGATGGACACGCCAATTACGGAGTCAGCCTTCATTGGTGCAGCCGCGGGGGCAGCAGCCTGTGGGATGCGTCCGGTGGCGGAGTTGATGTTCATCGACTTCATGGGGGTTTGTTTTGACCAGATCTTCAACCAGGCGGCGAAGTTCAAGTACATGTTTGGGGGCAAAGCAGAAACACCGATGGTGGTTCGGACGATGATTGGGGGAGGTCTTCGTGCAGCTTCCCAACATTCGCAGTGTCTGTATCCGATCTTTACCCACATTCCTGGTTTGAAGGTGGTGATACCTTCAAATCCATATGATGCGAAGGGTTTGTTGATCCAGGCGATCCGGGACAATGATCCGGTGATTTTCTGTGAGCACAAGTCGTTGCACCAGTTGGAGGGAGATGTTCCTGAGACACCGTATGCGATCCCGTTCAACGAAGCGAATGTGGTACGAGAGGGAGGGGATGTGACAATCGTGGCGATTGGCTTCATGGTGCACCGAGCCATGGAAGCAGCGACAGCATTGGCGAAGGAGGGGATTCAGTGTGAGGTAATTGATCCACGGACGACTTCGCCGTTGGATTTGGAGACGATCATTGAGAGTGTGGAGAACACGGGTCGCTTGGTGGTGGTGGATGAGTCGAATCCGCGCTGCAGCATGGCTGCAGACATCAGTGCGCAGGTGACGGAACAGGCCTTTGGTTCATTGAAGGGTCCGGTGAGGATGGTGACGGCACCGCATTGTCCACCGCCATTTTCGGATGTGTTGGAGGATCTCTACATGCCAAGTGCAGAGAAAATCGCTGAGGCTGTCAGGTCTCTAAAATAATCACTAATTGTCTGATGCGAAAATGCTGGGAGACTTTGCTTGAGTATGTCTCCCAGCCGAGTTCATACAAGATTAAATTTAGACAAAGACAAAGACGCCCAAAGCCTTATTGACACAAGAGATTTCTGCCCAAAAAAATGATAATTTTATTTGAAGAGTGAGGTACCAAAAATGGGAGAGTTGATCAAAGTTACAATGCCAAAGTGGGGCCTCTCGATGAAAGAGGGAACTGTAAGTGATTGGATAGTTGAAGAAGGAGATGAAATAGAGAAAGGACAGGAGATTGTAGAAATAGAAACAGACAAAATAGCGAATGTTCTGGAATCCCCAGGAAGCGGTATCCTCCAAAAAATTGTAGCTCACTCTGGCGAGGTACTCCCCGTTGCGGCTTTGATAGGTGTGATTACAGATGGTGCTGTAAGTGATGATGAAATAAGTGCCTTTATCGAGCAAGAAAATGCCGCAGCGGCAGCGGCAGCAGTTGATGAAGCTCCAGACCCCTTGACTATCAGCAAGGTATTTGAGTGGGAAGGTTTGAACATACGATACATTGACAGTGAGGATGGAGAAGATCCTTTGATCTGTCTGCATGGCTTTGGGGGAGACAAGAACAACTGGCAGTTCAACCTGGCGGCCTTAGCTCCCAACAGACGCGTGTTGGCTCCGGACTTTCCAAGTCATGGAGACTCGACAGTCAGTACCGAGCACTCTTCACCGCTAGCCTATGCCAAGATGGTTTCAGCGATGATCGATCAGTTGGAGTTGGGGCAAGTGGACCTGGTGGGTCATTCGATGGGAGGGCTAGTGGCCTTGCTGGTGGCCCGGGAGAGCCCGGCGAAGGTAGGAGCGTTGACCTTGTTGGCGCCAGCAGGGATTGGTACAGAGATCAATGCGGGGTATGTCGATGGCTTTGCCAGGGCCAATAGCCGTAATGAGTTGAAGGCCTTGGCCGTCCAGTTGTTTGCTGATAAGGAGATGGTGACCAGACAGATGGTAGCAGACCTGCTAAAGTACAAGCGTCTCGATGGAGTGGGAGAAGCGCTGGTGCAGTTGGCGGGGACACTTCACAGTGGGGGCAAGCAGAGCGAGGACCTCAGCAGTGTAGCTCAGAGTCTTCCGACAAAGATCTTCTGGGGTAAGGCCGATGAGATCCTAGCTGTGAGCAATTGTGCTCAGTTGAGTGGAGTGGACGTTGAGCAGTTGGAGTGTGGACACCAACCTCATATTGAAGCCGCTGATGTCGTTAATAAACATCTAGGTGGCTAATTCTAAAAACTTTTTCAATTGCAGATTTCTATCAAAACAAAACTCCAAATTTGGATTTTGAGATTTGGTAGAGAACTACATCCGTGGGGAGTTCCACTTCCAACGGCTAAAATAGTTGGGTTGATTGAAATTATTTGAATTCGATGAGCCCCGCTTAACCGTGAGTTGCTCTTCTTATTTGAGGAACAAATCACAAAAAACAACCATCCTTAGGGAGGTATAATGTTTTACGTACCGAAGAACGCGATCCATAAAAAGGTTAGCCGACGTGATTTTCTGAAAATGGGCGGTGGTGCTGCAACAGCCTTGGGAGCAGGATCAATCGCACTCGGGCTGAGCTCTGTGATCAACAGAAGACCTGTGTATGCACAGTCTTCCGATGCTGCAAAATGGAAGCAATATGAGGGTTCTAAGCTTGTCTTCATGAGTGAGAACACCCCTCCATCCTTTGCTATCCGCGATAACCTGAAGACATTTTATGACCTGACAGGGATCGAAGTCGAAATCTTGACAGATCACTTGCCAACTGTGCAACAAAAAGTTGGGATTGACCTAAGGGGTGGTAACTCTGATTTCCACTTGAACTACATTCAGGATAAACCAATTGGGTCTCCATTTGCGGACTACTATGAAGATTTGAATAAATACACCGGCGACAACACTCTACCTCAAGATCCTGAGGGTATGGGTGAAGACGTATGGTTTGAAAACTTTCAGAAGGCTTGTGGAGTCTTTTACGAAGCAGGTCGCATTGTTGCCTTCCCATACGACTGTGCTGTCGCCTGCTCTTTTTATCGTAAAGATCTCTTCGAAAAACTCAGTAAGGATTTCGAAAGTGAGTACGGTTACCGAATGGAGTTTACCGCGGACACGACATGGAAGCACGTTTATGAGTATGCAGCCTTCTTCAAGAAAGTTCGCGAAGGGGGCAATTCTGAGATACCCTATGGATATGCTCAACATCAGGGTAACTTTGCTTGGACAACTCAGCTAGACATACAGCGAATGCTCTTTTCGCATGGTCGTTGGACAGAGTTCGATGTCGATGACACCTTGGGCTCAAAAGATCCAGGTAAAACTAAGTGGGGTGATGCTCAGTCTGTAGCAGTGATGACAAAATTCAAGGAACAAGCTGATGTGAGCCATCCGGACAACTTGGCTAACGGTACTCTTGAATTAAATACAGTATATCAAGCAGGCCAGATTGCTATGCAGGTTCAGTATCATGAATTTGCTGCTTCTTGTGAAGATCCAAATACTTCAAAAGCTGCTGATGGAAAAACTGGTTATGCACCATGTCCAAAGGGTGAACCCAGCTGGATCGTAGGTGGTGGGCAAGCTGTTAATGGCACCAACTGTGGTATCGGTGGTATCGGTATTAATGGCAATGCTACAGAAGATCAAAAGCGTGCGGCTTATATTTTTTCAATCTGGGCAACTTCGAAGAACATACAGTACGATGTTCTCCGTGGTTTGGGAGGCACTCCAACACGTAAGTCAGTTTTGGAAATTCCTGAAGTGAAAAACGCCCGAAAACGGCCAACAAATATGCCTAATGCATTGACCTTCGATGCTGTTTACGATCACGGCATACGAGACCCACACTTTGTGCTTGGTCCAAAGATCCCTGAGGTGAACGAGTATCATAAAATCCTAGCCACAGAAGTACAGCGCTGTGTAGCTGGAGAACTATCCCCCGAAGAAGCTTGTGAAGCAATTCGTGAGCAGACCGACGAAGCCAACGGATATTTCTAAACTTGACAAACTCCCGGTTGGTCAACAACCAACCGGGAACCTTGTAGACATTGAAATCGATGCAAACAACTCTTACGAATGGCATTGCAGACGGACAGCTTACAAATGCTGCAAAACTCGCTAATGTTTCTGAAGATCAATTTCGGATGTCAAATGGTGTCCGAGTAATTGATTATCAGCCTACCAGTCGCCACGCAGCTCCCTCAAACAGGTACTATCTCTGGTTAATTCTACCAGCAGTGATCGTTCTTGCTTGCATCACACTTTATCCGTTTTTCTGGTTGATTTGGATGAGCTTCCACAAAGTGGATGTTTTGAAAGGTGATGTTTGGAATAACTTCGCTAATTGGCGAAGACTTTTGGGAGATCGAAGTTTTGGAAATGGTTGGTTACTACTTCTGAAATACAGTGCGATGTGTATGCTCATGGAAGTGGGATTGGGAGTGTTGCTTGCGGTGATTTTAAACCGTTCAAAGTATGAAAAAGTTCTGGTAACGCTATTCCTTATGCCAATGATGATGGCGCCTGTGGTAGCGGGCTTGGTCTGGTACTATCTCTACAATTCAACCTTTGGTTGGTACCACTGGTTGATGCAAAGTGCTGGAATACTTGGGGAAAAATCGATCCTTGGAGATACTGGTACAGCTATGTGGGGAATCGTCCTGGTGGATGTGTGGCAGTGGACGCCCCTAATTATTCTCATTACACTGGCCGGGATGAAAAGAGTTCCAAGAGATCAACTCGAAGCAAGTATGGTGGATGGAGCTGGCGAATGGCGCAATTTCTTCCAGATAACTCTGCCGAATCTATATCCATTTTTGTTGATCGCGATTTTACTCCGCTTTATGGACAACTTCCGCTTCATCGATGCGATTTTAGTATTGACAGGTGGTGGTCCTGCTAACTCAACAAAGATTCTTCCAACCTACTTATTTGATGTGTCTTTCCAGTTTTTCAAATTAGGTCGGGGCGCGGCAATCGCACTGACTCTACTATTTGTCACAATTATACTCGGATTGATTCTCGTGAAGGTGTTCGAGAGTCCTGCGGGCAAAGTAAATCAGGAAGGATCTTAATAAGATGGCATCATCTGACATTGTCCAATATAAGACACCAGCTAGGAAAGCTGTTGATATTCTTGTCGGGGTCTTTCTAACAATATACCTCATCTGGACGCTACTGACGTTTGTGATGATGTTTGTTTCATCTTTCAAAGATCTGTTGGAGGCTTTCAAACTTCCAGAAATTGGAGATTGGTTGGGTGTCACTTTGTTTTTTGATTTCACTCCTACATTTCGCCATTACGAAAATCTTTTTTTAGATAAGAATTTTGGCAAATATATGATGAATAGTATCATTTCCGCAGGGGGCTCCGCGCTTATCTCCGTAGTGTTAGGTTCAATGTGCGCTTATGCCCTCTCAAGGACTGAATTTCGCGGTAAGAAGGATCTGCTGTTCTGGATTATTTCCACCAGAATGGCGCCGGTTGTAGCGGTAATGGTTCCACTCTATGCGATCTTCAGGAACTTCGAATTAGTTGGGACTTTGCCAGGGCTGATTCTGGCTTATACGACCTTTAACCTTCCGTTTGCGATTTGGATTTTAAAAGGCTTCTTTGACAACGTGCCCTACTCTATTGAAGAGGCACAGATGTGCGATGGTGCAAATCGATTTGAAGCTTTTGTGTCAATTTTACCGCTTGTTGCCCCTGGAATTGGAGCCTTCTTAATACTATGTGTCCTTTTTGGTTGGAACGATTTTTTGTTTGCCTCCATAATCGGATCGGGAGGTGCTAAGACTCTTCCAGTAGCAACAGTTGAGCTTGTTCAACCACAGAATATCCAATGGGGAAAAATAATGGCAGCTGGTGTTGTAACAACCGTTCCAATGATGTTTCTTGGGTTGCTGGTACGTCGTTATCT
The DNA here is from genome assembly GCA_002450295.1 of Deltaproteobacteria bacterium UBA6967. Lineage (GTDB taxonomy): Bacteria > SAR324 > SAR324 > SAR324 > NAC60-12 > JCVI-SCAAA005. The sequence continues at coordinate 7,364 of DJYX01000209.1, forward strand.
TGTAACTGGCCTGACCATGGGCGCTGTCCGCGAATAATCTTCAACTAATCTGAAAACATGGCATCTGTTTCAATCAAAAATGTCTGGAAATACTACGGGGAAACTGCCGCAGTCAAAGACCTTAATCTTGAAGTCTTAAATGGAGAATTCCTATGCGTATTGGGTCCATCGGGATGTGGTAAATCCTCTAGTTTAAGAATGCTGGCGGGGTTAGAACATATTTCTTCAGGTGATATTCATTTTGGTGATCGTCGAGTGAATGATTTACCACCTAAGGAGCGGGATATTGCAATGGTTTTTGAAAACTATGCGCTCTATCCGCACAAGACTGTTTTCGACAACATAGGAAACGCCCTCAAACTGCGCAAAGTTGATCCAAACACAATTCAGCAGAAAGTTGAAAGAGCTGCTGAAATGCTGGAAATCAAGCATCTGCTTCAAAGAAAACCAATGGAGCTTTCAGGTGGCCAGAAGCAAAGAGTGGCGATTGGGCGTGCGATCGTGCGGGAACCGGAGTTGTTTCTATTTGATGAGCCCATTGCTCACCTGGATGCCAAGCTCAGAGCTCACATGCGAGGAGAACTGAAGATTCTTCAGAGAAAACTCGGGACTACGATGGTCTATGTGACTCATGATCAGATGGAAGCTCTTTCGATGGCGGATCGTGTTGCGGTCATGCACGAGGGAGTTTTGCAGCAATACGGAACACCCCAAGAGATTTATCACAAACCGGTGAATGCTTGGGTTGCTGGTTTTGTAGGCGAACCACCCATGAATTTTCTAGACTGTGAGCTAGTCCAAGAGAATGACGCTATTCAGTTGAAACATTCTACCTTCTCAGTGTCTCTTCTTCCTGAACAAGCGAGTATCATCAACAGCGCAAAGCTTGAACGCAAAGTTCAGCTAGCGATTCGTCCGGACGAGATTCACATCAACGGAAAGCAATCAGCTGAGTCAATCAAAGCTGAGGTGAAGATCACAGAGCCTCTTGGAGGAGATATGCTGGTTGATACCACAGTTGGTAAGGAAAAAGTCTTGGTCAAAACGAAACCAGATTTTACTGCTTCGATGGGAGAGGAGTGTTTCCTTAGCTTCGACAAACAGCGCTGGCATGTCTTTTCAAGTGAGACAGGATTAGCTTTCTTTTAGGGCCAGTCATCAATTAAGCCAAATGACAGCCACTATCCACTAGATATTCCCTAGAAAACATGGCTCGTCTATAGAAATGGATGTCAATCCCTTGGTATTGTTTCAACTTAGCAAAGAAGTTCTGAATTAGGTTATGTAGGGTGTCGCAACTCAAAATCTTCTCTGAGTTGCGACTTTTTTTACTCTTCCAGAAGGAGTCGTCAAATATCAGTGGTTTGAACCTCCAATAAACATCTCCACCGTTAACTTAACAGCTTGGGATTTTGCTCACCTACAAGCTCAGTTCAGTCTCGAACGGCAACATCACCTGCACTTGCTTCAATCTGCCCAGCTGCCTCATCCGGAACCGGAATAGTCATTATCTATTACCATGTTTTCCAGATTCCCATCTCTTTTCTAGCTTCTCACTGATCTTCATTCGTTGTTCTGGGGTCAGTATCGTATGGAGGCTAGTGAAACCTTGAGCCAATAATGGCAGCTTGGATTTCACTTCAGACCATCTTACATCAAGCAAGGCTTCAATATCCTGTACATTCACTGAGTCCTGCTGCATCTGTTCGTAAATCTCCTCTCTAATTTCTTTATGCTGCTGCTTAATTTCCGCTGCTTTACTGCGTAAAGTGTTGATTAGATTGCTTATCTCTCTTTCTTGGAGATCATCAAGGTCTAGTGCGATGGACATCCCGAATACGATACGAGATGTATTTGAAGATTGCAGACGCTCAAAATGATTGGATTCCAAACCTTTGGACATTCGCTCTTTTACCTTAGTGCGTTGTTCAGGAGTCAGCATCTTATGAAATTCAGTGAATTTTTGTGCTAACGCTGGCAACTTGGCATGAACAGAAGCCCATTTGGCTTCAAGCAGAGCAGTTAGATCCTCCGCATTTACTTCGTCTTGCTGCATCTGAGCAAGAATCTCTTCTCGCAGTTGCACCCGAATTTCCTTGAGTAACTCCAATTCAGGGCGAGCGTTATCAACAACCCTGGCCATTTCACGCGCCTGCGCATCATTGAGATCAAGTGTGCTGGATGTTTCTGAAACAATATCGGATGTGCTCCTTGAATCTGGCTGGCCACAACCCACCAAAAGGGTTGCTGATGTAACCGCAATTAGCAAAGACTGCCTAATTGTTTTGAAAGTTTTGCATGCTGACATTGCGCTTCTCCTAAAGTAGCGTGATTTAATTTCCCATAGGTTCTATCAGTAGAACCTCTCGGGGCGATGAACTGAGGATTAGTATAGAAGATAAATCTTTCACCAACCTTTCCTTAACCTTACAAAATAGTAAGGTTAAGGAAAAGGCTTCCAGATTGGATTAGCCGAGCTAAACTCATTCAGTATTTTCATTATTGGGAGAGGCTTCAATGAAACTACTTTTGCTTGAGGACGACCCCAAAGTCGCTGATTTCATCTCAAAAGGCCTAAGAGAAGCTGGGTTTGTTGTCGAGCATACTGCGCAGGGTGAGATTGCTCTGAGCTTAGCTCAATCGGAAATGTATGATGTGGCAGTACTAGATGTTATGGTTCCGGGCTTGAGTGGGCTTTCCGTAGTTCAGACACTGCGAGAGCAGAAAAATCCAATTCCTGTTCTTATTCTCAGTGCCAAGCACACATTGAAAGATCGGGTGAGTGGAATTGAGTTGGGAGCGGACGATTACTTGACCAAGCCTTTTTCCTTCACAGAATTGCTTGTCCGCGTACAAGCTCTGATCCGACGTAACTCCTTAAATGTGGAACCAACTACCCTCCAATATGCAGACTTGGAGATGAATCTGCTAAGCCGGGAAGTGATCCGCTCCAAGCATCTTCTCCAATTACAGCCACGCGAATTCAGCTTGCTAGAATACTTTCTCAGGTATCCAGGTCGAGTACTGTCCAAAACATTTATTTTAGAGCATGTCTGGGATTATGATTTTGATCCTCAGACAAATGTAGTTGATGTGCTGATTTCACGTTTGCGCAGCAAGGTAGACAGAGACTTTGACACCAAACTGATCCATACACTTCGAGGCGTGGGATATGTACTTAAGCTTTGAACGCTTGAGGCCCCGGAGTTTTCAGGCGCGGATGACTATCTTTGGTATTCTACTTTTCTTTTTCTCAGCCTTGTTAGTAGTTGGGTTCTCTGGATTTTTTCTTCACAGAGAGTTTGAGTCTAGACTTCAGCAAAGCATTCTCGGGCAACTGGAGCGCTATTCGAATCTACATCTACAGTCTAAAGCTTTGCTTTTGTTGACCCTGCAACAGGAGCACGATCAGAATCGAATGCGTGGCACTTGGCTCCACTGGCAAGAAGATCAAGGAGTCCTATGGGAAACCATCCCGGCAAACTGGGAACAAGATCCCACAAGAATGAGGTTCCTTCTGCAAACTCACTTGGTCTCTGGTGATGAATGGAGTCGAATGCCTTCCAGGCATCTTGAGCTGTCGAGCAAAAGCCCACCTGAGGATTATCATAACCTAGATCTTGAAGAGGAAATTCTGATTACTGCACGTGTTCTTTCAGATGGCTCGGTGTTGGCCATCGGAGAGTCACATGCCTTCACACAACTTCAGATAAAACTATTCAGACGCAGAGTTTTTAGGATTCTTCTGGCTGTGGGGATTGTCAGTATATTGGTGGGCTGGTTTTTTACACGAAAAGCTCTGCGACCCATCCAAGATCTGGTGGAAACAACTGAAACGATAGCTGCAGGAAGCTTAGACGCACGTGTCCCAGAGCCCAACACTTCAGGTGAACTGGCTAAACTTACGCGGCTCTACAATGAGATGTTGGAACGTATTGAACACCTGGTTACGACCATGAACGAGTCACTTGATAATGTAGCTCATGATCTGAGAACTCCCCTAATGCGTTTGCGTAACTCGATAGAGATGGCGATCACCAACGAGACCGCATCGGTAGAAGAACTCAGGGATACTTTACTGGATGTTGCTGAAGAAGCAGAGCAGATCCAATTACTGTTGACTGCATTGATGAATCAGGCTGAAGCTGTAGCTGGAACCATGCGTCTGCGTAAGGAACTGATAGACATAAATGTATTGACGCAGGGGGCTTGTGAGCTCTATGAGATGCTCGCTGAAGAAAAGCAAATTAAACTGCGAAAGAATTTTGCAGAAATCCCTGTGTTTCTTGAAGCAGATCCCGTTAGGTTGCGTCAGGCTCTTGGAAACCTTCTTGACAATGCGATTAAATTTACTCCTGAAGGAGGACACATAACCGTGAGCATCCTCTCTGAGTCCAACGTGGTAAATATAGAAATCAAGGACACTGGAGTCGGTATCTCTGAGAGTGAGCAGCTCAGAATCTTTGAGAGGCTCTACCGTGGAGATCAAAGCAGAGGTTCAAAAGGGATGGGTCTTGGTCTCAGTCTTGTGAAGGGTATAATTCAAGCCCATAGAGCTGATATTCAAGTCATCAGCTCCCCTAATCAAGGAAGCACCTTTCGGATTGAATTTTTACGTCCAACATAAAAAATTATGAATTTTCAGACAGGTCTTAAATTTAGTATTTATACTACTAGGTAAATTCAGTCCTTTCTCTCAAAATTCATAGATCCGAACTTTTCAAGTAATTGGTGAAGAAAAATGGTACCTTCCCAAAAGATGGGGGTTTTATTTCTTGGTACATTTGCTGGGTAGGAAGCGCTTTAGGATTTCCAAAGGGTACTGTGGATTTTAATGTGGTGTCGCAAGAGCACTAATCTAGCGGGTGTTTGAACAGTCTTTGATCGAACACCCTAGCCCATCTAAAATTACCAGTGCTTCATATTGCCCAAGAACAGATCTTTCAACTCTCCAGGGCCAGCAGGAATAGGAGCTAGCTTTGTTACCCTGTGCTGAGGCAATGTTCCTTCCACCAAGGCGGGCACATCTTCGGGACCGTAGCCGACCGCATTAAGCCCATTTGGTAAGCCTGCTTTCTTCATCAAGTCAATCACAGCACTTGCCAAAACCTCTCCAGCATCATCCGGTGTAGCCCCACGAACATCGGTTCCCATCAACTCTGCACAGCGCAGGTGATTTTCTGGGTCTGCATTTCCTGTCCATCGAAACACAGCCGGGGCATTCAGGATCACAGACATTCCATGAGGTACGGTGGGATGATCGGGTGGGTAATCCGGAGGAACATATTCCTTGACCATACCACTGACTGGATAAGACATTCCGTGAGGCAGGTGTACACCCGCATTCCCGAAACCAATTCCAGCATAGGTTGCACCCAACAGAATGGCTCCTCGGGCTTCGTCATCTTCAGGATCATCCAAAACACGCTGTAGATTTTGCGAAATCAATTTTAAGCATTCTGAAGCCCAGATTCGACTGATCGGGTTAGATCCTTGGTAGGCGGGTCGCATTCCAGGAGAATCTGGTGCGGGTCGTTGGTGATATGGCAAGGCAGTCAATGATTCAAGGGCGTGGCTGACTTGGTCAAGAGCAGTGCAGGCGGTCACCATTTTTGGAAGGCTCCGGGTGTTATCCGGATCAATGATCCCCATCAGAGGACGAAGCGATCGATGGGCGATTCCAGTCTTGGCTTCCATCGAAAGGAGATCAAAGATTGTGACCCCAGTTGTTTCGCTACCGGTTCCTGCTGTTGTTGGAATACATATCATGGGCTTGATTGGCCCTGGTACTGGTAGCCCTTTACCAATGGGAGGATTGACGTAGTCCAGGAAATCTTTTGGTGGGTGAGTCGCATATAGATTTGCTGCTTTCACTGTGTCCATACTGGAGCCTCCGCCCACACCTAAATAGCCATCAAAATTCCCATTCTTGGCAAAATCAATAGCCTCGCGGAAAGAAACATCGGTTGGTTCCACGGAAACCCCTGAATAGATTTCGTATTCCAGTCCAACGTCCTTAAGCGAAGCTTCAACGACCTCCATTGTAGCAAGCTTGGCTACGCGAGCATCAGTACAGATCATCAATCGCTTGACGCCCATACTCCTGAAGTCACTTCCAATCTCTTTGGTGACACCTTTTCCAAACTTGATGCTGGAGGTGTCCATAGTGAATGCAGTTTCCAACTTCATTCTCAGCTCCCTTATAAAAGTTGATTATTAACATAATATTTCTGCGAATTATCAGGAACCTACAGACAATCAGCAAGCGCTATACTTTATTCGCCAATTTTGCATCCACAGAAGATTTATCTACTCACCTTGAAACTCTCTGGATTTTTCAGACACTTTTGAAAGTGAGGCTGAATATTAATAGAATTATCAAAATACCTCCCCTGATCTTGAATCAGAAATCGAATCCATCCCTTGTCATCAATATGAGGTTACTTCTTAAGCCAGTGAGATCCTCACAGAAACCAAAATTGATGATGTTTTAAAAGTATCCCAGGGAAAGAAAAACTTACGGAATCTAATTGAGAAGATTGACCTTCTCTAAAACGGCGAGTATGCAATTGGATCTGGTGACCAAGACGACTTTACAAACGTGATTTATCGGAGAAGGATGTATCGAAAAAATTTGTTACGACAAAAACTTCAAGCTGGTGAAGAACTGATCGGAACCTGGCATGAAATCCCAGATCCGGTAGTGACGGAGATCCTAAGTCTGAGTGGACTCGATTTCGTGCTTGTCGATAATGAGCACGGGCCGGGTGATGTGTTGACGGTGGCAAATCAGCTCAGGGCTGCAAATGGCTCAGACACTACGTTGGTCGTTCGTATTCCCTGGAATGATCATGTGATGATCAAAAAACTGTTGGATATTGGAGTCGAGTCGATCATGGTTCCAATGGTTGAAAACGCTGAGGAAGCAGAAGCAGTAGTATCCGCTGTCCGCTATCCACCAAGAGGAATACGCGGAATTGCTCACACGGACGCAAGAGCGAGCGAGTATGGCTTCAAGGCAGATGAGTACTTGGAGACAGCTTCTGACAATACCTTTGTCATTTGCCAAGTGGAAAGTGCGAAGGCGGCAAATAACATTGATGAAATCGTGGCTGTCGATGGACTGGATATGATTTTCATTGGACCGTTTGATCTCTCAGCCAGTTTGGGAACCCCAGCCAAATTTGAGAATCCAGAGCACCAGCGTTTAATGAAAAAAACCGTTGATGCCACGAAGGCTGCGGGAAAATATTTGGGAGTCACTCCCTATGGAACAAACTCCATGGCAGATTTGTATTCACAAGGTTTTGATCTGGTCGTGAGTCTCGCTGATGTTGGAATGATTCGGGATGCTGCACGAACACTTGCAGACCAAAAACCTAAATAATTGCTCGGATAAAGCATGTCAGGACGATTAACTGATGAACACATTCTGATTACAGGAGGTAGTCGCGGGATAGGGGCTGCGATTGTCGAAAAATGCCTCCTGGAAGGGGCTAACGTATCATTTATAGATCTCGAGGGGGAGGAAGGGGAAAATCTCCTGACAAAATTAAATCAAGATAGCAAGTTACTGTTTGTTAGGGGGAACGTCTGCTCTGCTGAGGATTTGAAGAGCTGGAGTGATGCTTCCCGAAAAAAGTTTGGTTCAATTACTGGGTTGGTCAACAATGCTGGCCGAAACTCCTATGCAGACCCAGTGACCATGACAGAGCAACAGTGGGAAGATGTTTTCGATGTTGATTTGAAAGCGGCCTGGCTTGCTGCTCGGGAAGCTTTACCAGATATGATTGCAAACAAAAGAGGGTCAATCGTAAATATCGCATCAGTACATGCCAATATGACCTACCCTAGTATGTTTCCCTATGCAGCTGCAAAGTCGGGATTGGTCGGCCTAACTCGTTCGATGGCATTGGAGGTTGGTCCACATCAGATCAGAGTTAATGCCCTATCACCTGGTTATACTGAGACATTTCTGGTGAAAGAGTTTTTTGAAAGGAATGATCCTGCACTTCGACAGAAGGTTCTCGACGTTCACCCGATGAATCGGATGGCAAAGCCTGCAGAAATTGCCAATTGCGTTGCTTTCCTGCTTTCGACTGAGGCATCCTTTGTTACAGGTGCAAACTGGATAGCAGATGGCGGCTTAACCTCTAGATTTGCTGGATGACTGAATGCGAATTGAATCTGTTGATTTCTTTTACTTGTCAATGCCTCAGGTAACGACTGAAGCAGATGGAAGCCAGGATGCTTTATTGGTGAGAATTGCTGCTGGTGGTTTGGTGGGTTATGGAGAATGTGAAGCAGCTCCATTACCTTCCATTGCTGCTTTAGTTTGCCCATTATCCCATGGATCCTGCCAACCAGTTCAGGATTCCGTGCTTGGGCAAAACATAAACAATCCCTCGGATATTCAGCGAATAAGTCAGCTCGTTGCTTATCAAAGTATGGATTTGCTCCAGGCTGCCCATACTTTCTCAGGGATCGAGATGGCGCTATGGGATCTTCTAGGTAAGTCCACAGATGCACCAGTCTGGAAACTGCTCGGTTATCAGGAAAGTTTTGCTAAAACTCCCTATTTTTCGGTCCTTTTTGGGGATGATCCGGCTATCACTTTTGAACGTGCGAAAGAAGCTCGTCAAAAAGGCTTTCAAGCAGCAAAATTCGGTTGGGGCCCAATTGGATTGGGATCGGCTTCAGAAGATCGTGAACATTTTCAAGCAGCCAGAGAAGGCCTTGGTAATGATGGACTTTTGCTCGTTGATACCGGTCAGATCTTTGGGGAAGATGTTGAGAAAGCTTCCCAAAGAATCGGGGCAATGGAGGAGGCGAATGTTCTGTGGTTTGAAGAACCTTTTCACGCTCATGCCCTAGAAGAGTATGGGGAACTTGTGAAGCGAAGTGGTAAAATTAAACTCGCCGGTGGGGAAGGTGCACATCATCCTTCGATGGCTAAGCATCTGATTGATTTTGGAAAAGTTGGTTATGTTCAAATCGACTGTGGTCGCATAGGGGGTATTGGACCAGCCAAACTAGTAGCTGATCATGCTGTGGCCAAGGGTGTCACCTACGTAAACCACACCTTCACCTCTCACCTTGCCTTAAGTGCTTCCCTTCAGCCTTATGCGGGGTTAAAAGCTCATGAAATTTGTGAGTACCCTGGCCAACCAAAATCTCTTGCACTGGACATTACCAAATCTCATTTGGCACTGGATCAAAATGGTCAAATCAAGGCACCTGAAGCTCCGGGTTTAGGGATGGAAATCAATCTTGAAGCCCTGAATTCCTATTTGGTGGATGTTTCGATTGAAGTGAATGGTCAAAATTTATATAAAACACCACAATTCGAAATTTAATATATCAAGGTGACTGTTTGCTTTTAGAATAAATATTTTTTTGGTTTGACTCTGAAAAGATCACTCGAAGGTTCAATGGAAAAAGATCAAATAGATCAGTTCTGGAAGGAGGGCTATGTCGTTGTTGAATCAGTAGTACCAAGGGAATTGATCGAAGAAGCTAACATTGTTCTGAAGCAACTTATAGAAGCTGCCTGCAAAGTTACTTCGAGTAATTCCATCTATGATTTGAGCGATCAACATACCGAACACGTTCCTAGTGTGAGACGTATCAAGGACCCTCACCTAGTCCATCCAGTTTATGATCAAATAATGCGCTCAGAAGCTGTTCTCGATTGTGTCAGGGCCTTGTTAGGGCCTGATTTGCGGATGGAGCATAGTAAGCTGAACATCAAGCAAGCTAAAGGCGGGGAAGCGGTGGAATGGCATCAAGATTGGGCTTTTTACCCTCATTCGAATGATGACATTCTTGAAGTGGGAGTACTTCTGGAGGACTGCGACGAGGAAAATGGACCTCTATTGATGATTCCCGAATCTCATAGGGGACCGATTGAAAATCATCATCATCCAGAGGGATTTTTCTGCGGGGCAATTGATATCGAAAACGCTACTTTTGATGCAAAGAAAGCGGTTTCATTGACTGCCAAAGCTGGAGCGATCACGATGCACCACGTTCGGATGGTGCACGGGTCTAGATCAAACCAATCAGAAAGGAACCGTCCAATCCTTCTCATCGGCTATAGCGCTGCGGATGCTTGGCCTCTGAGAGGAATTAGCACCATTGAAGAGTTTGAAGGTAGGATGATTTGTGGAAAAACTCACCTTCCTCGCTTGGAAAAAGTACCAGTTCGAATGCCCTACCCCCCAGCCCCTGATCAGGGATCCATTTTTGAAAACCAGCGCTTCGTAGCAGGGAAGTCCTTCCAATAACTCACTTAAAAATCCAATTAATCTAAGTTTTGGAACTCACTGCTTGTCAAAAGGTTAATTAAGTTGAAACAGAACCTTTGAAAAACCATTAACCCTTTGTCTAACAAGAATCTTGAAAAGTACTCTCAATTAATTTTTGAACGGACAGAGCATCTGCAAAATTAGCCAACCTCTTCTGCCCATCATCGAGTTGGAGTGCGACTTGATCTAGTTGCCCTGTGTACGCTCGGATGGGTTGACTCATTACAGTGTCAAGCAGCGGTTTCCAGCCGTCTGGGTTTTCAAGATAAAGTTGGTACCAGTTGTCAAAAACCAAGCATCCCTCTGATCCCAGAATTCGGTAACGAACGATATCTTGGCGAAAGCCTCCAACCCCAGCGTTAACTGTTATTGGACCAACTGAGGACTCCCATTTTCCCATGAATATATTTTCTGAATGGCCAGATTCGGGATATTCTAAAATCTGAGGGGCCCCTAGCTTGAGCTCGCCAAAGATTTCACGACTCAAGTAAGCATAGTGAGATCCGACTTCCCTCAGCATCCCCCCTTGTTCTTGTTTACCCAGCCAGGTTGCATGGGCTTGCCAAGCACGAGGCCATTTCGCAAATTTCATAATGAATTCTGCGCCGAGTAATTCTCCGATGGAGCCCGAAGCTAATTTTTCTCTGGCTACTTGCATTGAGGGAGCCCCTGAGAAAACAAAATTCACTCCTTGAAAAACGTCATGCTTTTCTATAGTTGGGACTAGATCCTCACTTTCCGAGATACTGATACCGAGCGGTTTTTCACACAGAATGTTCCAGTTGTTAGACAAGCCACTATGAACAGCCTGAGCATGGAATTTTGGTGGGGTAGAAACATAGAGAAGGTCGATTCCCTTCGTCTCCAAGAGAGTTGAAATATCTTTTGTAAGCTTGAAAGATCCTACAGGACGTTCAAAGTTATGGAGTGAATCTGTTCGAACATCAAATCCAACAACAGGCTCGAATCTTGGGTGATCCATCATATGGGTCAACATTCTTTTGCCAACCGCTCCAAGGCCAATGATCGCTGTTCGATAAATTTCTTTTGTCATGATTACAATGCCTTCAATCAGTAAGTCTGAAAATTAAAACCGAAAAAATCAAAAGGTTCCCGATGCAAGTTCCAAAAGTTATGAATCATATTTCCATCCGAGAACCTGGAGATCCAGATGTTTTGGTTTCTGATACCGGGCAAGTCCCAGAGATTAGGGATCGTGAGGTTTTGATAAAAGTTGCAGCTGCAGGCATCAATCGACCGGATGTAATGCAAAGGCAGGGAAATTACAATCCACCTCCAGGTGCCTCACAAATTCCTGGACTTGAAGTGGCTGGAGAAGTGGTTGCTGTTGCTTCTGGGGTCACTGAGTATAAAGTTGGGGATAGAGTATGCGCCTTAGTTTCAGGAGGAGGATATGCAGAATACTGCAATGCGCCAGTTCCTCAGGTTTTGCCGATTCCAGTAGGATTATCAATCGTTGAAGCTGCAGGAGTTCCTGAAAATTATTTTACCGTTTGGACCAACGTCTTTGAGAGAGGAGGACTTCAGTCGGGAGAAACAATCTTGATCCACGGCGGTTCCAGCGGTATTGGGACAACCGCTATTCAGTTGGCTCATCTTCATGGAGCAAATGTTATCACCACAGCAGGCAACGCAGAGAAATGCCGAGCCTGCTTGGATTTAGGGGCCAAACATGCCATCAACTATAGAGAACAAGATTTTGTTGATCAGGTCAGAGAAATCACTTCCGGCAAAGGAGTCGAACTAATTTTAGACATGGTCGGCGGTGATTACATCCAAAAGAATATTTCTTGTCTGGCATTAGAGGGGCGCTTGGTTCAGATCGCATTCCTGAAGCCATCAGTTAATGAAATCAACCTTGCCCCAATGATGATCAATCGACTCACTATTACCGGTTCAACACTAAGGCCAAGGACCGTTCAGCAAAAAGGGGCGATTGCTGATGAACTTCGAAAGAACGTCTGGCCTCTTTTCATGGAGGACAAACTAAAGGTGCTGGTTCACAAGACTTTCCCACTGAGCAAAGCTAACGAGGCCCATCGTCTGATGGAAGAGAGCACGCACATTGGAAAAATCATCTTAGATCTTTCCATCTAATGTTTGCACTTGGCGGATCAGGAAAGTTTACAGACCGAGGTAGGCTTTCTTGACCTCTGGATTGACCATGAGCTCCGGACCTGTCCCGTTGATGGTAACATTTCCGTTCTCCATTACCCAGGCGTAGTCAGAGATTGAGAGAGATTTCTGGACGTTTTGCTCGACTAGCAGAACTGTGGTGCCTAATTTTTTAACCTCTGCAATCAAATCGAAAATCTGTTGAACGATGATGGGAGCTAAACCCAGAGAAGGCTCGTCGAGCATCAAGATTTTCGGTCGACTCATCAATCCCCGACTGATCGCAACCATCTGTTGTTCTCCGCCACTTAAGGTGCCTGCGTATTGATCAAGCCTCTCACGGACTCGTGGAAATAGCTCTAAAACCATCTCCATGTTTTGATCAGCTTGTTTTGCTGCGGTGGGGTTAAATGCGCCCAAGAGAAGGTTTTCTTCGACTGTCAGAGATGGAAAAAGGCGGCGTCCCTCGGGCACCATGACGATTCCCATTTCCACTCGCTCGAATGGCTTCAGTTTCTGAATAGGGCTGTTCCTAAAAAGAATTTCCCCAGTCCAAGTTTTGTTCAAACCAGCGATTGTGCGAATTGTCGTTGTCTTGCCCACCCCATTGGAACCGATAATGGTGGTGATAGAGCCCTCATCCAACTTAAGTGAGAGACCCTTGACGATTTCTATATCTTCATAACCTGAGGTGACTTGTCGTAGTTCGAGCATTGATACTTTCAGCTTATGACAGACTGTGCGTTAAAATCACTGCCTAAGTAGGCTTCCATAACCGCGGGGTTAACTGAGATCTCCTGCGGATTGCCTGAAGCTATGTTTTCACCATTATTGATGACGACGATGTGATCACACAGAGACATGATCACAGCCATCACATGTTCGACGATGACGATGGTGATGCCTGCATCCCTGACTTTTCCCAGTACCGCAATCATCTTTTGCATTTCGGTCGGCGTCAAACCAGCCAGGACCTCGTCCAACAACAAGAGCTCAGGTTTTGTCGCAAGAGCCTTGGCAACTTCTACTCTTTTTCGGCCAGCGACAGGTAGAGCACCTGCCGACATTTTTGCCTGATCGGAGAATTCAACCAATTCCAGGACATCCAGGGCTATTTCTTTAGCTCGCTGGGTGCTTCCGGTTTTGTTGAAAGCACCAATCATCACGTTTTCAAGAACAGTCAATTCAGGGAATGGTTTCACAATCTGAAAAGTTCTGGTCATGCCAAGCTTACAAATATTGGATGGCCTCATTCCATTGATTCTATGACCATTGAAAACAATTTCACCCTCATCCGGTTGCATAAATCCTGACAATAGATTGAAAAATGTGGTCTTGCCTGCGCCATTGGGTCCAATCAACCCGGTGATTCGACCTTTTTCAATGCTCATATCCGCTTTGTTGACCGCAACAAGCCCCCCAAATCGTTTCGTTACGTTTTTGGCTTCCAGAAGAGATTTTGTCATGATGAGCCTTCTCGTTTCATTCCGATTTTGTGAAAGGCTGGTAAAACGCCTCTTGGAAGGGCCAGACACACTAAAATCAAGATGACCCCATATAATAGAATCGCCAAGCCACCACCACCACCACTTGATAGATATTCTAGATAGCGGATGAATTTCTCTCCCGAGGGGATTTCTTCATTGATCAGTGCAACTAGAGAAGCTCCAGCACCTCCACCTTCAAAAACTATCCTGGACATTTCACCAATCGGTACTAGTAAGAAAGTTCCGATAATTGGCCCCATGACAAGTCCGCTTCCTCCAATGACAGCGAATAAAATAATTTCAATGGATAGTGCGATCTTGATCACATCATCTGGAACAATGTATTGGGTGTATTGAGCATAGAAGGTTCCACCAAGTGCTGTCATTGCTGCCGATAAGGCAACTGCATGCATCTTGTTGTGCATCGAGTGGATTCCCAGGGCCTCTGCAGCTTCTTCTGATTCTCGAATAGCCCGGAGGTAGTACCCAAATTTGCTCGAAGAAACGATAGCGCAGATGATTATTCCAAAGACCATTAATCCAAGAGCGATGAAGTAATAAGGCTCTTTTTCAAGGAACTGATATTCCCAGAAAGTGTATTCACTTGACAGCGGAATTAAGAGTCCCAGTGGACCACCAGTGAAATCGAAGTAAAGAAAAAGAAGTCGAAGAATTTCTGCGAAGGCGATCGTCACCAAAGCGAAGAATGGCCCTTTTAAGCCATATTTGAAGCTTATAAAACCGAGGCCATATCCTACAATGGCAGCGATGACAGCTCCCGCAATCATCCCGATCCAGGGAGATACTCCGGTATGAACATAAATCAGCGAGGATGTGTAGGCTCCAATACCGAAAAAAGCCGCATGACCCAGGGACAATTGGCCTGCAAAGCCCCCAAGAATATTCCAACTGCTGCTGAGATAAGCAAACATGAAAATCAAGATGCCTACGTGCAGCAACGCAGATCCAGAGAGGCCATCCGGCATGACTGCCACAACAAAATCACTCTCAGCATAAAGTGGCAGACTAAGTAAAAAAAGAAGGGTGAGACCATAGATGTAATGGCTGATTTTGATCTGCGGAATCATTTAGGGCCCCTTTAGGTCAGTTTTGTTCCAAAAAGCCCTGTGGGCCGAAACAGCAGAATCAGAGTGAAAATCGTAAAGGTTGCAACCTGCTTCAAGGCAGCCTCTGGCATCAAGATTTCCCCAAACGATTCAACAACTCCGATGATGAATCCACCAATTAGAGCCCCTTTCAGATTGCCCAGACCTCCGAGCACAACCACCACAAAAGCTGTAAGGGTGAAAGAAAGCCCGACAGTGGGAGAGATATAGAAAAAAGGAGTCATCATGGCCCCTGCCAGACAAACACAGACTGTCGAAATCCCAAGGGCAATTTTGTAGATTCGATCAATGTCAATTCCTACCGCTAAAGCACCATCTCCATCTTCTGCGCAGGCTCGAATGGCTCGACCTGTTCGAGTCTTCATCAGAAATTGGTAAAGGCCAATCACAACAACAACGGCAAGAGCAGTAGCAGCAAGTCTAGTCAAACTTATGCGAGCCCCAAAAAACTCGACCGTGTTGGAGCCATAAGCAACTTGAACTGTTTGGAAATCTGGACTGAAGAAAAAGACAGCAATGTTTTGAAGGCAAAGTGAGATGCCAACTGTTACCAAGATTTTGATGGTTTCAGGGGCGTAGAGGACAGGGCGGATTAAGAATTTTTGGATAATCCAGCCTAAACCAAAGAAAATGGGTAAACCCAAAATTGCTGCCAAGTAAGGATCTATCCCGAGCAATGTGTAACAGAAAAAGGCGAAATACATCCCAACGATCAGGAAGTCTCCGTGTGCGAAATTTTTAATTTTCATTACTCCGAAGGTGAGTGTCAGCCCAACCGAGATGAGCGAGAAGACACCTCCAATCAGAATTCCGCTAATCAAAGCCTGCAAATAAACTGTGGCCATAAATCACTTTAGACCCTTAAAGGGCTGAATTGCCATTTCTTTTTGACAGTTGGACGAAGCGTCTGATTTCATTTAAACCCCCTCTAGATTTCAACTGATTCTAGGGGGGGTTGATAAATTGTTTGAGGCAAAAGCTTTTGAGCCAGGCTTCTTAAGTGAGAGGAGAGCTTAGCCCAACAAACTCAGGAAAGTGAAATTGTCAGGCAAACCCCTGCATGATTTCAATTTAACGAGTACTCCAGGCTGGTACGGGCCATTCCAGTGCAGCTGAGGCTGATTCGAAAGGCCAGACAGTCTTATGCTGCCCATCGATAATTTGCATGATGATCAACTGGGCCTCTGGAGATTGACCTGTCTGGTCGAAGCGAACGCAGTCATAAGGTAGGATATTCTGGTCACCACAAAGTTTTGTCTCCGCAAGTGCATCTCGCAACTTTTTGCGATCAGTGGAACCGGCTCTTTCAAGGGCATCAGCAAGCACATAAGTTGACATGTAGGTTTCAGCAGCATGCCCATTCATATCAACACCAAATTTCTCCTTGAAGCGCTTTGATATTTCGGGGACACCTTTCTTCTTGACGTCTGTTGCCCACTCACCAACAGTGAAGGTGTAGTCAGCATCTTTACCAAGTGTAGAAATATAAGCTGGATCAATGTGACCAGCGGATGTTCCAACAATTGGAGCGTCGATTCCAAGTTCTTTCATTGTTTTGGTGATCAGCACGGCATCAGAAAGATAAGAGACCAGCAACACAGCATCAGGGTTCATCTGCTTGATCTTAGCCATCGTCGCAGTCATATCTGCGCTATCTTTAGGATAAGCAATTCGATCAAGGACTTTGATCCCAAATTGTTCTGCAGCTGCAACCTGACCATCACCTGTCGACTTCCCGAAGAGAGTGTCTTCATGCAGCAAAACCACCGACTTGACGGGTTTACCAACTTTCTCACTGGCTTCTTTGACAAAACGAATCTGATCACGGGCATACCAGGATGCTTGAGGAGAAACCTTGAAGAGATATTTGAAACCACGACTAGTAATCGAATCTGCAATAGCTACAGGATCAATAAAAGGCACTCTAAGTTTCTCTGAAACCTGAGTGACTGGGAAGGTTACTCCAGATTGATAGGCGCCCATGATCGCGACCACACCTTTTCTCTCAAGTTTCTGCAGCTCAGTAATGCCGATTTCTGGCTTGCCCTGAGTATCCCCATCAATCATTTCAAGCTTGGCTCCCCCCAGTGACTTGATTCCACCATTTGCGTTGATCTCCTCAACCGCAAACTCATGGCCTCTACGGTTATTCACTCCAATTGGAGCTACTGAACCGCTCAGAGGTAACAGAATTCCGACTTTAATATTGTCAGCGGCAATTACATTGTAGGCGGTGATCTGAGACAGTATTGCAGCTAGACCAAGCGCTTTGAAGATCGTTCTTCTGAAAATCATAAGATTCTCCCAGGATAGTTGGCAATAACCTTTGCGGTGAAGAATTCCACAAAGGTCGAACAGTGTATTCATACTAATTGGTAATGGCAACCATTGTGTTTCACTCTTCACTTGAAGATCAAGAATTTATGGAGTTGAAACCCAAATAATCATTTCGGATGATTCCTTTGAAAGACATAGCTGGCTAATTGGAATGAGCATCTCAACTAGTAAGCGACGTCGGTAGTTTTCACCGACCTGATGAACAGAATTAATTAGATGAGATGACCTAAGCGAAAATGGTGCTTGTGTAAATTTAGCTTAATCTTGATGAACAGAGTTAATTTTGGCTCATTGGCTACAACAAAATTCCAGAGGAAATTGATTCAATGAATACTGAATTTTCAGGTATTTGGCCCATCCTTTACTCCTTCTTTGGAGAAGATGGAAACTTGGATCGGGCTGCGATGAGATGTCAGGTTCAAGCCTGCTTAACTCAAAATATTCAAGGCTTAGCGGTTCTTGGCCTAGCAACGGAGGTCCATAAATTGACCTCTGATGAGCAATTGAAAATTCTAAAATGGGCTGTTGAAGATTTGCAGGGAAAACTTCCTTTGGCTGTCACGGTTTCAGGTCCAGATGCTTCCGCACAATTGCAATTTGCCAAAAAAGCCTCTTACCTTGGTGCGAGTTGGTTGATCCTTCAGCCACCGTCTCGTCGTCCCCTTAGTGAAGAGGAATGTTTTGATCATTTCTCCGAGGTGATGAATTCAATTCAACTGCCGATCGCCATTCAAAATGCTCCGGAGTATCTAGGGGTTGGCTTGAGCATTCCGAAAATCATTGACTTAAACCAACGTCATTCTCATTTTAAACTTTTGAAAGGTGAGGGTTCTGCTGTTGAGGTTGAGCAACTTGTAAAGGCGCTGAAAAGCAAAATGCAGGTTTTTAATGGCAGAGGAGGAATTGAACTAGTGGATTCATTGCGTGCTGGCTGCGCTGGTTTAATTCCGGCGCCAGAGTTGGTAGATCGCCAGGTTCAAATCTATCAGTTTTGGAGGGATGGGCTAACAGAAGAAGCAGAGGCATTCCAAAAGGAAATCCTGCCGATGATCGTCTTCAACATGCAAACAATTCAGCATCTACTCTGTTATGGCAAACGGCTCTGGGCGGCGAGATTGGGACTGACCGTATTTGATCGGGCTCCTTTTCAAGCACCTAGTGAATTCGGTTTGCAAAGAATAGCTGCATTTGCAAAGGACCTAGGCCCTCTCCCCACTCGCTAGCGATCTGATGAACTTCAGGTTTTTTCTATTGGTTTGCTTCGAATTTGAGTGACCGTTTCTAGCTGAGCACGCTTACAAGAGGCAGGGGGAAGATTTCGGCTGATCAATTCTAAGTCTTCAAGGACAAGCTTGCCGATCTGTTGGAGGGCAGAAGTCAAAGCACCAGCGCGGTGTGCAGAGAGGAGCATGTTTTTGGTTTGACGAATTGGGTCTTCCAATGGAACGGGTTCTTCAGGAAATACATCGGTTGCCACTCGAATTCTTCCTGAGTTGGCAAATGTTTGTAGGTCATCAAAGTCAGCGATTGCAGCCCTACTCAATAGGATGAGTATCGCTCCAGGTTGCATCCATTCCAGTCGCTCTGCATTCAAGAGTTTTGAATTTTCAGTTGTTATCGTGGCCGTGACAAAAACAAATCTACTCTCTCTGAGAAGCTGCTCCAATCCGACAGGTTGAAGTCCATTCCTCTCTAAAAACCCATCAGGTAACCAGGGATCGTGAGCTAAGATTTGATTCTGAAACCCCTGCAATACTCCTTTAACAGCCCGTCCCAAATCCCCATACCCAAGAATCCCAACAGTTGCTCCTGTCAGCAACTCTGCATCCTGATTTCCCTCCAAACCGTATTTCTCCAACCCATTTTGAAAATCAGCGTGTGCCTGGTGAACATTTCTTGCCAAAGATAAAGCCATGGCTAGTCCAATTTCCGCAACTGCAAGCGCAAAGACAGAGCTCGGAGTCAAAACTGGAATCGATCTGGAAGCACAATATGCATAGTCCACATTCGGTAAGAAATTCGTTTCAACATTAAAGATGGCCTTCAGCTTTGTTGCTGCAGCAAGACGTGATGAATCGAGTGCTTGTTGGCTGATGATCACATCCATCTGAGGCAGCCATTCCGCATACTGAGAATCGGCCTGCATGGGATCAATTTCAAAAATTTCGTGTTCTGCAAAAAATTTTCTTTGGTCTTCCTCCCTGAAGATTTCGTTTGCAGTGCGAGGCCAAGGATCAAATAAGATCTTCATTCTATATCCTTTGTTTATTTTTAATGATTTATGTGGATTCAGTACTTTAATCTCCGCTGATCCGAGATAGTTTTTTCTCAATTGAATCTCAGTGGAGTGAGACTAAATTATCAGGTATTGATTGTTACCTAAGATTGTAGTCAACTCTCCAACCGGTTCTTCAGATCTGAGGAATAAATCGGCTATCATGAAATTTCTCAGAGACAATTATCAACCCTGCCTTGGGAGCAGAAGATGATCAAACGATTTGCAATAGCGATGGCTTTTGGAAGCCTACTCTCAATGCCAGTTCAGGCGGAAACCTATGGTGTCCTGATGAAGACACTCTCTAATCCGTTCTGGGGTGCAATGGAATTGGGTGTCCGAGAGGGGGCAAAAGAAGCAGGGGTCGAATATTACCTTCAGGCTGTTGAGAGTGACCAGGCCGCAGAGCCTCAATTGAATGTCTGCAACACGATGCTGGAACGGAAACCCGATGCAATGATTACAGCAGCGATCAACTCCACTATTCTATTGCCTTGCTTGAAGCGAGCAAATGATATGGGCATTCCTGTAGTCGATCTTGATGGAAATCTTGATCATAAAATCGCTGCAGATGCAGGAGTAGATATTTCTTTTTCGATTGGATCTGACAACGTCGCTGCAGGCGCACAAGGCGCAGAATATTTAGTCAATAAGCTGGGCAAGAATGCTAAGGGGCCAGTTTTGGTCATCGAGGGACTTTCAGGGAACATCACTGGTCAAAAAAGAGCTCGTGGCTTTTCAGATCGCTTGGCTCAGTTAGCTCCAGGTCTCAAAGTAGTCGCATCACTTCCGGGTGATTGGGATCGAGGCAAGGCTGCCAACATCACAAATGACACTCTGACTGCCAATCCGGGTCTTGTAGCGATCTTTGCCGCAAATGATGGGATGGCACTCGGTGCAATCGAGACTGTATATGCTGCTGGCAAGCAGAGCCAGGTGACGGTTATTGGAGTTGATGGAAATTCTGATGCGGTCAAATCAATCAAATCAGGACGTTTGAATGCTTCTGTTGCCCAGTTACCTTACTTGGTCGGTAAGCAAGCTGTTGAAAAAGTTGCTGCGATGAGGAAGGGAACTAAAGTTGATCAAGACTGGATTTATGTTCCTACCATGGTTTTGACAAAGGATATCATAGACAAAGGTACAGAGCCGATGCTCAAGTACGTTAAGTAATCTATCCTATGAGCGGGCCGAAAGGCCCGTTTTCTCAGAATTTTCTTAGGAACTTGGTTTGCTCTCCCGATTGCACATCCGTCTAGAATCTCTCATCGTCCTAGTGGTGCTTTCTGCAGGAATGGCACTGCTTTCTCCAGTTTTTCTCTCCGTTAACAATCTATTCAATATCATCTTAGCCACAGCAACCTTTGGGGTGCTTGCAATCGGTGCTACGTTTGTGATCAGCTCTGCAGGGTTGGACCTTTCGCTAGGGTCCGTTTTGGGGCTTTCTTCGGTTGTGGGAGCGGCATTGGTGGTAACTCTGGAATGGCCCTGGTATTTCGCCATCCTTGGGTCGTTAATAGCTGGAACATTGGCTGGAGCCGTTAATGGGTTCATCGTGACCAGAGGAATGGTCCCTGCCTTTATTGTGACTCTTGGGATGTTGGGGATTGCACGGGGTCTCGCTTTAATTATTTCAGGAGGGAGAGGGATTTACGGTTTGCCAAATGAAATCCTTTTTCTTGGACAAGCAAGACCACTTGGAGTTCCTACACCAGTTTTTATCCTGGCATTGGTTGCAGTAATCTCTCACTACATTCTTGCACATACCCGATTTGGCCACCACACCCTCGCGCTAGGTGACAATGAAGCTGCCGCTAAGGCTACAGGAATTGACATCAATCGACAAAGGATGTTGCTTTACATGCTTTCTGGTTTGATGGCAGGGATTGCTGGATTGATTTTTACAGCTCGTGTCAATACTGGGGATCCTACAGCCGGCCTCAACTATGAGTTGCTGGCGATCACCGCAGCAATCATTGGAGGAACAAATCTATTTGGGGGAAGAGGTTCAATTTTGGGAACTATGATCGGTGCCTTGATCATGGGTGTTCTCCAAAACGGTCTGAATTTGCTCGCTGTCCAAGCCTACTACCAGCAAATGGCAATCGGCATGGTACTGATTGCTGCAGTATGGCTTGATCAAGTCCGTGATAGAAAGAGGTCCTGATGGCATTGTTAAGTTTGAAAGGACTGAAGAAATCTTTCGGATCCATTGAGGTTTTAAGAGGAATTGACCTAGAGATCAACCCATCGGAAGTTATTGGTCTGGTTGGTGATAATGGCGCAGGAAAGTCTACGTTGATGAAGTCCATCACAGGGGTTTATTCCCTTGATGAAGGAATGATTGGTTTTCAAAATCAGGATGTCACAACGCTTCCTCCCGGTGAAAGAAGGGCTCGTGGTATTGAGATGATTTATCAAGACCTGGCGCTTGCTCCTCAACAAGATATAGCGAACAACATATTTCTGGGCAGAGAACCTACTAAACGTCTCTGGGGTTTTCTTCCGGGTTTTGTAGATAAAGAAAAAATTGATGCGGAAGCCCTCAAGATGATTGATCGGCTGGGTGCTCGAATCCCCTCAATCCATGTCCCAGTTGGGCGATTGTCGGGAGGCCAGCAGCAAACCGTAGCAATTGCGAGGGCTCTGACATTTGATCCGAAGTTGGTCATTATGGATGAGCCCACAGCAGCTCTCGCTGTTCGTGAGGTGGAAGGAGTTCTGAAGCTCATTGAGCAAATGAGAGATGCTGGAATAGCTGTGATCTTAATCAGCCATCGTCTGAATGACATCTTTGCAGCGTGCCAGCGGATTGTAGTTCTGAGAAGAGGGAGTGTGATTGCGGATCTTCAAAGGGAAGCCACTGATATGAATGAGGTGGTATCCTATATTGTGGGTGCTCACGGATAACAGAAAAGGATCTAAATGGCGAAGTTGGGAATACATGCATTCTGCTTCACACCAGGATGGGAAGCGAAACAAGCTGACAAGGTGCTGCCATCGCTTAAGGAATTGGGAATCAGCGTTGTTGAGTTGCCACTTTTGCGGCCAGCTGAATTTGATTCGAAGGGAACTAGGCAAGCCTTCGAAAAGCACGGTATGGGTGTCACTTGCTCTCTAGGTCTCCCTCATCACCTGGACCCGACTAAAGACTTGAAAGCCTGTACAGATTTTTTAGACCATGCTCTCCAGGTTGCAGCTGAAGCGGGTTCAAAAATTCTCTCTGGAGTGACTTTCGGTTCGATTGGAAAAACTTCAGGTGCCTCCAGAACTGATGCTGAGTACGATGCCATGTGCATGATGCTCTCACATGCTGCCAGTACTGCAAAATCCTTGGATTTAAGATTGGGGTTGGAACCTTGTAACCGCTATGAAACCCACCTGTTAAATACTGGCAAGCAAACGATGCAAGCGCTTGCTAGAATTGGAGCCGAGAACACTTTTGTTCATCTGGACACATACCATATGAACATTGAAGAAGTGAGTATGTCTCAGGGTTGTCAAGACTGTGGAAGCAGACTGGAGTATATTCATCTTTCGGAGTCAAATCGTGGTGTGCCAGGACGAGGCTGCTTAAACTGGGAAGACACCTTTTTGGGTCTGAAAGCAGTAGATTTTCAGGGGACGATGACCTTGGAGAGCTTCATTTATGTTGATGATGACATCGCAGGAGGTCTAGCTCTTTGGCGTCCAGTTGCTGATCAACCTGAAGATATTTTGAAAGTGGGTATCCCCTTCCTTATCCAGAAAGCCAAGGAGGCTGGTCTCAATCTAGAGTAGTTTTTTTCATCATGCCTTTGGCCCAATTTCTTTGGGTCTGTTCCTTCTCTAGATCCCCTTGCAATCCCGAAATAATACTAATTCTCCTCAGCAACTTACCTCACATCATTTGCACAGCCTGTGCTTGTGGAGTATTGGAGCAGCAACGGTTAATTCTCCAAAACTGGCCAGGAAGGCAGCATGCAAGCGGTGGCTTTTCAAAATCAAAAGGGTGGTGTCGGCAAATCGACCTTGAGCCTTTTGGTTGCAGAGCAATTGGCACAAATTGGTAGGGAAGTCATTTTTTTGGACAATGACCCTCAGGGAAATTCCACCCAATGGTTCTTGAATCGGCTCACGGATGCAGATTACCCTCTGATCCTCGAAGAACTCCAAACGAAGAATCTTTACAATCTTCTTCAAGAGCGCATCTCACCACAAAATGCGCTGTTGGAATTGCCTGAAACCTCTCTAAAACTGTTAGCCGCAACACCGAATTACGAACAAGCCAAGACGGCTTTCCGCGATCAACCTGGCCATGAAAACTTGTTCAGGATGTTG
>DJYX01000209.1:31742-37253 GCA_002450295.1 Deltaproteobacteria bacterium UBA6967
AATTGGAGTTTGTCCATTTGTGATGTGATCGTAATTCCGGTGCAAACTGAGATGTTTGCCGTAGAGACCCTACCCATCCAGCTAGAGCGAATACGAACATCTCGCAAATATCTGAACCCTGAACTTAAGAAGGTTTATCTGCTTCCAAACCTTTTTGATACCCGTCTGAAATCTTGCCACTACGCTCTTGAATATCTTGTTGATCATTATCGCAATATGTTGATTTTTCATGACGACCACCAGCCACTTTGGATCCCAAAACGCGCTGAGGTGATGGGATTTATTGATAGTCATGAGCCGGTTCGTAGTGCTGAATTGAAGAATCGTCTGCAGGTTTTGGTGCAGGCCCTATTTCCGGAGTTTACATGACTACTCGCTCACAATATCAGCGCAATGCTTCCAGGCGCAGCCAACATCAAATGAGCTCAGACAATGACGGTCAAGAAGTCCTTCAGTTTAATCCTCTAAGGAGATTGGAATTTGAAACGATTGAATTGGTCAGAAGTATTGAGGCTCGTGAACATCGGATGCAACAGGATAAGAGGCAGGTGCTCTTAAATATTTACAAAATTTATACAGAGCACTTCAGCGAATTGGAGGAGAAGCACCAAAGGGATTTAGCGCTTTATATTGAAGAGGTTATACAAGTCCAGGATCGGAAAACGGCCCTCAGCGATGCAAAGATCATCGAAATGATCCAAACTCATGGTTCAGCGGGCTTGCTGGAAATGGATGTCCGTGGGATGCTTTATTCTCTCCGTCGGATTGCCTATTTGAAAGATCCCGCAGATCCACTCAGAGCCCATCAAAAGCAGCAGGAACTCTTGGACCAACTGGACAGTATTTCTCGGGAAGAATTAGAACTCTCTCTAAGAATCTTCAGAGAACAAACAAAATTGAGAAACCACGGCTCCCAACAAAAAAGTTCTGAGAAATCTTGGCAACAAAAAATCGACCGAAAAAATGGTCGTATCGTTTTATCCCAGATCCCAGCAAAGCGTTTAGACAAACTGAATCGCCTTCTTCTTCAGATGGATGATGAAATTTTGGATGAAATGCTCGGCATGATAGAAAGAAATCATCCCAAGCGTGTTTTGAACTGAAACGAGAAAATCAGATGACCCTCCAACTTGACTCACTTATTGAATCCGCTGACTTGGCTAATCACTTAGGTAATCTAAATTTGAAAATTATTGACGGTAGTTGGCATCTTCCAAAAGCGAACAGAGACGGTTGGCAAGAGTTTGAAAAAGAGCACATTCCCGGGGCAGTGTTTCTTGATTTGGATGAATTTTCTGATCAGGATAGTGAATTGCCCCATACCCTTCCTTCCGAAGAATATTTTTCTAGCAAGGTAGGTGAACTGGGCATTGATAATGAGAGTTGGGTCGTGGTCTATGATTCTACCGGATTGTTTTCTGCAGCTCGAATTTGGTGGATGTTCAGAACCTTTGGTCATCACAAGGTTTCCCTGCTCAATGGGGGTCTCCCAAAGTGGAAATCAGAAGGGCGAGAATTGGCCAGGGGTTCGCAAAAAGTTGATCCTGTAAAATTCGATGCTGTTTTAGAACCAGGACTTGTCGTTGACTGGGAAGCTACAAAGCTGACGTCTCAGAATGAGGCGGCAGTAATTCTTGATGCCCGTCCAGCAGAGAGATTTGCTGGTGAAGTTCAAGAACCCAGACCAGGGCTAAGAAGTGGACATATTCCTCATTCGAAAAATCTGCCATTTATGGATTTGCTGGAGGGTCCTTACCGAATGATGATTTCAGAGGATAATTTAAAAGAGCTTTTTCAAAGATCTGAAATTCTTCAAAACAATGAGATTGTCTGTTCCTGTGGTTCAGGAGTCACCGCTTGTATCTTGGCTTTGGGATTACATCTAACAGGTCATGATAATGTCAAAATTTACGATGGTTCCTGGACCGAATGGGGTGCAAGAGAAGATCTCCCGATTGAAACAGGAAACTGAGATTCAAATAATCAGAGAAATTCTTGGTAAGCGGTAAATGCGTTTTTCCTCACGAGCTACAATTGCTTCAGCCACCCATTCTATCTGCTGACCTACCTCCGTCTTCTCCAGAACTTCTACGAGTACGGTTAGCTCATTCGTTCCCGGCCGCACTTCTCCTCTGAATTCCCACTTCCATTCTGAATCTAAAGGCCATTCTACTTTTTCAGAAATGGATCGATGAGGTGTCCCTTCGGCCAATGCTCTCAAGGCTTGCAGTGCAGCTTCAATCCCTAAGGATCCTGGCATGACTGGATCGTCGTGAAAGTGGCAGGGATAATACCAATCTTGGTTGTCAACAAATCTGCGCCCAACCACTCTTCCTAGTCCTCTTTCACCCCCCTCAGGATCAAGTTGGACTTGATGAAGTAAATACAGATGGCCTAGTTGAGGGCAATCCAACCAGGGTAGTTCGGGTGAAGCTTGCCAATCTGGGTCTGGATATCTTTGACGCTGTCGTTCGAGCGCCCACTCTGGAAAATAGCCAAACAGGGCAACTCCCTCCAGAAAGGGATGATCTGGGGAGAGATCAGTACTCATTTGGTATGTGAAATGTTCGATGACCTGCCCATCAAAGCGCGTCATTCGGTCAAGTTGAACATTTGTCAGAATCTTTCGGTCTCTCAGTTCTGGGCGTTCCAATAGCTTTGCGTGCCCCTCAACTAATCTGAAGTGAAGATCATCATCTGGAAATTCAAAAATGCTTCCCATCCAAGCTCCCAAGAAACCACAGGGCTGGAGAGCGATTTCCAAGAGGACGCTTGCTGGTAAGGGCGCGATGCTGGTCCTATCTGAGAAATACCAGTCCATTTCGTTCACATCGTATTCGGCAATCAAACTTGCTGGCTTAGAAAAATTCCTTGGTTCTCCTGATACTTCCAAAACTCTGGTAAGTAGCTTGAGGTCTAAGCAGGGATTTCGCTGAACAAAGGGTCTCGCATCAAAGGGGGCGTAATGCTCTCCAAAACACTTGGCGACTGAGCCATCAGCAAAATTCTGAATGGCTACCTCATCGAAAGCAGGTTTGGCCTTAGTGTCTGAAACTGTGCCGATTGAAAAATTAATCTCGTCTGATTTCTTCTCAACTAAACGCACCCCAACATCTCTAAAGTCCACAACAATGCGATCTTCAACAAGTACATCAATGTTGGCGATCATGTAGGGTTCTGGATGCAAGCCAATTTCTTTGACTTCAAGTCGATAGGTCATCAAAGAATCTGAGGGAATAACTTGGCCCCGACATCGAACAATTTGGGGAAGGTTGAGGATCGGTTCAAAGCTGGCGTCTTCAGTAAGAGTCTGCAGTCCTAGGTAAAGCATGTAGAATTGCAGCAATTGAACGCAGCCTTCTGCGATCAGCGAGCCAGCCATCACAGGATCCTTGTAAAAGTGGCAAGTGAAGTACCAGTCGTCCGGACGAAGTTGCTTCTCTGATTCCACAATTCCCAATCCCCAAGCGCCACCTTTGGAATCCATCTTCAGAATGCGATCATTCATCAGTAGTTGTTCAGGTGCCATCCTCAGAGAAGAATTTTTTTGGTTCTGATCATACTCTTCACCAAAGCATCTTGATGGATTACCTTGAACCAAGTGCAATAAGTCCACTCGCTCAAAAGCTGTCTGATTACATTTTAGTAGTGGAGAGAAATTAGTCGACTGAATCTGTTGGCGGGCCTCGATTTCTTTCTCGGTATGAATCACTCCCTTGCCCTGATCAAGCTCCTCTTTAGTAAAGAATCCTGCACAACCTCCATCCATTTTGAGTACCATCTGATCATCAACGAAGCACTCGTAATGGAAGAAAAACAGGAGGCTTTCGCCATGTCTGGCGAAGGAGTCGATGTGAATTTCATACCTTAGTGTTTGACCACCCCTAGGGAGGGCCGCCATGAATGTCATGGTGCAATCGAGCAGGCGATAGACCCGGTTTCCCCTATTTTGGAAATCAATGCCTAGATAGCTGATCAACATTAGGTCACACTGACCAGACTCAATCGCTACAGCCCAAGGGATGCGCTCATCGGTAGCAAACCAAGCCTGTTTGGGGATGTCATATTCAGTTGTGATGCGGCAGGGTTTGAATTGGTGGGGCTCTGCTTCCAGTTCTGTGACTCTTGTAACAAGCAGATAGGGATCTAAAGGCAACCGAACACAGCGTTCATAGCTGTCAATGATAGCGTAGTCCTGGCCAAAAACTTCAGCAATTCGTCCTCCAGCAAACTCAAGTAAGTCTTGATGATCAAAAACTACTTTTTTCCCGGTGTGGTCAGTTTTAAAAGTATTCCCTGTGATTGTCCCCAAGGTTTTAGGTGCAGAACTTCGCTTAGCTTCCTTGCCAATGCTTAGAAATTCTGGTGAAGGAATGTCTTCTTGAATTGGCGAGATTTGGGTTAATTCAACTGGACGGTTTGATTGTAGAAGATTTTGAACCATTGCTCTAAAAGCAGTTTCTCTCAAGCTGAGGAAAGTTCGGTGTGCCTGATGGTGGCTTTGTGGGGTGTATAAATGAAAGCCGGAGGGTAAAGTCGGCTTTGATGAAATTTCTGGGGTGGCTGGTTTGTGTCCGACCCGACGCAACCAATTTTTCAATGCAGGTTCTTGCTGAAGCAAGTGCTTGAACTTGTCAGGAATTCTCTCAGAACCCAGAATAACCTTTCGTATAAGTTGTTGATCTGAAATGGATTTTATCCCTGATAAGGGATTTCTTTGGAGATTGTTTGCTTGACTCAGAAGACCGCCAATCAATCTCAGCATTCCATTTGCTGCCCCACAATGTCCAAATAATTCCTGAACTCGCTCACTTTCTAATTCAAGTACATCGAGGGCCTGATAGATTTTATTAGAATTTCTGGAATCTAGGTTTTGAAGAACTATGGCTCCTCCGCCTTCCCCCAAAATGCTATCTTCTTTTGCAGAAAGCATCCTTTCCAAATTTGCCTGAAGGTCCACAGCTACCAAAACAAGACCATCGAGATCCTCTTCGACAAAAAGCCATTTAGCGATTTGAAGGCATTTCTCAATAGAATCTGCACCCATGGAAACAGTAAAAGCAGGCCCATGAAAATCATGAAGTGCCGCTATTCTGGAAGCCATCAAGTTGCCTATGGTACTTGTAAAGCTGTTTACGGTTTCGGGTTGAGGCCACGTCTGACGTATGATTTCAATTAATTGGGCTAATTGATTTTGTGAGTTTTCATCATGAATTAATTCACCAAAGGCCTGACGTAATTGAGCTTCCAACTGAAGTCTTCCTCGGAACTGGTGAATTTCAGCGTCAGTGTCCATGGCGATCAAAACCGCCACTTTACTGCCGTATTCCAATCCTGCGTCCTGAATCGCTTTTTCAGCCAATTGAATCGCCAAAAGCTGCTGAGGAATGAGTTGTTCTTTTTCATGGGGAGGCAGTTTCAGTTCTCTTAAATCAATATCAAATGATTCCAAGAATGCAGCTTTATGGACGGAAGAAGTCTCCATTCCTCGCCACCTTCTGGGAGGCAAGG
>DJYX01000172.1:0-1048 GCA_002450295.1 Deltaproteobacteria bacterium UBA6967
AGCGAATGATCGTCATTGAAACTGAACAAGATGCGCAAAAAGTTCAGCCTCCCGATCCCAATCAATTGGCTTACTTGACACAGACTACCCTCTCACTGGATGACACTTCTGAGATTATTAAGATCTTAAAGCAACGCTTCCCAAGCATAGAAGGTCCCCCGAAAGACGACATTTGCTATGCGACTCAAAACCGCCAAAATGCCGTCAAGGAGCTGGCTTCACAGGTAGACAGAATTCTAGTAGTCGGTGCATCGAATAGCTCCAACACTCTTAGATTAGTTGAGGTTGCCAAGGCGCAGGGTACCGAAGCTCGCAGGGTCGAGGAGGCTTCTCAGATCGAGAAGGCTGATGTGGAGGGGGTGAAGTCTATTGGCATCACAGCTGGTGCTTCAGCTCCCGAGGACGTCGTAGAAAGCATTGTTGCAAAGCTTTGTGAGTTAGCTCCTCATAATAATGTGAGAGAGTTGAAGCTTGTTGATGAAAATGTCAATTTTGCACTGCCTGCGCTATTGCGGACTGCTTGAACGCAAGTGCTGCTCTTTCTCGCATCGAGAAGCTTTGTTTTTCGATAGAAGTCATCTCGCCAAAAGTTTTTTGACTTCCAATCGGTTGAAAAATTGGATCCCACCCGAATCCACAATTACCTCTTGGGGCAACAATCTCACCTAACACTTCTCCTTGAAAGCAATGGACTTTTTCTCCATCAGAGGTGAAGGCTAAGATGCAGACTGCACGAGCACTAAGGTTTTCTCCCTGAGATAATAATTCCACCAATTTTCCCAGAGTAAGGCTCTTTATGAACCATTTGATTAATGGTCCGGGTAGATTCCCCCACTGCTCAAAATATAGAGAAGTATCTTCGACAAGCAGCGGGGATGGGCTGAACTGAAAGGCGTTTCTGGCTTTATGCACCACCAATTCTTTAAGATCATCTGTCTGAATCTCCATCAGTTCTAGTGGTTTCATTTGGATGGAAATTTGCAGAATTTCCTCCAACTCACGGGCTTTATTGGGGTTCGAACTCACGAATTGAAGCATGGCTGCTCTA
>DJYX01000172.1:1434-3096 GCA_002450295.1 Deltaproteobacteria bacterium UBA6967
TCATACTTCTCCTGGTAATTACAATCGCTATCATCAACACCTACACCGATCTGTTCAAGGAAGTCTTTAAGGAAGACAAACCAGCGGCTTCCGTTGAAGAAAAGCCGCTTAATAGTCCAAAACCTAAAGATGGAAACATGGATTTTGGACGAGAAAATTCAGGTAAAAAGGTATCCGGTGGTAGTGCGGAAAATAAAGAAAAAGATGATGAAGACACACCTGCGATGAAGTTTGTCAAAGAAGTTCACAAGGAGTATCCTGAATTATTAAAAGTGAGGGCAGATTTTGAACAGGGCGGGAAATGCCTTGCATTGCTGCTCATGGACGATCCTACAATCACCGAGTGGAGAAGCAATCGAAATCGCTTGGTTCGATCGCTCACTAGCATCCGAGACAAAGCAGGATCTTACAGTGAAAGTACAAAATGCGTTGTTGAAGTCATGGTAGGGGCAAACACTATGATTCGAGCGGCGCCCCAAGGCGAACAAACAAAAGTAACCCTGTTTAAAGCACCAACGAAAGAGAAATCATGAGAGGTTTTTCAAATTGGCTAGCCTTCCTCATTTGGGCGCTCGTCTTTGTCTTTCCAGTCCAAGCTGAAGTTTCCTACAGCCAAGTGAAGGAGAGCCTGGAAGGTCGCCACTGGGATCCGCCTAAATCCTACGCAACTCTAGGTGAGGAAGAGATCCCCCACTTATTTAGCATTATCCAAGATGATTACCTTCCCAATTACTACCGATTTCGTGCTCTTAGAGTTCTAAAGCATTATCCCACTCCAGAGGTTTCTACTTTTTTGGAATCTCTGCTTCAGCCGACTGCACCACCGCTTCTGCTGCGGCACGGACTGGAAGCCTATGCTTCTACATTTTCAGCGGATCAACCAAAGGCCGTTCGTGATCTAGCTTGGCAGTTTCATGATCACCCTGATCCTGAATTGCGTCTAACTGTTGCGAGAGCCATTCGGACAATCAGTCCTGACGAATTCGATCTTTTGATCCAAAAGGAACCAAAAGATTGGGTCCGTCAAGCTGCCCTGCAATAAGGCACCTTGCTGCTGCCCACAGCCATCCTCCCTCTGAACCGAACGATCCTTGCCTTAGGATCAACGGGGCTCCTATCTATCTGCTCTCCTGCACTCAACTGGAGTGGCACATCTTTTCTGATCTGGGTTTCTTTGGTCCCGCTAGGTATAGCTCTGTATGGAGCAACTACTAAGCAGGGAGCCTGGCTTGGTGGATGTTTTGGAACAATTCTCTGGATCAGTCAAACCTGGGAACTTCACACCACGCTGACTTATCAACCAGGTTTTCCATGGTGGATCTCAATCATTCTTTGGCTTTTTCTTTGTTTCATTGCTGGCATTCCCTATTTGATTTTTGGGCTACTAATAACCCGTCTGAACTGGATTGAAAAGCCAGCTGGAGCGTTACGGACTGCATTAATGTGGGTTGGCTTGACCTTGTGGATCCCTACTTTTGCACCCGTTTTTCCTGTCCATGCCCTCGGCCACCAGGCTTCTTGGTTACAGGTTGTTCATTGGGGAGGAACCCCAACTCTGCATTTAATGTTGATCTGGGTCAATTGGCTGATTGTGCATAGCTTTTTACGCTTCAAGCATGACTATCGGAGGTTGAGGAATCATCTGATTTTGATTGCTTTCTT
>DJYX01000049.1 GCA_002450295.1 Deltaproteobacteria bacterium UBA6967
CCAGTCATGTGGCCAGGAGTCCTAACAGCGGGACTTTTCAGTTTTTTACTGGCTTACAACGACTACTTGGTTGCGGCTCTGTTGCTGGATGCCCAAAACCAGACGATGGTTCCCGCGATTTCTGGATACTTCAATCGTGAAACAACCTCGACAGACCAGGTGGAAGCCGTCGCTGCAGCAGTATCGATTACCGCACCACTTTTTGTTTTGGTAATGGTCTTTCAAAAGCAACTCGTTTCTGGCCTGACTCAAGGGGCCGTCAAGGGTTGAAGAAAATCTTCAGTGTCAGGATTATCCAGTGGAAGAAAACGATAACAAGCAACTAATCGCAGATATGTATGGAGCCATGAACAAGAATGTACTTGGCCTGATGAAGAAATATTGGTTTGAAGACATGGTTTGGGAAGGGCC
The DNA here is from genome assembly GCA_002450295.1 of Deltaproteobacteria bacterium UBA6967. Lineage (GTDB taxonomy): Bacteria > SAR324 > SAR324 > SAR324 > NAC60-12 > JCVI-SCAAA005. Next base: position 412 of record DJYX01000049.1, read on the forward strand.
CGCTGGAGTGGGTACCAAACATGGATTGCAAGAGTTTGAAGAAGACTACCGTCGAGATTTCATCAATGCCTTCCCAGACAAGCATGCTACGGATTTGGTGCGTGTTGCTGAGGGGGATTGGGTAGCTGGAGCTGGTCATCAAGACACTACTTTTGCCAATTCATGGCTGGGTATTCCACCGACCGGCCAGAAGATTCGCATTCGCTATATGGATTTTTGGAGGATTGCCAAAGATGAGTCAACTGGAGAAAGAAAACTCGCTGAAAATCTTGTGTTGATCGATATTTTGGGGGTCCTCGAACAAGCTGGTTATGATGTTGAAAAAGTCCTTAAGTTCGTTGGCTCTAAATCCCCTCAATTTTTTTTGAACCCTCCAGAATCAGATAATGAATGAGCATATTTAAATTCAATAGTGAGCTAAATCAGCAGCATAAACAGTTAGTTTGGGACTATTGGCATAACGCAGCCTGGCAAAATCCTGCGGACATTCAAAAGCATCTGCTGCAATACCAGAATCAGGATGCCAATTGGTTTGGTTTTTCGCCGTTCAACCAATTGTCTTCACCAACTGCACAGGTTGATGAATTTTGGCTTCCGCTCTACAAGGCGTTCTCGGATCTTCAGCGGCAGACCCATATCTTTATCGGGGGCAGTTCCAGTGGCAAAGCCGATGGCAGTCCAGATAATCGTTACTGGGTGGGAGGAACTGGGCTTTTCAAGGGGGTGTTTCAACAAGATTGGCAAATCAGTCACTTAAGAATTCCTGCCAACCAGCAACCTATCCAGATCCGTTGGGCAGAATTCTGTCGATTTGAAGAAGCAAGGATTGTTGAGACTTACCTGATGCTCGATCTCGTTGATTTCTTTGAACAGATCGGGCATCCCATTCTGCCACCCTGTAGGGGAGTGCCAGGAATTTACCCAGTACCGATTACTCAAGATGGGGTGCTGAGAGACATGCAGGAACAAGCTGTTACCGAGGCGAGTCTTCAATTGATTCGAGATTTCCTGTTTGAGGGCCTGAACCTTTATGATCAACATAACCTCAAAAGTATGGGGGTTGCGGACTTTTTTCATCAGGATGTCAAATGGTACGGTCCCGGAGGAATTGGCGGTTGTCTCAGTCTGAAAGCTTTTGAGGATAACCATCAAAAACCTTGGCTGATTGCTTTTCCAGACCGCAAAGTTTGTGACTTGGATTCGCTCTTTGCTGAAGGAAACTACGTTGCTAGTTCTGGTTGGAAGGGGGTAATAGCCAAACATACTGGGCCATACCTTGGACATCCTGCAAGTGACAAGGATATCTGCTTCAACGGTATCGATTTCTGGAGAAGCGAATCCGGGAAGTACGTCGAAAACTGGGTCTTTGTAGACATGATCCATCTGTTTGGACAGATGGGAATTGATCTATTAAAACGCTTGAATTTTGAGGGAGAGCGCTGATGTCAGCACCAGAATTGGAATTTGCTGATCTGACAGATTTTATTCTGAGGATCACCGAGAGAATTTGGGAAGAGAGGCACGTTGAAGACATCCGCAAATACTACACTGCGGATTGTCGGGTAGAGACACCAGCAGGGGTTACTTCGAATGTGGAAGCAGTCATTCAATCCACTTTGGAAACGTTGAATCAGTTTCCTGACCGTCAACTGCTGGGTGAAGATGTAATCTGGTCCGAAGACCAACCTGAATATTTCTACTCTTCTCATCGAATCTTCTCCACCATGACTCACCTTGGCGAGGGGAACTTTGGCAAAGGTACCGGAGCAAAAATTGGTGTTAGGACGATTGCTGACTGTGCTGTCTACAAAAATCAGATTTACGATGAATGGCTTGTTAGAGATCATGCAGCAATCCTGAGCGATATAGGTCTGCCACTACAAGAAGTTGCGCTTTCACTGGCGGAAGCAAGAGCTGAATCTGGGCAGAAACCTATTCACTTCCATAGTCTTGAGAATCGACCAAAAGTTGACGGAATAAACTTGTCAGACACAGATGCTGCTCAGCATTATCTCCGAGGTTACAGAAGCTTGTTTGATGAATACGCCTTCGGCTGGGTTAAAGAGAGCTATGACAGGGCTGCACAAATTTATGCTCCAGGGGGGATAAATCTTCAGGGCTGGGACAGGATAACCGATTTCTGGTTGGGACTCAGAGCCAGTTTAGGTCAAGTAAAGTTTACAGCCGACCACTTGATTCATCGTGAGGATCCAAGAGAGCCTCAGCGGCTCGCCCTGCGCTGGACTGTAACCGGACAGCATGAAGGAAGAGGCCGATATGGAGAACCACGAGGCAACCCACTTCATTTTTTGGGTATCAGTCACGCAGAATTACGCAAAGGAAAGATTTTACGCGAATGGGTTTTGCTGGATGAACTGGCAATTTGGCAGCAAATTTTTTCTAAATTTTGAGTTGGTCAATTTACTTTCGGACAGGAATTTCTGATGGATATTGTTCGCTTCAATGAACTGATCCCCTGTCGCACCGCCTTCATCGATGCGCACACCCCAGGTTCGGATCAGAAAGAAAATTACACCATCATTGGCGCAGGGGTCTCAGAATCACCTGATCAGCACGTTCATCTCAGTAAAACTCCCGGTTTCAATATTGGGGCAGCCGCACAACCTGCAGGGTGTACAAACTCCTTGCACAGCCACCGGACTGCTGAGGTATTCATCATCCACTTAGGGAAGTGGCGATTTTTCTGGGGCTTGTACGGTGATAAAGGCGGAGTGGTTCTGGAACCAGGAGATGTGATCAGTCTGCCAACGCATATGTTTCGTGGTTTTGAAAACATCACTGAGAAGAATGATTCAAATCCCAATGGCTATGGATTTATGTTCGCTGTACTTGGTGGGAATGACTCTGGGGGCGGAGTATTGTGGGCCCCACAAGTCATTGAAGCCGCCCAGGCGCATGGTTTGGTGCTACTTGAGAATGGGCTCTTGATTGATACACACAATGGTGAATCAATTCCAGATGGGATACTCCCACGAAAACCATTGGAAGGGGCGGATTTGGTAGTATTTGATCAAAATAATATTGAAGATCCAAATCGTGTTCTTGCCAGGAAATCTCATCGTGGCAACCTCATTCTTGGCACCTCAGACAAGGCAAAAATTCGTGAAATTCCTGGGTTTGAAATCAGTCGGACTGAGGGATTTGAGACTTTGGAATTGGAGGGTTCAAATCCCGCAGTGTTGATCTGTAATGAGGGTCGCTTTCAAATTGGTGATCAGGTTATCGAGCAAGGAGATGTAGTTTATCTTAATGCAGGAGATTTCAGTACAATTGAGTTTTCCTCAGCTTGTGAAGTTTTTTTGGTAACCCCTACTGCTGATCCAGCTGGCCCAACTAAATACTTGTAAGGAGAAAGACATGTCTGGATTAGCGGTAACCCATGTGGGTTCGCTCCCTCGCAGGCAGAGGGTGGTCGACCAAATTTTTGCAAGAGAGAAAAACGAACCTTGGGATCGGGTGGAATTTGACACGATCATGGCTGAAGAGGTAGCCGAAACTGTCCGACTTCAACAACAGGCTGGGGTAAAGATTGTTAGTGATGGTGAAACCTCTAAAATTTCCTATGCAACTTATGTCAAAGATCGTTATTCCGGTTTCGCAGGTGATAGTCCGCGCCAACCTCCGGCCGATCTGAAAGACTACCCAAGCTTTCTCGAACGTTTAGCCAAAAGTGGTGGTACCCCCCAATATTCAAGACCCTGCTGTGTAGGACCGATCAGCCCTAAGGATTCCCACGATCTTCAAGCAGACATTCAGCACTTAAAGGCTGCAATGGCTTCCAATTCTGTAGCCCTAGGGTTTATGAATGCTGCTAGCCCAGGGGTAATTGCTCTCTTTCTGCCCAACCAATATTACCCTGATCATGAAAGCTATTTGATCGCCTTGGGAGAAGCACTTAAAACAGAATATCGAGCCATCATCGCTTCTGGACTTTCCTTGCAACTTGACTGTCCAGACCTGGCCCTATCTCGGCATATGCTCTTTACCGAGAAGACTGATGATGAATTTCTTGATCTAGCAAGACTTCACATGGAAGTGCTCAACTCTGCCTTGGAGGGATTACCTGCTGAAAAAATTCGTCTTCATATCTGTTGGGGAAATTACGAGGGGCCTCATCACTGCGACATTGCAATGGATAAAGTTTTTGAGGTGTTGATGTCAAGCAAAGCCCAGTATGTACTCTTCGAAAATGCCAATCCAAGGCATGGTCACGAATGGGCAGTTTTTGAAGAAAGAAGTGCTCAAATTCCTGATGATAAGATTCTGGTTCCTGGAGTAGTTGATACCACAACCAACTTTGTGGAACATCCAAAATTGATTGCACAAAGACTTGAGAGATTTGTGAACTTCCTAGGTCGGGAGAGAGTTGTCGCTGGGACAGACTGTGGATTTGGTACTTTTGCAGGCTTTGGTGCAGTCGATCCCGAAATCGCTTACGCAAAACTCAGATCCCTATCTGAAGGAGCCTGCTTAGTCTGAAACGGTCAGCCAAAATTATTCTTTATGAACCCAACACAGAATCCAGCTTATCGACCAACAGCCTTGATTACAGGCGGAGTAGGAGGAATTGGCAGAGCAATCTGCCATACCTTGGCATTGAATGACTTCCAAGTGCTTTTCACTTACCGATCGAAAGCCGATGAGGCGCAGCAACTCGAAAAAGAGCTAGCTGGATCCGGACATCAAAGTTTCCAACTTGATGTTAGCGATTCTCATCAGATTGATAAGCTTGCACTGACCATCTCTGATAAAACTCGACAGCTCGATTTACTGGTGAATTGTGCTGGAATGACACGTTTTGTTCCTCATCAAGACTTGGAAAGTTTGGAGGATGAGTTGATTGATCAGATTTTTCAGGTCAACTGGCGAGGTTCTTTTTCAACAATTCGATCATTCAGACAGCTATTGGAAAATAGTCCTGAAGCACTGATC
>DJYX01000069.1 GCA_002450295.1 Deltaproteobacteria bacterium UBA6967
AAAGAGAGTGATCGACATGAATATAAGTTCCACACAAGAGTTTTGAGGCCTTGGGGCAGTGCCACCACACTGCTTGAGAACAGTGTTTATCGTGTGAGGCTTCTTGAAATAGAACCGGGGAGATACATATCCAGCCAGCGCCATCGACATCGAAGTGAGCATTGGGTGATTGTTCGTGGGGCTGCTGACGTTATTCGTGGTCAGGAAACCCACATACTGTCAGAAAATGAGTCGATCCATATTCCTAGAACCGTCACCCACCGCCTGAGTAACTCAGGCAAAATCTCGCTTCAGGTACTTGAAATTCAACAAGGTGAATACCTCGGTTTTGATGATGTGGAACGGTTTGAAGAGTCCTATTCAACAAGAGTTCAAGATTTTGATCACTGAATAAAAAAAAACATTGAGTTTGAATCTATCTATACATTTTTTTTGAGGAGCAAGAATGTTTCGTTCAATAATTTACTCACAAATTTCTATCTTTCTGATCTGGGGTTTTTTCCAACAAATTTATGCTCAAGATTATCCAGAAGTAGATCTTGAATTCAGAACTAGTTTCCAGATACAGACTCAGGATGCAGAATACGACGCAAAAACACTGAAGTTTGACGATGGTAAAGAACAAACTCGATTGGGCTTTCGCCTAGATCGGGGCAACGTGAATGTTAGGGGGGGACTAGGTGAAGCATTTAGCTATCGTCTCCGACTAAGCCTAGATGCAAATCTCGATGAATCTGGCCACGCCGATGGTACCCAAAGTAGTCTGGAGTACTTTTTTGTAGAATATCGTGTTGGGACTGATCTCGATTTGAAAATCGGTAAGCAATTCGTTTTGCAGGGTGGTCGAGAGGGGATGAATAATGGTTTGGACGTGTACCGCTATTCAATCCAGGGAGAGAGAATTCAAGACTTGTATGAAGTTGGGCTTGGGTTGATTCAGGAATTCAGATTCCGAGGAAATGAAGTCCCGCAATATGGAGTGCTCCAACTTGTCAATCAGCCTCAAGGCAATGGCAAAAGTGATCAAAACCTTGGATACAACGCCGCTTGGTATGGTGTGCTGGGATCCGGTCTGCTTGAACCTACATTGCAGGTGGGTTTCTTCCCGAAGAAGAGTGAAAAGCCAGTTGATTCTTGCAGTGACTTGAAATGTTTAGTGCCAGAGCAATTGATTTCCGCAGGAACCAGGCTCAATTTTGCAGAAGCGTATCTGGATCTAGATTTGATTCATGGTAGTTATTATGGAATTTCCCCAGCAAATAAATCGATTGAAAGGGAGGCAAGCACGGTTGCCTTGGAATATCGTATTGATCCAAAAACCAAACCTGTTCAAAGCCCAATTCCATTTGCCAAGTGGACCTATGATATGGTTTCTGAATCAAGATTGAATAGTGCTTTTCTGGATTACCGTAACGAAATCAGCGCGGGTTTCGAGGTTTACCCTACAACAGACGAGCGTCTCAGAATCCATGCATTGGGGGCGTTTCAAAACTGGAAGGTAAATGCTGGGGCGTTCAATCAGTATCTTCTCAACATGGGACTGAGCGCACGGTTCTAGGGTTTAATTCTCTTCTTCAGCTAGGACAATTAGCGCATCATCATCTCTTAAAGTGTAGTGTCTATCCTTTGGTGGGATGATATAAATGCCGAAATTGTGTTCTATCTCGGTTTCCTGTCGCCCCAGCTTGATTCCAAAGCACACCTCATCCCTCTGTTGAGCTGCCAATACGCAGTCTGCAAAAGTGACATTCAGACCCTCGGACTGCACGAAATAAAGGTCTATGGGCTTGATATAAATCTCGCTCCCTTCCTTTTGGAAAAGATCATCATAGACATGCATTACGTCTTTTTCGAGAGCTACTTGGGCAAAGATTCTTGAGACAAACTGGTTGGATATTAAAAAGTCCTTTACGCCAACTTGAACAATCAGCTCAGTATTTTCAGAGTTGACGATTTCACTAATCAATTTGGTTTCTGTGGGAACACCACTACTTTTTTCAGCTTCTTTGAAAATGTTACGTATCTGCAGGAGACGCATAATAGTTCGGGCGTCAATCTCTTCAGCCTCATCCCCACTTCCTGCCAAGATTGAGACGGTTGTATAGCCAGGTAGTCCTAGGTTGTCGAGCTCTTCCTCTGACTGAAAATCGATCTCATTAAAGTTCATTTGAACATCTGGGAATTGACTAGCAATTTTCTCAAAGTCTTTGCGAATTTCAGGATCTGCGTTCGCTTCGATTAGTAGGTCGACAGAGGACCCAGGTGCCATGTAGCCTGCGTATTCACTAAGTACAATTGGCGCCTTATTATTCCACCCCACAATCAGGTGATGCTCTTCTGGAATTATCTTTCTTAGATTACTGTAAGGGTGAACTTTAGGTTCAAAAACTCTTTCAGATGAGAAGTTTATAGTTGAATCATCTTCTGCCAGAACAACGATTTGATCTTCTTCTTGGAGAATACGTTCTCGGGGTGGATTCAGCAAAATCTCACCAGTTGGAAGACATAATCCCAGAGGTACACTTTCCATAAATTGGAATTGAAGGTCACCGAAGTTTACGCCGTTCCATCCCTCGTCAGGTTTGAAAAAATAAAATTCATTGCCTTCAAAGCCGACTAGATCTGCATATACCATCGCCAGACCTTTGTTACGTGAGGTCTGCACCAACATCCGTGCAAGAATGTCAGCCTCATTCATTGTCGTAACTTTACCTTGTACGATCGTTTCTGCGAGAAGTCGGTAGCGCTCAATATAAATTTCAGCAATGACAGGCGGGGTTTCCTCCCCCTTTGCAGCGACTACTGCCATGATGGTCTTAATAACTCTCGCGTCGGCCAATTCCTTTGTTTCGTTGCTGTCTGAAGACTTTGCATTATTGAGGACGACCACTGAGTGGGCATGCTGAATGCCAACCCCTTTGAGGTTTCTGATGCTAGTGGTGGAACCACTTCTCGTAATGATTTTGGTAGTTTTGAAGTCTTGGATAGAATCCCGAAGATAGTCATCCATCGCCTCTTTGTCCTTCTCCGCGACGATTACCACCACCCCAGAGTCTGATTCATTGGCTACAATCAATTCTTTAACGATTTCAATCACTCTCTCACTAAAGCCAACAATCAGGACATGATCTTCCTCAAGAACTTGGCTCTTACCTTTCTTCAAAGTGGATATGCGATTTTCAAATTCTTGAGTGATGAATGCCACCATGCTCGAAAATAGAATCAAGCCTATGAAGATTGTTACGATCGCGACAAGCTTTCCAGGAAAGTTCGAACCTGCATCTAATTCTGCTAGGGAGCCAGAATCGATAATCTGAAAGAAAGCGTGCCACAGAAGAAATGTCCCTTCTTCAATTGTTTCATCAGGAAAAATAAGGAACACAACAAAACGAAGCGTTCCCATCACTACAAAAGCTACAAAAAATAAAAACAAGAGGGATAGGAAAACGGATGTTCCACCTTTGGACATGAAGCTGTCTAGCCAATATCGGAAACGCTCATCCCAGCTGTAGCGATTTTGCGACATGTTTTGTTATTGATAGATGGTAAGAATCTTTGGGAGTTCCTGTGCCTCCTA
>DJYX01000249.1 GCA_002450295.1 Deltaproteobacteria bacterium UBA6967
CAACGTCATCTTCAATCTGCCGACAACCGAGCTGCTGCAGCGATTTCTTCAGGAGTGTGAGGAAGTGGGACTGCTGGCGCTCAAGGGACATCGTGAGGTCGGAGGTGTGCGTGCTTCCCTCTACAATGCCCTACCTTTAGCCGCAGTAGAACGTCTGGTTGAAAAAATGCGGGACTTCGAGCGAAAAGCATTGACTTAAAAAAAATGAAATGATAGCTTTACCGTTTTCATTTTTTCGGCGAATCTCTCGTAGTAGCTAACCAGACACTCTAGCCAAAGCCATGCCAACCCTGAATCAAATTGTCCGTAAGGGGCGTAAGAAGCGGGTCGTGAAAAATAACGTCCCAGCCCTGCAGGCCTGCCCTCAACGAAGAGGAGTCTGTGTGCGGGTCTACACCTCAACACCTAAGAAGCCAAACTCGGCTCTGCGCAAGGTGGCCCGTGTTCGGCTCACCAATGGAATTGAGGTGACAAGCTACATTCCAGGGATTGGCCACAACCTGCAGGAGCACTCCGTAGTGCTGATTCGGGGAGGTCGTGTCAAAGATCTTCCAGGGGTTCGCTATCATGTTGTCCGAGGTGCTCTTGATACAGTCGGTGTCAAGAATCGCAAGCAAGGGCGTTCCAAGTATGGCGCGAAGAAAGGGTAGTCCAACATGTCCAGAAGAAGATCTGCTACAAAGCGCGTCGTTCTCCCCGATCCGAAGTACAAAGATTTCTTGGTCAGTAAGTTCGTCAACAACTTGATGCACGATGGGAAAAAGAGCGTTGCTGAAAAAGTACTCTACCAAGCCTTGGACTTGATCTCCCACAGGGAGCAGGAGACCGGAGCTCTTGATGTCTTCCATCAAGCAGTTGAGAACGTGAAGCCCAACTTGGAAGTCAAGTCACGACGTGTTGGTGGCTCTACCTACCAAGTGCCTGTGGAAGTCCGCTCTCAGCGCAGCCAAGCCTTGGCGATTCGCTGGCTGATTCGCTATGCGATTGCCCGAAGTGGCAAGTCCATGGAAGATAAACTTGCTGGTGAACTGCTGGACGCGTTCAACAACCGGGGAGCCTCCGTCAAGAAGAAGGAAGATACGCACAAGATGGCTGAAGCCAATAAGGCTTTCGCCCATTACCGTTGGTGAACATTCTAAATGTCCAAAGCCCGTCGATTTCGCCGGAATATCGGCATCATCGCACACATTGACGCGGGCAAGACAACCACCACAGAGCGAATCCTCTTCTACACCGGTCGAATTCACAAGATTGGCGAAGTCAACGATGGCTCTGCCACGATGGACTGGATGGAGCAGGAGCAGGAAAGAGGAATTACAATCACCTCTGCAGCGACAAGTTGTGGTTGGAAGTATGAGGATGAGGAGTACGATTACAATATTATCGATACTCCAGGGCATGTCGATTTCACAGTAGAAGTCGAACGTTCACTGCGAGTACTTGACGGAGCAATCGCTCTCTATTGCGGGGTAGCTGGAGTTCAGCCACAGTCTGAAACGGTCTGGTGGCAAGCAAGCAAGTACAAAATTCCTCGGTTGGCCTTCGTGAATAAATTGGACCGAATTGGTTCAGACTATTTCCGGGTGGTCGAGGACATACAAAAGAAGCTCAAGGCTAATTCGGTAGCTTTACAATATCCCATTGGCAGTGAAGATCAGTTTCGTGGAGTTGTAGATCTGCTGGATCGGAAGGTTCTCTACTTTGATGAGGAGAGCCTCGGTGCAAAAGTTGATGTGGCAGAAATTCCAGAAGAACTGGAAGAAGCTGTTGAGCAAAAGCGACAAGAACTGGTCGAAAAAGTTTCGGAGTTAGATGATGAGTTGCTAGAAGCTTTCCTGGAAGAGCAGGAAATCAGCACTCAGCGTCTGCGTCAGGTGATTCGAAAGGCAACAATCGAAGGTCGACTGCTGCCTGTATTGTGTGGAAGTTCATTTAAGAACAAGGGGGTGCAGCCCCTGCTGGACGCCGTAGCTGCCTACCTTCCCTCCCCTGATGATGTGCCGGCAATTGTTGGGAAACAACCGGATAGCGAACGAGAAGAAACCCGTACCACGAGCGACTCCTCCTTTTGTGGCCTAATCTTCAAAATCGCCAGTGACCCATTTGCTGGTCAGATGACCTTCGTCAGAGTCTACTCAGGAATTCTAGTTTCTGGAGACACTGTCTTCAACCCGCGGACTCGAAAAACGGAGCGCATCGGCACCCTGGTCAAGCTTCATTCTAACAAGCGAGCAGAGATTGATCGTTTGGAGGCCGGGGACATTGCCGCAGTCATCGGTCTGTCTGTGGGAGTCACTGGAGACACGATTTGCGAGAAGCGTCATCCGATCTTGTTGGAAGGTACAGAGTTCCTGCAGCCAGTGATCGACATTGCGGTCGAGCCGAAAACGAAAGCAGACCAGCCGAAGCTTGAAAACGCAATTTCTAGTATTGAGCGTGAAGATCCTTCTTTCCACAAGAAGATAGACCCGGATACAGGACAGATCATCATCTCTGGAATGGGAGAGCTGCATCTAGAAATTGTGCTGGATCGACTTTCCCGAGAATTTAAGGTTGGCTGTAACGCTGGTAAA
>DJYX01000211.1 GCA_002450295.1 Deltaproteobacteria bacterium UBA6967
TATAAACGACGCACCTGCGCCAACTTCCATCATCGAGATTAAAGAGATGGAAAATGAGGAAAGAGACAATTGAAAACTTGGCGATGCTGCTCAATTTCTTGAGAAATTATGAAATTTTAAGCGAGGTGAGACCAACCAATTTCCGCTTAAATGGAAAAGGGTTCATTCATTTTCATGATGAATCAAATGGCCTCTGGGCTGATATTTTCCTTTCCAAGGGTCGACTAAGAATGCCGGCGAATACTGCTTCTGAACAAGCAGAAGTGATTGGAACCATTGAACCGACCTTAGAGTCCTTGGAGTCAGGTACACAGAAAAGAAAAATAAGTAAAAGTCGAACAAATCTAGGCAGATAAAACAGTCTTGGCATTGGTGATGAACAGCAGCCTGCGGGGGGCAAATTGCCAAATCGAACCTGAGAATCAACAATGAAAAGGCTCCTTATCATTTCAAGCGTGTCACTCTTACCTTTTAACAATTTTGCAGCCGACCAAGTCAACTTTTCAAAGGAAAGCCAATTAGAACAAAACTCCCACCAAATAGAGATGAAGGAGGTTCTGAAAGAAATTCAGGAGACCTGTCAGGACCAAAATTCGATCCTCAGATCAGCGCTCCGAATTTTGAGAACAGCCCTTCAAAAATCTTCCATCGATAGCGAATCACCCTCACACTCAAGGGATGTAGAATTATCCGCAAAAATCAGTTTGGATGGTTTGGATTTAGTTCAGTTATTTTCATTGAAAGGTTCTATGATCCAGTCTGCGGATTCCCAAACTAATCCCAAATGGTGTGTTCACTAAAAATCAATTTATAGTTTTGGATCAGGATCTGCTGTATTTTCGCCACCTTCCTGAACCAGTAAGTGATGCATGACTGAAGCTGCCTGCCGGAAAGTAACTGCTTCCTGGTAGGCAGGATCTGCAAACCAAGCATCTACTTTTTCTTTGCTTGGGAACTCAAGAATTACGAGCCTTCCAGAATATTCCTCTCCTTCTAGGCGAGTAACTGGTTCACCTCTCGTTAAAAACTTACCACCATATTTTTTAACAACTGGAGGAGTACGATCTGTATATTTTCTGTAAGTTTCTGGATCATGAATTGTCATCATTGATAAGACGTAAGCAGGCATCTGAATGTCTCCTTGAAGGCATTTATAAATCGCAGGTAAATCGCAGAATCATAGAAGAAGCATTACTTTGCAAAGACATTTCTTTGTCTTGATTGAAAATATCCTAAAGTTGAGCATGGTACAGTTGAATTTGTAGTCGTCAGGCATTCGAAGTTTTCAAAAATCGGTTCATTGATTGAAGTTTGAGCTAATTTCTGATTTTAGAGAGTTCTTTTTTACTTAATTCTGAGGATTAAAATTGAAAAAGTTAGGCTGGGGGTTGGTTGGTGGTGGAGAAGGAAGCCAAATCGGCTTCGCCCATCGGGCTGGTTCTGTCATGGATGGGAAATTTCAATTCCTTGCTGGTGCTATGGATATTGATCCGCAGAGGGCTGTTGAATTTGGCATCGCCTGGGGACTTGATAAAAAAAGATGTTACGGTGACTGGCAGGAAATGTTGGATAAAGAGAAAAAAAGAGAAGACCGTATTCAACTAGTAACGGTTGCGACTCCGAATGCTACCCATCATCAGATATCGAAAGCATTCATGGAGGCTGGTTTCCATGTCCTTTGTGAAAAACCAATGACAATGACCGTTGAGGAGGCCAAAGATCTCGTAGAAGTATCCAAAAAGACTGGCCAGATTTGCGCTGTCAACTATGGATACACAGGTTATCCCATGGTACGCCAAATGCGATCCATGTTGGAAAATGGCGATTTGGGAGCGATTCGGGTTGTCGTTGCTGAGTTTGCAGGTGGATTTATGGCCGATGCTAAGGATGCAGAGAATCCCAGAGTTCGCTGGAGATTTGATCCTATCCAAGCCGGAATGGCGGCAGTCACGGTGGATTGCGGGATTCATGCACTCCATATGGCTTGCTTTGTGACAGGTCAAAAGGTCACATCTGTCTCCAGTGATTTCGGACATGGGATAAAAAGCCGACAGCTCGAAGATGACAATCTCTCAGCCTTTAGAATGAACAATGGAACCATTGGGCGTTTGTGGACCAGTGGTCTGGCTATTGGCCGAACCCATGGCCTTACTCTTCAGGTTTTTGGAGAAGTAGGTGGACTTCGCTGGACTCAGGAGCAACCCAATCAATTGTTCTGGACTCCTCTCAATCAGCCTACGCAAATTTTGGAGCGTGGTGGGAATTATCTATCTGAAGCCGCTCAGCGAGCCAATCGCATCACCGTCGGCCACCCTGAAGGGATGGTAATGGCTTTTGCCAATCTTTACCGTGATTTAGGAGATACAATCAATGCAATGAATGAGGGAAATCGTCCGGGCGAAATGGCCTGTTGGTATCCGAACGTTGAAGATGGTTGCCACTCAATCGAGATCGTCCAAGCGATGGTAGAATCAGCTAAAAGAGGAAGTGCTTGGGTGAATATTAAATAGTTTAAAGATTTGAAGAGTGAAAGGGCCATCTTGTTTGGCCCTTAAGAGAGGATCAGAACTCAGACTACGTCGTCACCAGCCCCAGCCATAATCAGCTTGCCCTCTTCTTCAAGTTTTTTGACCACTTTGATGATTTTCTGCTGAGCACCTTCCACATCCGCCACTTTGACAGGTCCCATATTTTCAAGATCATCGTTCAGCATCTCTGCGGCCCTAGTCGACATCGAGCTAAGAATCAGTTCTTTTACTGCATCGCTAGCGGTTTTTAGAGCCATCGCAAGATCGGCCTTATCAACGTCCTTCAATACCGTCTGCATTTGCTTGCTATCAATCAAGGTCAAGTCTTCGAATGTGAACATCAATTCTCGAATCTGTTCTGCCAGATCAGGGTTCGACTCTTCGATTGTCGAGAGAATTCTTGTTTCGGAAGCTTTATCAATCGCATTAAGGATCTCGGCTACTGGAGCCACTCCACCGACTTTGGTAACCATACTGCCTGCCTGCTTCATCTCATCGGTCAAAACCTCATTGAGTTCGTTGACAACTCCAGGCGGGATACTGTCCAATGAAGCAATACGATAAACCACATCAGCCTGTAAGTTTTCCGGAAGTGATCTCAATACAGTAGCCGCCTGATCAATATCGGTCAGATAGGAGATAATCAATGCGATGGTCTGTGGATGTTCAGTACGGATATAGTTGGCAATCATTATCGGATCGATGTATTTCAGCGCATCCAAGCCCATGTCATCAGTTTGGGAACTCATAGCAGCATTGAGTTCCTTGGCTTTCTCAGGTCCAAGCGCTGCAGCAAGGGCATTTTTGATGAAATCAGGTGAAGCCATCAAGTCTCCACCGCCATCACTCATTACAGACTGTCGATAAAACTCCTCAAGGACTTGGTCTAATTCTTCAGAGGAAATATCGTTAAAGCGAGTCATGTAGTAACCGACTTGCTGAATCTCTGCTTCTTCCAGGTTTTTCATAACCTCTGCTGCTCCTTCTTCTCCTAATGCTAGGAGAAGGATAGCTGCTTTCTTCGGTCCTGTTAGTTTTCCGACTGCCATTCACCATCTCTGTTTTGAGTAAATTTCATCAAGATTTTCAGAAATAATTACCATACTAGTAAGGATGCAAGGCCCATACTTGGATTTTTTTCTATTGATTCCGCAATTTTGTGAGATCACTGGGAGCGTGCAACAACCTTAACCAACCAAATTTCTGATTGAAGGATCTTCAACAAAAAGTAGGATTGGAGCTTGTAGAATTAAACTGAGAGTTGGGAGAAATTTGTGAAGACTAAGGGGAACTTGAAGATATTTGGCGAACTGGTCGGGGTGACTGGATTTGAACCAGCGACCACACGCCCCCCAGACGTGTGCGCTACCAGGCTGCGCTACACCCCGACTTGAATTCCCAAACTATATCGTTTTTGATCAGTGTCAAGAAGAAGGTGAATGCTTCCTAGAATCGTTTTAGTAGAACCCCAAGGAGCACTCAACGTTGGTTCAATCGCTCGAGTGATGATGAATTTCGGCTTCAACGAGTTGTTTCTAGTCAATCCTCGTTGCGATCCTCAAAGTGAAGATGCTCTCAAAATGGCAACTCATGCCAAAGAGATTTTGCAAAATGCGAAGGTTGTTCAAAGCCTTGAAGTTGCTCTCCAAGATTGCTCGAGAGTCATTGCCACTACAGCTCAGCAGCGTCATCGAAATCGGCAGTTGGAGGGCCTACAATTGCCTTTCAAATGGATGATTCATTCTAACAAACCCAATGCACTAATTTTTGGTGCTGAAGACCGTGGTCTTAGCAACGAGGAACTGGAGTGGGCGCAAAGATGGGTTCGGATTCCGACTGGGGCATATCAAACATTAAATTTAGCCCAAAGCGTCGCAATTTGTTGTTACGAACTGTTCGGACTCCAAGAACAAATCCCTCAAAATCCCTCTGAGAAACCAACGAGTTCAGAAGCAGAAATAAATCGAATCAATCAATTCCTAGAACGATGGGCGGACCAACTGCATCAGGTTGGCTTTCTTCTTCATCACACCAGAACAGAAAGAATGGCAAAGTTGCGCAACATTCTCTACCGTTCAGAGCTATCTCAAAACGATTTGGCATTGCTGGAAGGTATTGTTTCTCAGACTAATTGGGCCTTGCGTACCAATCCACTTAACACCTCCAAAACTTTACTAGATCAAGATGGACAAGATACTGATCGTTGATGATCAGGAAAATAATCGCTTAGTCATTGAAGATATTTTGCGGAAGCAGCCCTCAAGTATTCGAACTGCCTGTAGCGGCAAAGAAGCCCTAGAAACTGTGAAAGAGTGGGTGCCTGATGTGATGCTGATTGATCACATGATGCCGGAATTGAGTGGAATAGAAACAACACGACTCTTAAAAGAGCAAGCTCGCTTTGCTCATTTACCAATCTTAATTGTTACCGCAAAGAATGATCGGCAAACCCTCCGAGAAGCTTTTGATGCAGGGGCCGTTGACTATATTTTAAAACCCGTAGAAAAAACCACACTACTTGCCAGAATCAATTCGGCGATTCGAACAAAAAAAGCTTTTGATCAAGTTCAAAAACTTTCACAGAACTTACTACAACAAAAACAGGAATTGCAGGATTTCACTCATATGGTGAGTCATGATCTAAAATCTCCTGTTGTTGGTGCAGCCAGTCTTTTCAATCTATTTTTGCATCGTTTACAGGAAGATTATCCGGAAATTAGAAATGATCCCGGTATGCATGAATTGTTGGACAGAATTCCAGGTTCATTTACAAAGATGCTCACCTTTATTGATACTTTGTTGAATTATGCGATGGCTGGAAAAATAATTGGGGATATGCAAACTGTTTCTTTGGGAAAAATTCTTCAAACTGTAATTGAACAGTTTGAACAAGAACAACAACAGGGAATCGTTAAATTCAGGCTGCCATCAAAATGGCCCAAGGTACAATGTGATGTTCTAAAGATGAGCCAAGTTTGGCAGAATCTAATCGGCAATTCGATCAAATATCGAGGTAAACTCGATCAAGTTGAAATCAAGATTGGAACGAGGGTTTCAGGGAAATGGTGCGAGTGCTGGATCGAAGATAATGGCAATGGAGTTCCAAGCTCAGAAGGGGATAGAATCTTCAAACCCTTCATAAGATTAGATGATTCCAAGCAGGGAAGTGGAATTGGATTGGCAACTGTAGCGAGGATTCTTGAAGCTCATAAGGGTATCATTCGCTTAGATCCAAGATATCAAAATGGGGCACGTTTCTACATGCGTTGGCCCCATCATTCAATTACATAATA
>DJYX01000074.1 GCA_002450295.1 Deltaproteobacteria bacterium UBA6967
CTCAAACGATGGCCTTCACTCCAATTGCTTTTCTGGTACTGATTGGAGTTGTTGAAGGAGTCAGTCCATCGATGGAGGAAGCAGCCCAAACACTTCGTGCCAATCGCTGGCAGACCTTCCAAACCGTCACCTGGCCATTGATGAGACCCGGTTTGGCAAATGCTTTTTTATTGGGATTCATTGAAAGCCTGGCAGACTTTGGAAATCCACTTGTACTGGGGGGAAATTTTGATGTTCTCTCCACCCAGATCTTCTTTGCTATTGCTGGAGCACAAGCAGATCAGGGAATGGCAGCAGTCCTTGCCTTGGTACTGTTGGGATTTACCCTCACAGCTTTCTGGATTCAACGTAAATGGCTTGGGCAACGCTCCTACGTCAGTGTTACTGGAAAGGGTGATGCAGGGATTCCGGTGCAATTACCAAAGCGAGTAAACACAGCAATAGCTTTCGTCTGTGTCCCATTTGGAGTGCTTACCCTAACCTTGTATGGAATGATTCTCTTTGGAGGATTCGTTGAAACTTGGGGTTACAAGCACAATTTCACTTTAAAGCACTACATCGATGCTTTCGCATTAGGTTGGTCCGATGAGTTTGGTCTGATGTGGGAGGGCACTGCTTGGAATTCTTTTTGGACGACCTTACAGATCTCAGCAATCTCAGCGCCACTGACCGCTGGATTGGGATTACTTACGGCCTGGTTGCTCGTTCGTCAGCGTTTTGCAGGAAAAGATGTTTTCGAATTTATCACGATGCTCAGTTTTGCGATTCCTGGAACGATTATCGGGATTGGCTACATCCTCGCCTTCAACGTACCTCCGATTGAAATAACAGGAACAGGGATCATTCTCATCGTCTGTTTCTTATTCCGTAACATGCCCACTGGTATTCGAGCTGGCGTTGCTGCAATGGCTCAATTGGACCCAAGTCTTGATGAAGCATCCCTAACACTTGGTGCACCTTCCAGCACAACCCTCAGAAAAATTCTACTTCCCCTATTACGCCCAGCCTTGTTGGCAGCATTAGTTTTCAGCTTTGTAAGAGAGATGACTGCAATAAGTGCTGTCATTTTCCTGGTAAGTGCAGACTTTGATATGGCGACCTCATATATTCTTGGGCGTGTTGAAAACGCAGACTACGGCTTAGCGATTGCCTACAGCTCCGTGCTGATTGTCGTCATGTTGATTGCCATTGGTGGCATCCAGTGGGTGGTTGGACAACGTCAACTGGGCCGACGAGGTTCGAGCCCAATTTCCTGGAGTGGCAACGGATGAACAGCACAGCGCACATTGCGGTCGAATTTCTCAACGTCACCAAGGCTTTTGGAAACGTCAAAGCAGTCCGCGATGTCAGCTTTCAAATTCAATCGGGAGAGTTGGTTACTTTACTTGGCCCATCCGGTTGTGGGAAGACGACCACCCTGCGTTTGATTGCAGGTCTGGAGATGGCTACAGGAGGCCAGATCATGATCGGGGGTCGTGATGTAACACAGTTACCGGCTACAGACCGTGATGTAAGCATGGTCTTTCAGTCGTATGCCCTGTTTCCCCACATGACCGTGCTACAAAATGTCAGCTATGGGCTAACAATGTCCCGCCTCTCCAAGGATATGGTGGAAGAGCAGGCATTGAATGGTTTGAAGCTCGTGGGACTGACTGGATTTGAAAAACGTCTTCCAAGTGAGCTTTCTGGAGGACAACAACAGCGAGTTGCCGTGGCTAGAGCGCTAGTATTAGAACCCGAAGTGCTCCTTTTCGATGAGCCACTTTCTAATCTTGACGCGAAACTGAGAAGGCGAGTACGAGAAGAAATTCGGGATCTGCAACAACAATTGCAACTGACCGTGGTATACGTGACCCATGATCAGGAAGAGGCCTTGGCAGTCTCTGACCGGATCATCGTGATGCAAGAGGCTGTCATCGCGCAGCAAGGTTCCCCAAGAGAACTTTATGAAAGTCCAAAAACACGCTTTGTTGCGGATTTCATTGGAGATGCAAATTTGGTTAACGGAAAGCTGATCTCTACTGACAATGTGATGGGTACACTGCAACTTGATGAATTGACGATCCAACTACCTCATTTGAATCTACCTATCGGAGAGGTGACGGTGGCCGTTCGTCCAGAAGCAATCCTGCTTGATCCGAGACCAGAAGCGACAGGAATTCCAGGTACAGTTCACAAAGCTGTATATCTTGGAAGCCACCTCGAATATGAGATCAAGAGCGCAGTAGGGGAACTTTTTGTGATTGATCCACTAGGGACAGAGATCATTGCAGAGGGGCATCCTGTTCGGCTTCAGATCCGTGAACGGGGGGTCAACCTGGTTCAAGACTAAATCAAACCAGTTTAGTCCGTTGGCAGGGTGACTCGCTGTGCCTGATTGCTCACAGGATCATAGGCAACGGCTGCTCCGCTGGAAACGCCCATTCCCGTGATGGCAGAAATTGTCACTTGATGGGTGACCAGTAGCACCGGATCTCCATCAGGTGGGAGATCCTGCAAAAACTTTCGAAGAGAAGCCAATGTGGCTTCACGTGGAACGATACCTTGAAAAAAAGAATTCAGCCCAGTCAATTCCTGAACTTCCCCCATGTTGATCAGTCGGGCTGTTTCCAGGCAACGGCACCACTGGCTGGAGTAAACTCCCTCAAATCTCAGGCCTGCATTCCGGAAGGCATTACCGATTTGGCGGGACTGTTCTCGGCCAACTTCATCTAAAATCCGCTGTGTGCTGCAATCTCTCAGTTGAAAGTTGCTTGGATCTCCAAATCCCGGGGCCAAAGCATGGCGAAGCATCAGCACACGGCCAAAAGGTTTCTCAGCATATTCTTTCAGGGACATCGCGTGTGTAGTCTCAAATGCGATTGTGCAAAGTATCCCCACGAGTATAAGCCAACTCCATTTCATAGATTCTCTCCAAGAAAAGTTTTGCATTCTAAGTATTCACCTTGATTTGCTCGCTAATTTTGCGACAACTACAGGAATTAATTTCGCATCACTGAATTGATCTTTTGCAGCCTGATGCGTATTTCATTTGAAAGCCCAGCAGAGTAAGAACTAAATAGGTAAGCTATCATGGAAGCGATCCACGCAATTGGCCTTGATGTAATTTTGCTACTGATCCTGGGTATCGGGCTCGGACAAAATTTATCGATCAAGCTATTGGGGGCTTTGCTCTTGATTTTCTACCTTGTCAACGATGGTTTTGAAACTGCCGGATTTGATATCGCGTTGTTGCTGGCTGTTGGGATTGGCCTTGCACCCAACTGGGCATTTAAGATCATTGGCTTCACGTTTCTCTGGTTTTATCTCACTGAAGTCCAAGCCCCCATTTGGTGGCTCCTCCCCTTAGTTATCCTGACGAACATGATCGATCGAGTCGTCTTCAATCTGGGAACTAACTGGCAAAAAACCTGACTAAAGTACTATTTTGATTCGCCTTGATGACTAAAAAATCATCTGGCTTGTCCGATATTCTTCGCCCATGCATGCTCCAAAGGCTGGATCAATGGACCATCTCCAGGGATTCAGTTCCCAAAGCTGCTTCTAGTTTTTCCTCACGCTCAAACTTCTCCTT
>DJYX01000094.1 GCA_002450295.1 Deltaproteobacteria bacterium UBA6967
GCCAAAGCTCTTGGTAATTCTTCTCGTAGAGAGCATTCAACCACTGCGGTCACTCCAATTTCAATACAACAATTCACAATTTCACGAAGCTCTTTTTCAGAGAAGTAGTATACCAGAATCAGAGCTGCAGAAGCCCCTCGCAAACGCCCTTCACGTAACTGGTATTCTCCCAGAATGAATTCCTTGTGCAATCTAGGGAGCATAGTCCGCTGTGAAACTTGCTCTAATAAGTCCAAGCTTCCACCAAAATAACTCTCATCTGTAAGTACGGACACTGCTGCAGCGCCTCCGGCTTCATATTCCTTTACAATCCCGGGCCAGTCTGGATTCGCCACATTTTGCTGGGCTGGTGACCGCGCTTTGAGTTCCGCAATCAACGCTGGGCGCTGTCTGGAGCTCAGTGCCTCTCGCCAATCCAGTACTTCTGGAGCTTCTGCCTGCCGCTCTCGCAAGGCAGCAAGAGGATGAACACGTTGGCGTTTCTCAATCTCCTGAAGCTTCTGCTGACGCATCCGATCCAGAAAAGTACTTATCGTCATTTACTGTATCTCTGTGTTAACAAATTTATTACCTTACAAGATGCAGAGGGCATGCCCTCTCCAGAGGCAGACTTTAGGCCGCTAACCGCCTGTAGGACAAGATTTTTTTTAAATAAAATAAAGTGTGCCCGGAGCTTGCATCGAGTTAACTCTGGAAACTTTAATTTATTCATATAATTTTAATAGTCTTCTGTAATCCTTATTGTCTGCAACGCTTGTTCTGCTCTGGTCATGGACGTCTGGCGCTGACAGGGAATTAAGAAGAGGTGGCTTGATTACAATTTACAATTTCAAGGGAGGAGCCGGTAAGACGAGCTGTGCGATGAACATTGCGCTCACCATGGATTATGGTGTGGTGACCAATGATATCTACTCGCCAATTGAAGAAGTCTTTGACAACGTGCTCAAGGTCAGCCCATCAGAAGAATTTCCTGATTTTCCAACCGATGCAGAGGTTATCTTTGATCTGGGGGGCTACATCGAAGCACGCAGCATCACGGTGCTACGCAACTCAAAAGTCGTACTTGTTCCTACTATCAACGAGTATTCAATTTTGCAGACTACAATAAACTCAGTCGCAGAAATTGAAGAATATAATACGAATATCTGCTTGATCGCCAATCGAACCAAGCGTGGGGATTATGAAGAGATCCGTCAAATCTTATCCCGATTTTACAAATATCCGATTTTCGAGGTGAAGGAGAGCCAGTCGATTCCTGCCATTTTCAAGAAGAAGAAGAGCATCAAGGCCATGGTCGAGGAAGGAGGTCTGCAAAAATACCACTTTCAGTACCTGGACCGGCAATTCGACAAGATCATCGAATTCATCCGGAGACACTATGAGTAAGGTCAACCTCAAAGATTATAAAAAAGAAAACCGGGGACTATTGCGCAAATCCGTAGAGGAACGCGTGACCTATAAGAAGTCCGGCCCCAAACCCAAACCCGAGGACGAAAAAAACTCTGCCAAAATTCTCGTTTCTATGAAGCCTGCCGAACGTGAGAGTCTTGAAGAAGCTGCGAATGGCCGCCCGCTCTCTCAATACATCAAGCACATCCTACGCGAACGTGGTGTCATCTGAGCGAACAGGTTTTATCGTAAAGCCTAGCGAAGATGGCAGCACCGTGCCCTGAGAAAATTTGAATTTAAAACCAGTGTAGAATTATTTTTTGGGGAGAGGTCTGCATCTTGCAGCAAGACATAAGATGGGGGTGAGCCCAGGTCTCATGAGGCGCTTCCATTCGCCTGAAATAATGGGGGGCATTATTTCACGAAGATTGAATCACCAAAAGTGAGAGCACCCAGGTGATTCATCCATTTCTCACCTAGGCCCACATTCGACATCATGCAAGAACGTTCCCTTTTTTTGAAAGTTCTTTAATTTTTGTTCTTAAACACTGTTTCGATTAGTTTTATTCGTTTTCATAGAAATCTCCCAAGTCCCAATCTAGCCTTCTTTCGCTTGCCCATCCGTCACTCTTTGCCGAACAATTGACCACATCTAGAATTTCACGTTTCGGTTTTTTCACAAATTCCCTAGAATTCATTAGTCAGATTTCTTTCGCTCCTGTTCGTATTCCATTCCCGCAGATTGAATAGAGTTATGAACCCAGACAGTCCTTTCAGTATTGGCATTGATCTAGGCACAACCAACAGCGCCCTGGCTTTCATTCATCATGAAGAAGCTGAAGGAAGCCAGATTCTCTCCATTCCTCAATTGATCGATCGGAATTTGCTTGATGAGCTTCCGACGCTCCCTTCTTTCCTGTACTGCCCTTTGGAAGAGGAGTTCTCGAGTTTGCTAGGCCATTTACACTGGGAAACAGCCAACGAACATTTGGTTGGAACGGGAGCTCGAGTGCTGGGAGAGAAAACCCCCCAACGTCTGGTCAGTTCTGCCAAGTCTTGGCTTTGTCACCCAGAAGGTCAAAAACAAGCCATTCTACCGCTCTATGCACCAGAAGATCTGACAAAAATTTCTGCAGTTGATGTAGCGACAGCCTATCTACAGCACCTGCGAGAGGCCTGGGATGAA
>DJYX01000018.1:0-4337 GCA_002450295.1 Deltaproteobacteria bacterium UBA6967
AATTGGTCTGAATCCGTTGTTGATTGAGTCACAATTTCATTTTCATCTTGAATTGCTAGATTCTCAGGATCTTCCTCAGTTAGATCCTCTTCAGACTCCAAATCAAGTTCAACTACCAAATCCTCTTCATCTTCAGATTCTTCCTCTTCATCTATAAGCCCTCCGTGGGATGCTTCGCTTGCGAGTAGTTCAACTTCAGATGGAGTAAGGATTTCAAGCGGCTCATTTGCATCTTCAGTTACCAAATTTTCTGAACTTTCAGATGTCTCGAGAGATTCTGAGTCTTCATCAATTATTGGTTCATCAGCAGGGTTAACATCATCAGGCATTCTCGAGAGAACAAGTTTATCATTTTCAATTAATTCCTCAGCTGAAACGGATTGAGCTTCTACTGACTCACTAGTTGAATCACTCAAATCAGAAATTACTTCCTCCGAGGCTTCGACTTTTTCCGGAGTATCTTCAGCTTCGGAAGTTTCTAATTCGGTTTCAGAATCTTCAGGATTTTCCTCACTTTGTTCTTCACCTTCACTCTTTGCTACTTGGGACGGTTCTGCTGTTTCTTGAAGAAGTAGTGATTCAGGATGGATTTCTTCCTCTCCTAAATCTTTGAGGGAAAGTGCCTGTTCCTCCTCAGCTAACTCTTCCTGAAACCATGATTCTGCTTCCTCTTCTTCAATTTCTTCTTCAACCTCATCTAGGTTTGACTCGCGTTCATCATCAAGCTCAGAATTCAGCTGAACTTTGTGCACTGACTTGGCTTCAATTTGCTCAGCTTCTTCGATAGCTTGATTGATCGAAACAAGCTCTTCATCATCTTCATCAATAGGATCTGTAGAATCTAGGTTTTCTTCATTTGATTCATTGGCGTCTAGGGCATCAGCATTCTCAAAACCAGCTGTAGGATTCCCTTGTAATTCTTGGGCGACAGCTTCTGCAACAGCGCCTAGATAAGTTGAAGAATCTGCTCCATTTTCCTCGTCTACAGGATCCTTGTGGAACTCTTCATCGATCTCCTTGGCTTCATCTGATTTCACCTCTGAAGATTCCTTCTCAGATGCTGAAGTCGATGCAGTGGGCGTTAGATTGGGGAGAACAACGGGTACAGCTTCTTGGGGATTTGTGTTTGGAACTAGAGACTGCAATTGGGAAATCCAGCTGTTCACGTCCACCAATAACGTATCAGATATTGGGCTACCATCCTCTAATTGAAAAGAATAGTAACTTGTCTGATTCTCAATATCAGCAGCAATTTCAGCAAGTTGATTAAGAATTTTCCACTCTTTTTCAGCATCTAGAGTGGTTGTTTGTTCCGTCGCCTGCATGAAGCCTCTTTCGAAGTTGGAGCTTGTATTAAGACCGAAGCTATTGACCTGCTTCAATCTATGCAAAACCAAGAACATTTCAGATGTAAACTGAAGATTTCGAACTCCGATAGCCCTCTTAAATTGCTCTTGAAGAACCTTCCAAGCATGAGTTGCTGTCGCCAAATCTGGAACAACTCAACCTGAATTTGCAAAGCTGCAATGATGAAAAAACAATCTTAAACTGGCATTTTACATGCAGCGAATAATGGAAATGAATCAAATAAAATTCAGAAAATTTCGATGGAATTATCACCAACTTTTAGAGAGATGGAAGCCTTTATAAGAAGGCTGCAAGACCAAATTTGTAATGGTTTAGAAGCCTTTGAGCCAATACAGAGGTTTCAGCAAGATATTTGGGAAAGGGAGCAAGGTGGTGGTGGTTGGACAAGGATACTCACTGGTGGAAAAACCTTTGGAAAAGCGGGAGTAAATATCTCTTCCATACACGGAGAGATGACTAAGGAACTAGCTTCCCAACTACAGGTTGAGGAAGGTTTTTTTGGGGCGTGCGGGCTTTCACTGGTCATTCATCCAAATTCCCCCAAAGTTCCTACGATTCACATGAATATCAGGTACTTTGAAACAAATGAAGGACGAAGCTGGTTTGGAGGAGGGACAGATCTGACGCCATACTATCCCTACCCAAAAGATTTCAAAGAATTTCATCAAACATTGCAGCGAGCTTGCAACTCGGTCATTCCTTCATGTTATGAGCAATATAAAGAAACTTGCGACCAATACTTCACAATCAGGCATAGAGCAGAAATGAGAGGGGTTGGTGGTATTTTCTTCGATTACTTAACAGGTACAGAAGTAAAGCACGCTGATCTTGTTCGAGCAGTTGGAGAATCATTTCTTCCTGCGTACGCTCCAATTGTTGAACGCCGTAAAGATGAACATTTTGAAGAAGTTGACACCATCTTTCAGAAAATTAGAAGAGGTCGATACGTTGAATTCAATCTGATTTATGATCGGGGAACACTTTTCGGGCTTCGATCAGGAGGCCGGATTGAATCGATATTCATGTCACTTCCACCAGAGGTGGAATTTCACTATAACTGGCAGCCTGAATCTGGGAGTGCACAGGAGGAAATGCTGTCATATTATCAACCCTATGATTGGATTAATGGATGAAAACAATGATAGGAACTTCAAAGAATTTCGCTTGGATATTCGCAGTTCAATTTGCTGTGGCATTAGCATTCTTACCTAGCTTAGTAAGCGCGGACCAAATACTTAAGAAATTTCGCCCAAATTATAAAGCTGTCTTGATGGCTGATGCGGACACCGGAAGAGTTTTGTTTGTGGAGCAGGAACACCGTAAGGTTTATCCAGCCTCTCTCGTTAAATTGATGTCGGTTCTCTTGACCTTCGAGGCCATCGAGGCAGGCAAGACAAGCTTGGAGAGCATTGTAGTAACTTCTACTAAAGCCAGTAAAATTGGGGGCACACAGGTCTTCTTGAAGGAAGGAGAAGAATTTACTGTCCGAGAACTTTTGAAGGCCATGATTGTGCGATCAGCCAATGATGCGACACTGGCCATGGCCGAGCATGTTTCAGGCAATGAGGATTCCTTCGTACGTCTGATGAACCAAAGAGCCAAAGAATTAGGGATGGCGCATACAGAGTTTCACTCGCCTCATGGTCTTCCTCCTAGTCGAGGAGAAAAACATAACGTCAGTACAGCTTACGATCTTTTTCTATTGGCTAGATTTATCCTTCAGAATCATCCCCAGTATCTAGAGTGGTCAGCTATTGAGATTGATTCCTTCCGAGCAGGGACATTTCAGTTGGTTAACACCAATCGTAAGTTGATAAGAGCATACAATGGCATGGATGGGATGAAGACAGGGTATTACCGAGCGGCTGGATTCAACTTGGTCTCCACCGCGAAAAGAGGAGAGCGAAGGTTAATCAGCGTGGTGATGGGTTCTCCAAATGTCAAATGGCGAAGTCGAATTACATCGTATTTGTTGGACAAAGGATTTAATGAGTATCAAACAACTGAGCTCGTGGAGGCAGGTAAAATAATTTCTCAAACTGTTCTAGTAGAGGATGGTCAGCACAAAGAAGTCTCAATAAAACCCCAGATGTCGGCTTCACTGCTTTTAGGTCCTGGAGAAGAGGATAAAGTGAAACTGTTCTATCAATTACCAGAGAAAGTTGTAGCACCCGTTGAAAAAGGGAGCATGCTCGGAACATTAGAATTGAGAATGGGTGGGAAAACGATGCGTCAAATCCCACTTGTAGCTGCTGAGGAGGTCCCTACTCAGAGTTTTTTTGCATCAGTAGCGGAATCTATCTTCAATTGGTCGGAAGGGGATGAGTAGCATTATCTTAATGCTCTGAGATCCTCTTGAGCATTATTCGCAGCGGCTGAACCAGGATAGTTCTCTACGACATTCCTGAAGTAGTAAGCCGCCTGTTCGGGTTGCTTCCGCGTTTCCGCTAATTTACCTAACATATAAATTGCGTCTGGGGTCTTGAAACCTTGAGAAGTTGGACGGTGCTCGTAGTTTTGTAAAACCTTCCGAAATGCAGACTCAGCAGCGTTCCATTTGCCAAGCTTAAACTGGGAGTAGCCGATCCAGTAATATGCATTATCACTATCGACATCATCTTCAAATTCCTCCACAAAACCTTCAAAGACATTTACTGCTTCAGGATAGTCACCCTGAATAAAAGCAGACATTCCCTGATTATATAATTTTTTTATTCCTGGTCTTCTTTGAAGGGCCAAGGGCTGGATAGGCTCGTTCAAGTCTGGATCTTGGAAAATTTCAGCTGTATTCAATTCATTTTCAATAACGACTTCTGCAGCATTGGTTTGTGAGCTATCTTTAGATTCCTCCAAAGTAAGATTTATTGGAGAATCCTGATCGGACATATCGCGCTTTTCTTCTTTCTGAATCAATGCGCTAACTTCAGGTAATGGAGGAGGTTTGGGTTTCTGTTGGAGGGATGCTAATG
>DJYX01000018.1:4725-4851 GCA_002450295.1 Deltaproteobacteria bacterium UBA6967
GAGGTTGGAAATTTTGGGGTTACAGGTTTTGGGGTGACTTGGGAAGGTGTTGAAGCTTGTCTGATTTGAGGTTTTTCTGAAGCTGCCATGGTGTTGGGCATGGCCTCAACGCTTTGCTGAAGTTCC
>DJYX01000052.1 GCA_002450295.1 Deltaproteobacteria bacterium UBA6967
CATATTCATCCAGAATCCGTCGTAAGCGGAGTCATCTACATCAAAATACCAACAGAGACAGCTGATGGAGACAAAAAAGAAGGGAACTTGGTGTTCCCTTCAAACAATATGAGAATGGTGACCCCTCAAGAAGGTATGGCTGTTCTATTCCCTAGCTACCTGCCCCATGAAACAGTACCGATTAACAGCGACGATGAACGTATTTGCATTGCCTTCAACCTAACAAAGTAAACTATACGAAGGGTTTAACAGAATACCCACCAAATACAATATCAACATAAAAGCGATATTGACCGGTATGTGTAGCTGTAAATTCAAGTGGAGGTGGATTCCCATGAGAAGTCAACTGACCGAATCGTTTCAATGAACGCTTACTTGGATCAGCAGCATCGGGAATACTTCCAGAAAAATCAAATCCGTGACAGTCAAGTTCATAATCTGCATAAACCAAAGCCCAGGGAGAGCGATTGGCAACATATTTATAATTATAGGTTTTGCCAGCTACCAGATGTACCACTTTCTCAAAACAGCCTGGCAGAAGTGGGTTCATCAAGTTAAGCGAAGAAGTAGGATTCCAAGCCTCCATTTGTTCCGTATCTTCAAAGGAACCAACAAGGGACATTTCTGAAATGGAAGAAACAGGGGCAAGCAAGGCCGGGCCATCCACAACTTTAATCGACAAACGATCAGTGTCCGGATTAAAAATGAAATTGAGCTCGCAATCAGCATCAACTTCAAAACAAATATTTAACTCGTGGGGCTTACCGTGCCATGTCACACACTCTAAGGATTGGCAAGGCTGACTGTCTTGAAGATCAAGCCAGCATCCCAGTCCCATAGTGTCTAAAAATAACTCTGAACTGATGGCAATATTAACTACATGAAAGCCAGCTGGAACTGACGCAGATAGACTGTAGTTCACACCATCTGGCATCAACTTCATCTGGCGATCAGGATGGGTCGGATCGAACTGATTGTCAGCAAAAATACTACCTAGAAGTTGATACGACTCACGTTGATTAAGGACCTTTGGAGCAGGGAGAGACGGATTGGATGGCGATGGTTCAACAGAAAATTTCGGATCAATGGAATCGGGAGAGTAAAGATTGAAACGGTATACTCCATCACTAAAGACCTGGATAGTACAGCCTGAATGCTTAGAACTTCCATGACTGCTACCAAATCCAGTACCTTGAACTAGAGACTTAGAACCATCGTTGAAGCCTGAGAAACCAAAGTCTTCATCTCGGTTAGAGGAGATTAAGAACTGATAAACGCCGTCGGCACGAAAATCAATCCCACCATTCTTGCGTAAGGGGACATCGATAGACCAGACCTCCGAGGAGTCCTTGACAAATTCTCGACCTTTAACACGACAATCAAATTTTTCATACATATCCAGGTCATCCCAAGGAAAACCGTTCAATTCAAAGCTGTCAAAAGTATCAACATGATGTAAGGTCTCTTCACCAGCGCTGGGAGCAATCGCGAGTGTCATAGTTGAGGAATCAAACCGAAAAGTCAGTGATTGACTAACATCAACTTTAAAATTGATATTACGTGTTGCACGCCCGTCGCAGGTTTCTATCAAGTCCCAGACACCATTTGTCTTGCTTGAGAGTGTGGTTTTAAGTTGTCTTTGAGGAGAATGATTGACAACCAAACGTACTGTATAAAGACCGCTTACCTCTGGTGGTTGAGGGCCCACAACAGGATGGGAGATTTGCCAGATCGTCTCCGAGAGACGAACCATATCTAGACCAGCATCGAATGGATTCCACTTCCAACGTCGACGGTGGATGGTTCCGAGCAGGCTAACGGACTCGATCTTGTCAGAATCAATATGACGAGTGCTGAAAGATGGCAACAAAAGCATTGTGAGTGGTATGCAAGCTCAAACTACTGATAGCCATAAGCAGGCGATAAAGCAATCGTAGAGGTATAACGTAATCGGTAGCGAACAACACGTATAGAAAGGCTTAGCAAAAGTGGTCAGAGATTCAACACAATATGACCCCGAAGTTGAAATGCACGCGTGGCAGGAATGATGCCAAATGGAAAGACTGTGACTATGGTTAGTTTGAGTGAACGCAACACTCAGACCTTATCCACTAAAGGCTATGTCAAAAAGAATTCTGGTAGTCCTGTCTGAGTGGGGCTACTGGGGGGAAGAGCTAATTGGCCCCCTTGATGTCCTGACCAAATCTGGATACCAACTTGACTTCATGACTCCATTTGGACGGAAGCCACCTGCGCTTCCTCCAAGCATGGAGGAAGGTTATCTCGATCCACCATTGAATAAGGTGGTAACCGACGCGCATTTTGCGAAGAGAACAACAGAAGTTGATAGTTCAGACCTGCTGGAAAAGCCCATTAATTTATCAGAGAAAATTTCTTTGATGCCATATTTTAATGGAGAAAATTTTGGGCTTGAACTAGCCGACTTCCATGAAAGGCGTGAAGAATTCTGGAAAGAGTTTGTCGATCCTTACGACGCGCTTCTACTGCCGGGTGGAAGCGGACCAATGGTCGACATGGTCAACAATGAGCGCCTCCACAATCTGATTCTCGGTTATGTTGATCGCGATAAACTCATTGCCGCAGAATGTTACTGCGTAACCTGCCTTGCATTTGCGCGGGACTGGACAGATCGTAAAAGTATCATCTGGGGCAAAAATGTCACAGGACATGCTCGAGAGTATGACTACAAAGAAGGAACCGGCTTCGCACAAATGTATGGCTATGACGGTGAGCCAATGAACACTAGTGCCAACTTTGGCCCTCCCTTCTACCCATTGGAGTACATCCTGCGGGACGCCACCGGACCACATGGCAAGTACCACGGCGGAGTAGGTAAAAAAATGTCCACGATCCTGGACTATCCATTTCTGACGGGACGATCCACGCAGGATTCCACGCTGGTCGGCGAGCTCGTTCGCAAGGTCCTGGAAGAGGGGCTGAAGCGCTACGGCTGGTAAGAGCACAGGCAACACTTGACACTCTCTAAGGAGCATCGTTTAACGATGCTCCAATTCATTCACTACTACGCGGACAATCATGCGAGGCCATGAAGCAATCCTGAGGCAGTTTCTTGCTAATGGAGTGGACCACATGTTCGGCAATCCAGGAACCGTTGAACAAGGTTTCTTAGATGCATTAGCCGATGTACCGGAAATGAAGTACATCCTCACACTGCAAGAATCGATTGCTGTTCTATGTGCAGATGGTTACGCAAGAGCACGCTTAAAGCCCGCACTCGTTCAAATCCATAGTTCTCCCGGGCTTGGCAACGCCATTGGGAACCTTTACCAAGCCAAGCGAGGGCAAGCACCTCTGGTTGTGATCGGCGGAGATGCCGGCATTAAGTACCAGGCAATGGATGCACAGATGGCAGCAGATTTAGTCGCAATGGCTGAGCCTGTCACCAAATGGTCGGCAATGGTTCAGCATCCCTCCAGCCTTTTGAGGATGGTACGCCGTGCAATTAAGGTGGCAGCAACACCACCTTGTGGACCAGTTTATCTGTGCCTTCCTGAAGATATTCTCGACGCAGAAATTACAGAAGAAATTACCCCCGCACACATTCCGAGTCTGGCGACATGCCCAGGGACGTTAGATCTGAATCGAATGGTCGAGGCCATTCAGGGAGCTCAAAATCCGATTATCTTGGTTGGTGATGGGGTGGCTTGGACTGGAGGAGTTGAAAAGATAGTTGATCTTGCTGAAACACTTGGCGCGAAAGTCTATTCAGCGGATGGTGGGGAAATCAATTTCCCAGACGACCATTTACTGAACTACGGCAGCACCGGTCACATGTTTGGTGACCATAGTCTGCCGATCATTCGGGGATGCGATCTTTGTCTCACATTGGGGTGCTATTTACTTCCGGAAGTATTCCCACACTTGGGAGACATCTTCAACCCTGAGGCCACGGTCATTCACGTTGATACAAATGTCGACAACATCGCTAAAAACCACAGGGTTGATATTTCATATGTAGCCGAGCCCCATACAGTTATCAGCGGTCTCCTGCCAGTCCTCAAATCATTGCCATCAAATTGGCACGAAGCTGCGGAGCAAAGACGCCAAAAGCTTGAAGCAGAGTCGCCAGTTACCCACAATAATATCGACGAGAACTATCAGGTCGTCCCTGCATTGCCACCAGACACCTACGATGGGGTCAAAACATCAATGAGGTCGGGATACTTTATTAAAACATTATCGGAAAAACTGCCTGAGAACAGCATTATCTTCGACGAAGCCCTAACGAACTCCCCACCCGTCACTCGATATTTACCAGGACGAAAGCCTGGAGATAAAATGCTGACGCGGGGAGGATCACTAGGAACGGGTTTTCCTGGAGCAATCGGTGCCAAAGTCGCCCATCCTGATCGCTGCGTCGTTGGTTTTTCAGGTGATGGCGGGAGTATGTACACCATTCAATGCTTGTGGACAGCTGCTCGTCATGATATTGCCGCAAAATTCATTGTCTGCCAAAACCGTTCCTATAAACTCCTTCAAGCCAACATTACAAAATTTTGGGAAGAGCGCGGTATTGAAGGGCGAGAATTTCCAATGCCTTTTGATCTATCAAAACCTGAAATATGTTTCAACTTAATTGCCAATAGTTTTGGAGTGCAAGGCGAACGCGTGGTTCGCCCTGATCAAGTTGATGGAGCTATCGAAAGAATGCTTGAGCATAATGGTCCTTATCTCATCAACCTCGTACTTGAAGGAGATGTACGTCCCGATTTAGTGGGTGTGCACTGCGGTCAATAATTGACAACTATAGTAGCGGAGTCACTCAAAGTAAAATAACTCCGCTACTTCATTCATAGAATATCACTTAAAACAAATGGGACGTTGCGAAGCATTTTTACATCACTTTGTGGTTTTCGCAACAAAATAGTTTTGCACGGCTACCGGTTCACCCTTCCATTCGGTATGACGCAACCAAGCTTCAAAATCCATGACTTTAGGATTAATTGATTTGATAAAATCATAATCTCGATCAATCCCATAGTCGCGGATAAATTCAAACATATTACCTACAAACTCTCCATCCGGACTGTCCTGAATATCATTGACTGTACCCTTATGCGTCTCACGGAATTCCTCCAAGGTCATTGGCTCATAAACTGCACTTAACCCAGTAACCCTTGAAAAAGTATCCGCAACTTCCATCATTGTTGGTGAATCTGAAGCGACATATAGTTTCTTGCCTCTAACACTATCAAATTCGGCAAAAGCATAAGCTGCAAATTGCCCAATATCATCGAGTGCAACCATGGTATAAGGCTTGTCTGCCATTGGATCCTTGAAGACAAATTCAAAATCACCATCACTACGTTGTCGCTTTTCAGGCAATGCATATCCCAAGAAGTTCTCAAAATAAGGAGCTGAGATGAGAATGGTGGCCTTGGGAAGCATTGCAAGAATGTACTCAGATGCTTCGGCCTTAGAATCAAAATATGGAAGCGATAGCGAACTTTTAGTAATCGCAGAAACATATTCAAGCGAACTATAAACAAGATGCTCAACAGACACATTCAAACAAGCTGTTGCTACATTGATTGACTGAACGATCTCCTGAACACGACTACCAGCGTTCCAATAATCAGTATTGCAAAAAACTCCATGTACGCCTCGAAAAGCTTCTTCTAAACTTTTCTGATCATTAGTATCCGCCTGTACTGCAGTAATTTTATCGCTGTAAGCTTCTAACTCCTTTGCCCGCTTACCAGAAGGATTACGAGTTAGAGCCCTAACCTGAAATTCCTGACTGGGATGATCAACTAAAGCGCGAACAATCGAACGCCCCATCGCCCCTGTAGCGCCAACGACAGCAATCGTTTTCATTGCAAAAAAGTAACTTGTGAAGTTTAGCGACAAAGCAGAGGTCAGAAGCCTTAGCGATCAATACGTAACAATCATTCGCAAGAGAGCAGAGACACAAAGCATCAATTGATTCATTTTGCGCAGCCATGCTATAATTCAAATATTCATTAGTAAAAGATGACCGCATTAGCCAAACAAATTTCTACGCTGCTGATTGAAAGCTTTTACGGCAGAGTATGCGATCATTCAGATAGAGACATGGCGGAAAAGATAATCAGCCCATCCGTCGAGTTTTATGCTACTGGCAGCGAAGTACCCGTGGGATTTGACGACTTCTTTAATTACGTATCGATGTTTCAAAAAAGTCTTGAGTTTAAACATGTTATTCGCGAACACCTTGTCGTAGACCAGACTGCGCTGATTTACTGGCTCGTCGAAGGGTGCCACAAAAAAGAGCTGCTGGGATTCGCCCCCACCAATAAGGATATTGCTTACTCGGGGATGACCCTATTTTATTTCGATGACCAGAACCTAATCACAAAAGCGATCACCGTCTTTGACGAGAAAAATTTTCTTGCCCAGTTACGTAATAGTCCTGAACAAGCATGATCTGATTTTGTCAAGGGATTGGCACTTGTTGCAGGGGTTGCTGCCAAAATAATTTAATGTTGCTAAGACTAGTTTGGGAAGAGAAATTTCCCGCAACTCAGCCTTGTCATCATGATCCACCAGCACATTCTGGCCGCACCCCGTCCCGGTCTTAGTGAGGCAGAATTTCAGGATTACTGGCGATTCGTACACGCACTTAAATTTGCCCGTAAAATCCCTCAAATCAGAAAATATAAAGTTAATTCCAAGATTGATATACCGGGTCAAATCAGAAAAATCGAATATTCTGGTATTGCTGAAATCTGGCTTGATAATGAGGAAGCACAGGCAGCATCGATCAAAACGCCAGAATTTCTTGATGGGGCGCTACATGACGAACCAAACTGGGCAGCATCATGGCAGACCATTGGTCTCGATACTGATGCCCATGAGACAATGGGGGATGATCCGAGCGACGGTGAATTTCCCGAATACAAAATCATGCTTTTCCACAAGAAAAAGCGCGATATGAGTGTAGAAAATTTCCGAAAGTTATATTTAAATGACTACGTAAAGATGATACAAGCAGCCAACATACCCAATTTAGTTCGCATCCTCAACTGCCTTTCTAAAGAGCGTCTCTACGAAGGAGGAGGAGCTCCACCCTTCGATGCAGTCACGCATCTCAGCGCTAATTCCATGCTTGAGCTGAAATCGATGGTTGCCTCGCCCGAACTTCAAGCATTTCTTGACCCTGAGCATGGTGGCTTGAGCGAGTGGTGGGGTGTTGTCACGATGACTGTGCGCTCCGAGTGGGTCTTGGGCCCCGAGGCGAGGCCATATCCACTCAACTGATCTATCAATTCGTTTACTGAACCTACTTTTTCAACGCAAACAAACTCATGGATCTACAACAACGCATTGACGAACTCTGGACTGATCTTAAATCTGGTGATATTGATGCCATTCTCAAGCATTTTGCGACGACAGGCTCTATTTGCCTACCCAAAACCAGTGCCAATAGCATAGTTCCATTCACAGGCAAGTTCGAAGGCCATCAGAAAATTCGAGAATTTTTCGAACTCAGAGATGCAACTATTCAAACCAAATCAACCAACGTTGAGTCAGTCTATCATCAAACATCAACTGCGTTCCTGAATGTCAAGACTGAAGGTAACTGCAAAAAAACAGGCGTCGGCTATAAAATAAATGATCTTCATGTGCTTAAATTCAATACCATTCACCACGTATTGGAATGGACTATTTATGCCGATCTAAGTGAACTGATTGAAGCGCTAAAAGTCGACCTGCCCGAGCAACTACTTGGGGCTGTTACTGCTAACGACGTCAACGCTGTTAAGCAGTGTCTCACCATGGGAGCTGATCCCAATGCGCGTAATAGCACCACTGGATTAACTGCATTGATGATGGCAGCTTGCCAGAATCAGCCTGAAATTGTTCGTTTGCTTCTGAACGGAGGAGCTGATGTCTTCACCACAGACAGCAACACTGGTGCAACTGCACTTCACAAAGCCTGCCAAGGCCAGAGCGCCGAAATCGCAAAACTGCTTACTGATGCAGGCTCGTTCATTGATGCCGTAACGCCCACAATGGGGCACACTCCGATCATGGATGCGCTCTGGTATTTAGCCCCAGATGTTGTGAAACACATCGTAAGTTGCAAGCCAAATTTGAATACAAAAACACATTATGGTTTCTCTCTATGGGATCACCTTGAGTATGAAACCAAAGTGCAAGCAACTGCAGAAGGCAAAGCGACAATGGCAGCCATCAAATCAGATATAGAAGGTTATCGAGATGAATGCCTGGCGAAGATCGAGGAACAAAAAGTGATGGCCGCTACCGAGAAAGGAGATGCCGAACTAGTGAAGAAGCTGATCGCAGAAGGAACAACGGTTGAAACAGTTTATCCCCATGTTAATACCTTCAGCGATGGACATACACCACTCATCGTGGCAGCAAGAGACAATCATCTTGATATTGTCAAGCTGCTACTAGAGGCTGGAGCTGAAGTGGATGTTTTCGACTGGGTCTTCAAGGGATATCCAATTCATAAAGCAACTTACAACGGACGACCCGATGTTTTAAAAACACTACTTAGTTCACCAAAGATGAACAGCAAGGTGATCAACGTACAAGGGCAGATCAACGGCTACACTCCACTCACTGATGCTCTTTGGCACGGATTTGAGGAGTGCGCAAACATTCTCCTAGACCACCCAGATTGCAAACTTGGCAATGTTGCTCACGATGGTAAAGATGAACTTGCGGTATCAGAGCAAGTGTTTGGCAAGGACCATGCACTAACTCAACGTATCCGCTCGATGAGCACTTCACAGAGCTGAATCATGAACACTCCATCAAGCAACCAAAATTCAAACCTTAGTGAACAAGATCGATTAGATATCTTGAACTTAAATGCAAAACATTTTCATTCATTAGACGCCTTAACTTATATTTTGGAAGGAGATCCAGCAGAAACTTGGGCAAATACATTTCACCCCGACGGGCTGTTTCAAACGCTTGCAGCAGACGGCAAAGTGATTTTTCAAGCTCAAGGAC
>DJYX01000122.1 GCA_002450295.1 Deltaproteobacteria bacterium UBA6967
ATTCCTTTTGCATTGTCACCTTCCATGCATTCGAAACGCACAACATTTCAAAACAGTGTGACCAGAGTGTGACCGGATCAGGGATGAAAGGGGACAAGGAAAATACGCCTTTCTTGCGGGGGTGCACGTGGGCCACTAGGGGTGCCACATACATGTGCAGGTACGCCTGACAGGGATTAGTGTTGGGTAGGTTTCTCATATGACTATTCCTGTCGTCGATATCCTGAGTGGCCGGACAATACCAAGCGTGGGCTGTAAAAGTTTTGAGTTCTACGCACCTCGATACCTCTTGAAAAACAAAGTGCAAAACCCAACTCAATCCGTGACGAAAAGGGGGTGCCTATGACCGAAAAGAATTTTGAGTTCGAAGCTGATACCGGCAAGATTCTCGATATAGTAATCAACTCGCTCTACTCGCAGAAAGAGATCTTCCTGCGCGAGCTGATTTCGAACGCGTCAGATGCCATCAACAAACGGAAAATTGCCGTGCTTGCTTCAGGCAATTCGGCAGACATGTTCGACGGCAATGTATCAATCAGGGCAGATAAGAAAGCGAAGACGCTTACTATCAGTGATGATGGCATAGGCCTGTCCGCTGAAGAGATGAAAACTACGCTTGGAACAATCGCAAGCTCAGGTACCAAAGCGTTTGTCGACAGCTCCAAGAACGCAGATTCATCTGACTTTGCAGATCAATTGATTGGCCAGTTTGGTGTCGGATTTTACTCAGCCTTCATGGTCGCGGATAAGATTGAGGTCGTGTCCAAAGCCCATGCTGCGACTGAGGCAAACCTGTGGTCGAGTGACGGCAAATCTGGGTTTTCGATAGAAAGCGCCACTCGGGAAGATACTGGTACGGATATCACCCTCCATCTTCGCAAAGATGCCAAAGAGTATATCGAGCCCGAGCGCATTGAGTACTTGGTCAAGAAGTATTCGGATCACATCTCATATCCAGTGAACTGGTCTGATCCTAAGGGTGAGTCCAAACGGCTGAATAGTGCCCAAGCCCTTTGGACAAGGCAGGCAAAAGATATCTCAGAAGAAGAATACCAGTCGTTTTATGCCTCCACAGCTATGGCATTCGACAAGCCCTTTTCAGTGCTCCACAACAGGACTGAAGGTGCAATCGAATTCACTAATCTCTTGTTCGTGCCATCAGCTGCTCCCTTTGATGTGTTTGAGCCAGAGCGTCGCTCAAAACTCCAGCTTTATGTGAACCGCGTTTTCATCACGGATAATTGCGAAGGCTTGGTGCCGAAATGGCTCCGTTTCTTGCGTGGAGTTGTGGACACGCCTGATGTTGATCTGAACGTTAGTAGAGAAATGCTTCAGCAAAACCCTGTTGTCACAAAGATCAACAAGGCGATTATAAAGCGTGTTCTGGGAGAATTTGGTAAAGCGCTAAAGAACCGCCGCGAGGATTATGAAAACTTTTGGAACGCTCTGGGCAAGGTGGTTAAGGAAGGACTTTATGAGGACGAGTCCAACAGAACAAAAATTCTGGAGATCAGCCTTTTCAAGTCTTCCAAAGATGATCGCCTTACAACTCTTGGCGAGTACGTAGAGAACTTCGCTCAGGGACAGGAGGTTATCTACTATTTATCTTCCGAAAATGCAGAGATGGCGATGACCAGCCCACATCTTGAAACCTTCCGGGCGAGGGGGATCGATGTGATTGTGCTGGACGATCCTATTGATGATTTCTGGTTGTCCAATACAGAAGACTTCGACGGCAAAAGCTTTCAGTCCATCACGCATGAAGATGTCGATATCTCTAATGTTGGAGATGCAAAAGATGAAGCTGAAAAAGAAGAGCCGCCAGTATCAGAGGGCCTGTTAGAGACGATGAAGCAGTCTCTGGAAGGTGTTGTTTCTGATGTCAGGCTATCGGCAAATTTGGAAAAAAGTGTCGCTCGCCTAATTGCTGACAAGGAAGCAATGAATCCTCAGATGGAACGGATGCTTCGGAT
This sequence comes from Deltaproteobacteria bacterium UBA6967, assembly GCA_002450295.1. Taxonomy (GTDB): domain Bacteria; phylum SAR324; class SAR324; order SAR324; family NAC60-12; genus JCVI-SCAAA005. The sequence goes on from DJYX01000122.1 coordinate 1,974, forward strand.
GCAAAATCCCAACTTCAAAGGATCGCCCAAAATCCTTGAGGTCAACGGTAAGCATGCGCTGATACAGGCGTTGAGCAGCCAAACCGAAAATGGCAACAGTGAAGATTTGGATAAATATGCGCGCCTTCTGTATGACGCAGCCATTATTGGTGAAGGCGAAGCAATTGATGATCCAAGAGACTTTGCAGATCGTCTAGTTGATGTCATGGAAGCAGCGCTGAAACAGAAATAGCGTTCTATCGTGGAAAAGGAGGGAGGCGATTTTGACATCGATCAAGCGCAGGTCGTTATTTGCCTTCCTCACGTTGCTCGTTGCCTCTGCCTGTACGCACCAAAACGAGGGCTCCATTCTAGTCCTTGAAGGCGATGAGAAAAAAACATGCTCAGAGCTACATACTGATTATGAAGATGCAGACCGGCTATCTGAGGAAAATATCGACGCTAGAAAACGCTGGCTTTTGCAGCTTATGCGTGACGGCGATTGCCGCCTGCCAAAACAGACAGATCCGAAATTCAATTTCCATCTGACAATATCTGGCTGAGATAGTCCTAATGCTTTGTCCCAAATGTCCACTAATTCAAACCTCTGTGTGACCAGAGTGTGACCGGATCAGGGACGAAAGGGACAAGAAAATTACTTCTCGGCGTGGGGAAGTCCAAGAGGGGCCTCAAAGTGCCGGAGTTCCACCTTGATGTCTGCTACTCGAATCTTCCATTCATGACAGAGAATCCCGAAATGGTGTTATTTGCTAGAGGTGCAAATTCCAAAATTTCAATCTTTTGTACCCTTGAAATTAATGCTGCAAGTAACGCCTGCATCTCCATTTGAGCTAAATGCATGCCAACACATGTGTGTATTCCATGTCCAAACCCTAAATGCTCAAATACAGATCTTTCGAGATCAAATTCATTACTGTTACTGAAAACGTTTTCATCGCGATTGGCAGAAGCAAAGAGCATCATCACTCGCGAATTCTTGGGTATGACCGTACCTTCAACCTCGACATCTTCTGACACCACTCGTGCGAAAGAACGAATTGGCGATCCAAGTCGTATGGCTTCTGATATGGCCTTTTTTGCCAACTCTGGTCGGCTACAAAGTAATTCCCATTGATGAGGGAAAAGAGAAAGCTGTTGAACAAGATGGCAAATCGCAGAAATGGTCGTGTCCAGACTGGGGCTGATATAGTCGCGGATCAAAAAAGGGGCAAAGTGCTCAGGCACTTCTTTTTTTTCAACGAGGTCAAAGATTCGCGCCGCCCAGCTATTTTCTTTTACATTTTCAGCAGTCAGCTTTTTATTTATAAAGCCTCGCATTTCTTCAATTACCTTTATGGCGGTTTGTGCATTTTTGTTCTGAACACCAAGAATGTTGAAGGCAGCTCCCGCCCATTTGAGCATATTATATTTACCAGCCTCTGGTAGACCAACCAGTTCACGCACAACTTTTAGCGGCAGCACTTGTGCAAATTCTCTAATTATATCGAATTCATGTCTGCCTATTAGCTCTTCGACGGTCTTCGTTGCCAGCGCATTGAATTGATTTCGCAACCCTTCAAGCTCTTTTGGCGAAAGTGTCGGCAGCATCACCTTACGTAATTCAGTATGACGGGGAGGATCAGATGCAACGATATTTCCCTGAAGAAAATTTGAGCCAAAATCATCTGCGGCCACGCCCAAACCACTCTTGAAAATCGTGTGATTTAGCAACGCCATTTTGACAGATTGATACTGGGTAAGTGCGAAATTTCCATGCACAGGCAGGTACACTACCGGACCAAGCTTGCGCATCGCTGCATAGTGTGGTTGCGGATTACTAATAAACTCACTTGAGTAAAAGTCATGATCATATATTGGGGCGTTGAACATCTCTGTACCCCAATACACCTGTAATAAAGCCTCTAGTCTGCATAACCTTTGACAGCATTTGCATGAGCAGTAGCTTTGACTCTGCCTTGCTGATCTATATCCAAATTAGCTTTGAGTTCATTTTTCACTTCATCGATTAACTTTGGATCCACATTCTTTAAAGCGGGAAAGACGGAATTTGATTTTGAAGACAGGCTCCAATACTCCTCGTAGCTATCAAAAACTCTTTCAACTTTGAAAGTGGTTGTTTCGACCAGCTTCGCTCCATTTTTCTCAAAAACTAGTTGCAAAGCGTCTTGAGTCGAGACTTCTGATCTCGGCGGCACCAATACAGGAATTCCTTTAGCTGCAAAGATTTGGTGGATTGGACTTGTGGGTAATCCATGTCCCCAAATATCCCAGACATAAGCTGCTATCTTGCCTTTTGATTTGCATACCCGGATCATTTCGGTCACCCCCTTGTCAGGGTTAGGAACAAAAAATAATACTAATGCCATTATGGCGTAATCATAATGATCGTCATTATTGGTTAGTCGTTCAGCATCACCGATATCAAAGTTCACTGAAGCTGGCAGCTGACGCTCCCTCGCAAAATTTATTTGGTCTTCTGAAGGATCAATCGCGTCTATCAAGGCGGGCGAGCAGGTTGCTACAATTTGCTCAGTTGAGGCGCCACTACCGCAGCCGATATCAATCCAAGTCTTGTTCATTTCAGGATCAAACCACCTTAGAAACTCACTTCCAACTATCTTGGTCCAAACTCCCATCCATCGATCATATGCATCTGGGTTATCAAATTTTATTGATGTTTCTTGCACTGATTTGATTCCTACAGTTCGTTAAATTACATCATTCATAGATAGAGAAAACTTGGATCCCAGTTGAGTGTTTTAATTAAAACTCCCGTTGCAGAGCGCAGCGCTCCACTTAGCTGAGCTGAGAAAACGGTCTGAGCGAGTATTGATTAGCGGTGAAAACGTACAACTAGAAAAACCAGATGTTCCAGAGAAGGCGGCTATGCCTCTACCACTATTGCCGCCTCATCCAGAACCATTTTAAGTCACACTGCTGTGCTTTGCACTTTGATGATTGTTCGAACATTGACATCAAGTGCTTCGTATATTGAAGAGGCAATGAGGCTGGAACCAATTGCATCATAAGTTGCCTCAATTTCCGCCATTGATGG
>DJYX01000026.1 GCA_002450295.1 Deltaproteobacteria bacterium UBA6967
TCCAGTGGAGATTCCAAAAGAGGGCGAATCCCGTAAGGACATCATGACAGTTGAGGATGATGAAACCTTTCGCCGTCGCAACCTGATCCTGATTGCCATCATTCTGGTCCTGATTGTTGCGTTGTTTTCTGTGATTTTTTTCTGACGGAGACCCCACTTTTCTGGCTTACTCTCTATGACCATCAGCGTCTTTGATCTCTTCAAGATTGGAATTGGTCCCTCCAGTTCCCACACCGTAGGCCCTATGAAGGCGGCAGGCCTCTTCCTTCAGCACTTACCTCTCTCTAAAGTCAGCAGAATCCAAGTCGATCTCTACGGTTCCCTCGGACTCACTGGGAAGGGTCACGGTAGTGACAAGGCCGTCCTTCTTGGACTGGAAGGAGAACTTCCCGAAAGCGTGGAGATCGCTGGAATTTCTGATCGACTCCAGCATATCGAGAAACAGCAAATAATTCTCTTGAATCAACAGCATCCGATCTCTTTTCACAAAAAGCAGGACCTGATCTTTCATCGGAAGCAGAATCTACCTCTCCACGAAAATGGTCTGCGTTTCCAAGCCTGGGATGCGGACGGACAGTTGCTTGTAGAGAAGACCTATTATTCGATTGGTGGGGGCTTTGTCCTCGAAGGAAAAGGAGACGCGTTGGTAGTTGTGGAGGACCAAACGGAGCTACCCCTTCCCTTCAAGAAAGCTTCCGAATTACTGGAAATTTGCAGGAAGCAACAATGTTCGATCAGTCAAATCGTTCTGGCTAATGAACAGGTCTGGCATTCAACGGAAGAGATTTATCAACGTCTGCTGGAAATCTGGGAGGTGATGCAGGAGTGCGTACGATTAGGCTGTGCCAATGAAGGTATGCTGCCTGGTGGGCTAAAGGTGAACCGGCGTGCTCCGAGTCTTCATCGCAAGCTGCAGCGAGAAGAAGATCCCACAAACCTGATGGTCTGGGTCAACTTGTTCGCGTTGGCCGTTAATGAGGAAAACGCTGCGGGAGGACGGGTGGTGACGGCACCAACAAATGGAGCGGCAGGCATCATCCCGGCAGTACTGCACTACTTGATGCGTTTCACCCGTTACTACAGCGATGAGCAAGTAGTCCGGTTTCTTTTGACAGCCGCCGGAATCGGCATGCTTTACAAGGAGAATGCTTCAATTTCTGGAGCTGCAGTGGGGTGTCAGGGAGAGGTCGGCAGTGCCTGCTCAATGGCAGCTGGTGCCTTGGCTGAATGCTTGGGAGGAACACCGGCCCAAGTAGAAAATGCCGCAGAGATCGCAATGGAACACAACCTCGGATTGACCTGTGATCCAATCGGTGGGCTGGTTCAGATTCCCTGCATCGAACGCAACGCCATAGCTGCAAACAAGGCGATCAATGCCGCACAACTGGCACTCAGAACCGATGGGCAACATCATGTCTCGCTGGACAAGGTCATCCGTACTATGTGGCAAACCGGTCGGGACATGGATTCCAAGTACAAGGAGACCGCCCGGGGTGGTCTTGCTGTCAACATCGTGGAGTGCTGACCTCCTCTCTTCTTTGCCAGTCCGATTAGTCTTCTTCAGGGCATGAGTAAAAATTACAATTTCCTGTTGTTTTAAAAACTCTGGGACCCATTATAAATTTACCCAAATGACCGCGGCTATCCTGTGGACATCCACCAAAAAGCTCAGGCACACTTATCGTAACGGATGGCAAACTCAACTCTCCAATGGTAAATTGAACTCCGGATTATCCTTCTTTAGTTTTTCAATGTCTTCTGCTCTACGTACAGCCAGTCTTCTTTCTTCCTCTACCTTCATCTCCAGCTTGCGGCGATCTTCAATCGCTCGTCTTTGAATCTCCAGATCACGCCTTGCGGCTTTTCTTCTTTCAATGGCGACAATGATATCTGTAAGCCTGCGATCTCCTCTGCGTCTCATAGTTCGTCTCTTGTTGGATGGACTGCTTCATCAGGAGTTGATTTTGACATGTCAAAACTTCATCTACTCCATTCGGGTAGTAACAAACAATTGAGGAAAATTCGCTAATTGAAGCCTTTGATATCCTACTATGGTTTTGTTGTCGAGCACGATGAGATTCTATTCGTCAACACAAACAAAATGAATAAACCTGCGATAATTCAGTAATCTTATTTTTGTAACAAGATGGATAGCTGAAAAAGGTTCACCATTGCTCTGATAGAAATGGAGCAGCAGGATTCGTCAGAAATTTGTGAATTTGGCTACTTACGCTTACCTTGATTGACTTTCAAGAATATTGCGTTCTCTTTCCGGTCTACTGAGGAGTTTCCAATGATAAAAGGACTAAAGTTGATGATGTGTTGTTGGATCTGTTTCGGCACAGTCGAGTTGCTGGCAGTTGAATCGATTCACCTTGGGCCCCGCCCCTTCTTCTTGGTGGAGGATATGGACGATAGCCCATTGAAAGAGAAACTGAGTCAATGCATAGGGAAACCGGTTAGCAAGCGAGCTTTCTCCATTGGCCATCGGGGAGCTGCTTTGCAGTTTCCCGAGCACACGCGTGAATCCTATTTGGCAGCGGCACGGATGGGTGCTGGTATAGTAGAATGTGACGTAACCTTCACCAGGGATCGCCAGTTGGTCTGTCGGCATTCACAAGCAGATTTGCATACGACCACTGATATCTTGGCCCACCCTGATCTGGCGGCCAAGTGTGCTGTACCTTTCGAACCGGGAGATCCAGCCAGCGGTAAGAAGGCCAAGGTAGAGTGCCGTACCTCTGATTTAACCTTGGCTGAATTTAAGCGCCTACAGGGAAAGATGGATGCAGCCAACCCATTTGCGACTACTCCTGAAGAATACATGGGAGGAACCGCCAACTGGCGTACAGACCTCTACGCAACTCGTGGTACCTTGATGACCCATGCAGAGAGTATCACGCTGTTCAAGGAGCTTGGTGTGAAGTTCACCCCAGAGTTGAAGTCAGCCAAGGAGGAGATGCCTTACGAAGGAGAGTTCAGCCAGCAGGATTATGCCCAAAAGCTGATTGAGGAATACAAAGCTGCTGGGGTCGCACCCCGTGATGTGTTCCCTCAGTCCTTCAGCCTGGATGATGTCCTCTACTGGATTGAGCAGGAACCAGAGTTTGGCAGGCAGGCGGTCTATCTAGATGGTCGGACTTATCGTCCCAGCTTTCGTTCGTCGCTTGAAGATATGCAGGAGTTGGCACAGCAGGGAGTACGTATTCTGGCCCCACCAATTTACGCTTTGCTTGATTTTGACGGTGAAGAAATTGTGCCCTCAGCGTATGCACGTCAGGCCCGGCAGGCAGGAATTGATTTGATCACCTGGACACTGGAGCGTTCCGGACCGTTGAATGGAGGTGGTGGTTGGTACTATCAAACGGTGAAGGAAGCGATCAACAATGATGGGGATGTGATGACGGTGTTAGACGTGCTCGCGCAGCAGGTCGGAGTGATCGGAGTCTTCAGTGATTGGCCCGCAACGACGACGTACTACGCTAATTGCATGGACCTTCCATAGTTGCCCAACTCGCTGATTTCTCTAGGCAAGAGAGATTTTGGTGTTAGCCCCGGGGGGAGTCTTCAAAAAGATTTCCCCCAATCTCATCCGATTTTCTTTTCAGCAATCCCGAACCGTTATCTCACCATTTGGTAAAATCGTTCCGCAAAGCTTTGCGTAGTTCAGATCGGTTCCTTCCATCTTGACGTTGGTCAAGTTGGTACGCCGCATTTTAACTCCTCGCAGGTCCGCTGCGTTGAGGTTCACTCCGGTCAAATTTGCTTCCTCCAAATTTGCTTCAAACAAGACGGCTCCGCTGAGATCGGCTCCTTCCATGCGAGCATCCCGCAAGCTTGCTTCCTCCAGAGAAGTACCTCGAAGCTTGGCGCTTTTCAGGTTTGAGTTCCAAAGTTCTACACCACGCAGATTGGCTCCGGTCAGCTGGGCACCCTCCAAATCTGTTTCTTCTAGGTTGGCGTCCAATAGGTCTGCCCCACTGAAATCTGCCTCGGTCAACTTGGCTCCACGCAGTCGTGCTCGTCGGAGGTCGGTTCCACGCAATCTAGCCCCTTGAAGATTGGAAAAACTCAGGTCACTGCCTTCGAGACTCATTCCACTAAGATCGGCGCCAACCAAGTTGCAGCCTGGGCAGTCTTTGTTCTCCATCAGCTTCACGAGATCGTCTTGATCCAGAGCCAGGGGTTGTTGAAGGAAACTACTCTGGCAAGCTCCCAGACTGACACTGATGATGCAAAAGCAACTTAGGATCATTGGGCGAATTCTGTATTGCCAACTTTTGGTGACAACCATTGGCGCACCTCCTTCTCTTTGAATCTTGCGAGTCTTTCAAATCAGTTTGGTTTATTTTTCATGATGATGACTGAGGAGTGCACAACCGTCAATGGATTCCAATCAATAAACTATTGAAACGAATCTGTACATATTGGGAGAAGGGGTGGCATTTGATAAAAATTCCTGTTACACCTGCGCTTTGTTCACAAGACACTCTGATAGCAGCTGATAAGAGATATGCATGAACTTTCGCATTGATGCCCTGCAGTACGCCAACTGGTCCGAGAAGATCTTTCATCAACTCCGCGAAGGCAGGGTGGACGGTGTCCACGTGACGATCACCTACCACGAAAATTTTCGGGAAACCGTGCTGGTGATGGAAGCGTGGAATCGATGGTTTGAGCGCTACCCAGATTTGATTTTCCAGGGATTTGACACCAGTGACTTGGAGAAAGCCCAACAGACTAATCGAACAGCGATCTTCTTTGGATCACAGAATCCCAGTTGCATGGAAGACGACATCGGTCTAGTGGAGATTCTTCATCGCTTAGGTCTGCGCTTCATGCAGCTCAGTTATAATAACCAGTCACTGTTGGCGACCGGTTGCTATGAGCAGGAAGATCCTGGTTTGACGCGGATGGGACGTGAAGTGATTCAGGAAATGAACCGAGTGGGTCTGGTGATCGACATGAGTCACTCAGCAGAGCGCTCAACTCTGGAAGCGATTGAACTTTCCAGCCGACCAATCGCCATTACGCACGCTAACCCAACCTTTTGGCATCCAGCACTGCGTAACAAGTCCGATCAGGTATTACGTTCTCTCGGTGAATCCGGTGGGATGCTTGGATTCTCACTTTATCCACATCATTTGAAAGAAGGGACTAACTGTACTAGAAGATCCTTCTGCGAGATGGTGGCCAAGACCGCTGAGTTGATGGGAGTGAGCCAGATAGGGATAGGTTCGGATCTCTGTCAGGATCAACCGGACGAGATTGTGGAATGGATGCGCAACGGACGCTGGACCAAATCCTTGGATTACGGAGAAGGAAGTGCCAAGATCCCCGGGTTCCCACCGATGCCAGAATGGTATCCAGATAATCGCGCTTTTGGCAGCTTGGCAGAGGGCTTGCGGGAGGTAGGTTTTGCTGAAGAAGAAGTCTTCGGCATTTTAGGGAACAACTGGGCAAGGTTTTTTGCGGAGAGCTTCTCTACAAGAACGGAGGACGTCACGTGAAGCCAATCGAGCAAACAGTTCCAGCCAGGTTTTATCGCTCTCCCAGCCAGGTGATGTGCCTTACACGCATGGGCTGTAGTCACCCAACACGCCTCTCCTTTCTGCGTCAATTACTGCGACGCCTAAAGAAAGAAAATTGGAACTTTGACCGTCCAGTCTGGCAGATCAACCAGCAAGGGGTTGGTCACGCCGTTTACCGAATGCAAGGCCCTGAACGCTGTTATAGCTTGGTGGCCTTCGCTCATGATCTTCCAGCAGAGATGCGCTCAGATAGGGTGATTGCAACTGCTTGGGATGCCACGTTCACTCTATTTGATGGTACTCCCAGTACTGCTGATATCAAGCGGTTAGAACGCAATGTTCCTCTTCAAGAAGCAGGACGCATTTCAGCGAAGGAGCTATCGCTGAGTCGGGCTAATCGTTCTGTACGACTCTTTGAGTATGTGGTGAAAGAGTTAGCTCGAGGACGTCAGCCTGAGCGTAGTCGTCTGGAGCAGACGGGTTACCTGATGCGTACCACGGCGGTCTATGGGACAGGTAAGTTTGGCGCAGCCGATCGGGGTAATTTGGCAGGTCGACCAGAGATGCGGGCTCCTTTTCAAGCTGAGATGCTCTCTGTCTGGCTGACCCGAGCGTTCACTGTGGATCTTGTCGAGCATCTGGCAGCAGAGCAAGGAGGATTGCAGGCAGTGAGGCTTGATTCTACATTACGCAGGTTGTTGGGAGTGGGCAACTCGACTGGTTTGGGCATGGCTCCCTTCCTAGTACGTCATCCGGTGCTGATTCATCATTGGTTTGCAGCTCGTGAAGAGGCGCTTGCTCGGGTACGCTCCCAGCCCAAGTTAACTTCAGAAATACTTGATCAATTTTGTGAAGCGCTCAGGGAAGCACAGGAAAATGCGGTGCAGTGGCAGAGCGAACACCCACTGCAGGTAGCCAAGTTGAAAGAACTGCGAGAAGGCTTGAGGCAACTGCAGACATTTGTTCATGAAGAGTGGGACGCAGCGCAAATCTACCCATGGGACGTACTCTGGCAATGGGGTGAACGCAAACTGCCGATAGAAGCACAGGAAGCAATGCTGGCCCTGTTATTGGAGCCACATGGGGAGTTGGTTGATGATTTAGGAGATCAGATGGCCATAGATGAAGAAGTAACTTTCAAGGTCGATGGCCGTCAATCAATTGGTGAGTTGAGAAAACATTTGCATAGTCACTTTGCTTGGGCGTTAGGGACGGATTATCAGCAACCAGAACAATGCGCCCGCTTTTGGTATGTGTCAGAAGAAAAACTGGAACCTCGCCTTGGTGAACGACACTGTGAATCTGGTGCTGAACGTGAACAGCCTCTGGATATTGGTCGCCAGGTAGCTGAACTCTGCGATTTGCTCAAAGAGTGGTCTGACAGGATTCCAGTGGCCCATCTATTGTTGGTGCGTCCTGATTTTCGTTCGATTGTCCGTCGGGTTCAACTCTCTGCGCATTATCCTTTTGCTGAAATTCAGGACAATCTCATTTCTGCTGAGATGCTGCCCATCGATCTCTTACGCAGCAAACTAGCTTTTTTTGGAGCAACTCGCTTTGATCCTCGTTCTGATCGTTGGGTCCGAATCAGCTTGTTTCAAGGGGAACCTTACCCAAATGAATTGAACCATGCAGATGTTTCCTGAAAATCAGCAAGTCTCAGAGGGTTTTTGTACTTCTAGTGACCTTTGGTTTGCTCAGTCTGAACTCCAGCAGCTGTTAGTCAAGGCTGCTCGGGGTGCTGGTTATTGCTGGAGTGATGCGGAGGAAATTGGCTGGGCTGCTGCTTGGTTGAGCAAGTTCGGGTTGCCCGGTGGAGATTTTATGTTGAGCTTGATGCTGTTGAATGACCTACAAGCCCCAAGACTAGCTACTCAGCGTTGGAAAGGTAACAATCACCCACTTTGTCCATTGCGCTGTGGATTAGCACTGATGGATTTTGCACAATTGCCCGAAGGATTAGGAGTTTCCTCGCTTGTCATTGAGTCTATGACGGGTCTGCCCTGCTTTCTAGCATTTACAGCACAGACAGCTCGACAGATTCAGCATCCACTACAAATTCAGTGGGAGGAGCAGTCCTTATTCATCAATGAGGACGCTCAACCTAGTGTAGAGATTGATCAGGTTTCAATGGAATTTGGGGAGACAGTCGATGTGAGGATTACGCGTTCTAACTCGGACATGGTTTCTATCGAGACAAAAAATCCCCAATACTGCGTGCGGGTGTCTAAGCAAATTCTTGAACAGTTGGAGGCCTTCGCTTATCAGACCTTGGTTCCTGCCTCAGATTTATCGCGACTCCGAGCTGGTTGTCACGATGATCCCACCTCTTGAACTAGATTGCTAACCGTTTTGTTTGCCCCCGTATTTGCGGTAGTGAATTCTGTTCTACGGAAGTAAGAACTGCGTTGAAATTCAGGTCAAAAATAACTTGGTGGCAATTCAAACAGAGCGAATTTACTTGACTCGGTTATTGATTCAATGGCAAGAATATCTTCTATCATGTCAAGATTGTTAAAAAAAATAATTTAACTCCAACAATTGTGAGGTTGTGAGTCAATTTTCAGCAGTAATTGAAGAAAAATCCAAAATATCGCAAATTTAAGCAGTACGACAAGCCCCCATTAAACAGCTATAGTCCGAGGAAAAAAAGATGCAAAACCATGAAGTAAGATTTGTTGATAGCAAGCACTACCGAGGCGACTGTCGAAGGCATCACAAACGCTATCCGGTCGTGCTACCAGCAACACTCCTGTACAACGAGAATGAGGGAGTCGTGAAGGTTCTTGATATCAGCATGGGAGGATGCAAGATGGTTGCGAATAGCCACTGCAGTCCTCATGCGAAAATCAGTATGACTTTTTACATTCCCTCAGAGGCCAATACAGAGGAGTTAGTCGCCTGCTCACCTATTCATGCATTAGTGGTGCGCTCCCATCACACATCAAACGATCACTACATCATCAATGTCGATTTTCGGGGAGCGCTATTCCATGAGCATGGGGTTGAAAAACTGATTGAAATCCACAAGCACAAGAAACATCACTAGAGTTGCACAACCTACCTCAGCTCTATCCCTTCCTCCCGATCGTTTTTGATACTTTCAAAAGCGGTCGCCGTCTTCTCTAGTCAGCAATCCTTGTGAACCATATTCCCAGCTGGCATACGTGTTCCACAGATCTGGGCATCAGTCATTTCTACATCGGTCAGATCAGCTCCACTGAGGATTGCTTCATGGAGCTTAACGCCTTTGAGATTTGCACCAGTTAGATTTGCACGACTTAGATTAACTACTATTAGGCGAGCACCCTCCAAATTGGCGTTGCTCAGGTTTGCTTCACCAAGCATTGCCCCAGTTAGATTTGCACCACGCAGGTCGGCTCCCTGAAGATTAGCCTTGTAGAGATTAGCCAAACCCAAATTAGCGTTTTCTAACGAGGCTCCAGCAAGGTTGGCCCACTGTAGATTAGCAATTTCCAGATTGGCCTCAAACAGGTCTGCCCGATCCAAGTCGGCTCCTTCTAAATCTGCACCGACTAGTTGAGCATGAATCAGTGAAGCTTCTCGTAGTTTTGCATCCACTAGATTCGCTGAGAGAAGTCTAGCACCCGCTAATTTGCTGCCAACAAGGTTCGCCCTCTGAAGATTGGCTTCAAACAGATTCACGCCGAGCAGTTCCCGTCCTTGGAGTTGGGCAAATTTAAGATCACAGCCTTGGCATTCCCCCCCCTTCAGCTTTTTCAGATCTTTTGAATCCACGGCATACAGAGTAGCGCTAGTCAGCAAAACTACTAAGATTGATAGGAAGGCCTTGCCACTGGAGTAAAACGGTAGGTGCATGGTTGAATTCTCCATCGAGTTGAGAACTGTGCATATTGATTGTAAGCAAAAAATAGCACGAGACGACAGAGGCAGGGGGAGCTTCGAGTTGGTTCGGCACGTCCCCTTCCGATGGTGGCGATTGAAGCCGCAGTGAATTCCTGCCATGATAATCCGAATTGATTACAGATGCATACCCTTGACCGGAAAGGGAGTCAAAAGGAAATTACATAGACTCTTTTCCCCAAACCAATCGAGTTTGGATGACTAGCTTGACGAATTCTCCAAATTGGATGCACTGGAAACGCTATGGATTTCTGCTGGGGTTTCTACCATTGGCACTGCCCATTGGTGCCTGGTATCGCATGGAAAACACCGGCTGGGAAATCTTCGCTTGGCTGCCTTTGGTGATCATCTTCGGACTGGTTCCCCTTGTAGATCGCTTGATGGGCAACGACCTGAACAATCCTGAAGGAGACGTCATTTTTTCTCTGGGAGAGAATCTCTGGTATAGCGCACTACTGGTCGTAGTTGTATCATTGCAGTTGGCTCTGATTTTCTGGGGTGTGGGTGTTTTTGCAGATGGTAGTCTGGGCTTATGAGGTAGTCTGGGTTGGATATTTTCAATGGGGGTGGTGTTGAGCACCGTTGGCATTACGGTCGGTCATGAACTTGTGCACCAAAAATCCAGATTTGAGCAAGCCTGTGGTGGAATTCTACTGGCCAGTGTCTGCAATGGAAGTTTCAAAATCGAACATGTAAGAGGACATCACCAATATGTTGCGACCCCATTAGATACCTCCTCGGCCCCAATGGGAGTCAGTGTCTATCAGCAAATTCCCCACGCTATAATTCACAATTTCCAAAGCGCCTGGAAACTTGAATCAGAAAGACTGCAGAAGCTAGGACTCCCTTTTTGGCACTGGCGGAACGAACTATTAGGCTGGTCTTTACTCTCTTTGTTCATGCTGTTTGTGATCACTTCACACTACGGACCTTGGGGGGCTTTGGGCTTCCTGGGCCAGAGCCTGGTTGCGATTGTACTGCTGGAGATCGTCAACTATATTGAGCACTACGGACTGCAGCGCAAACAATTACCCAATGGTCGATACGAACCAGTGACAGAAGCTCATTCCTGGAACTCACCAGCTTTACTGACGAATTTGCTACTTTTTCAATTGCAGCGGCATTCGGATCATCATCTTTATGCCCGAAGATCGTATCAACTATTGCATCATCGTAAAAATGCACCTCAACTTCCCTATGGATATGGGGCGATGGTCATTCTAGCATTGCTTCCACCGGTTTGGTTCCGATTGATGGATCCTAAGATTAAATCATTAAATGCAGATTAGTTTTGGAACAGTTATTAGAGGATACTTACTTTGGTTGTTTGAGAATTTTTCAAATCTGCTTTCTGCGAGGACAACATGGGTTTCTTGGATAAATTAAAATCGGTGAAAAATACACTCACAGGTGGTGGTGCCGAAGTTTATCTATCAGCTAATGCAAGTGAAGAGTTTTTCGGTTATGAGTGATGAAATCACCGTGAAAGTTGGTGATGCTGATTTGAAGGTCGAGGATGTCTATGTGATTACAAAAGGAGTAGAAGAATTAGAGGTGCTAGAGGCAGATATTATCTATGACCGCCAAGGTGAAGTAAATTTGCGTCTGGACTTGGTCCGAGCATCCCACACTTCTTTTGAGTTGAGAAATGTAATCGAGTTGGAGGAAAAGGTACTCAGTGCAAATGAGACTTATGCTTGGCAAATCGAGGTAGAGTTGCCAGAAAATGGGCAATATCCTTTCCGTGGCAGATTTTGCCAGTTCAGTCATCTTGCGCAGGCAGGTGTTTCTTGCTTTGGCAATGATCCAGATTCTGGTTGGATTGAGATCGGCTAGACAAGATTGAAATCTATGTGGGTACTTCACATAGATTGAATGCTAAGCAAGCAGTCCGTGAAGAGACGCAGACTTGCTCATGTTCGAGCATACTGTGGCTCTGGAATATGTACTTGGGAGAGCAAGTAAAACCTCAGATTATGAAGGATAGCTGCTACGCTTAATCCTGCGATCAGACCACCCCAGACACTGATTACACCCCACTCCCATACAAATCCAAAGAGATAAGCCAATCCCATCCCCACAGGCCAATAAGAGAACAAATTGGTCAGCAGGGGAATACGGGTATCTTTCAGTCCTCGCAAGGCGCTCATTGAAGAGACTTGCAAGCCATCAGAGAGTTGAAACAAAGCTGCCATCCAAAGGATGTTTATTGCTAAATCAGTGACAGCATTATCACTGGTATAGAGCCCGATGATCGACTCTGGAAATAGGATGAAGATGCTGGCGGTCAGGCCCATGATAACAACGCAAACTCCCACTCCGAGCCACCCACGAAAACGCACTTCTTTCCAATTCTTTTGACCAACCGCATTTCCTACACGCTGAGTGATCGCAGCTGAGATTCCCAAGGGGATCATGAAGGTCAGTCCTGCTACGTTAATAGAAATTTGGTGGGCGGCAAGGGCCGTTACACCAAACTTGCCCATCATCAGAGCTACCACGGTAAACATAAAGGTTTCTGCCCCAAAACTGAGCCCACTTGGAATGCCGATCCTCAAAATCTCTCGCCAATAGCTCCAGATGGGCCAATCAAAGCGGCTGAGAAAACGAATAGTTCCAGTTCGTTGACTAATTTTTAGATAAATCAGTGCTCCAATCAGAATGACCCAGTGCGCAATGGTCGTAGTCCATCCAGCCCCCACAGCTCCCATTTTTGGGAAACCAAAATTACCGAAGATCAGTGTGTAGTTGCCAATGATATTGACACCTAGGCCAAGGAGAGTCAGGTACATACAGGGCCGGGTGATACCAAGGCCATCGAGACTATGGCGGATAGCCAGAAAGGCGTAGGCTGCAGGTAATCCCCAGATAACTGCTTTCAAATAGCCCTCGGTAATTCTGACAACCTCGGATTCGTAGTCCATCCAGATTAACAAATTACTCAAATAAGGGAGCAACAGCATACTCAGCAAAGCCAGCAGCACGCTGATCCAAACACCTTGGCGAACACTGGGGCCAATTTTTTGGATACGATCAGCCCCTTCAAGCTGGGCAACAATTGGGGTCAGGGCTACCATCACACCAATGCCTAGGCAAAAGATCGGATGGAACAGTGCACTTGCTGAAGCGACCGCTGCCAGTTCATTTGGGCCAGCATGCCCAGTCATCACAGTGTCAACAAACTGCATGGAGAGGTTGAGCACTCCTGAAATGACAACGGGTAATCCGATGCGCAGCAATACTCGGCTTTCCTCAATGATTGGAGTAGCGTTCATAAGAGCTAAAAC
>DJYX01000236.1 GCA_002450295.1 Deltaproteobacteria bacterium UBA6967
GTTGGCGTCGTTCTGAATCAGGGAACGAGGTAAGTCTGTCTCCAGAGGTCGTCCATACCTGTCGTATAAGCGTAGGGCCTGCTCCAGAAAATTCTTGAGTAAGGGATCTGTCACTAGGGAAAGGCCTTCTTCCACAATTTGCAAAGCTTGATCAGGGTGCCACGGCAGTTCTGGATTGGGATCTGGAACAGCAAGGGTAGAGAGCGAAGTGGCAACTCGTCCCATCAAGTGACCAACGGAATGAAAAAGTTCGGTGGTATGTGGTCTGAATTCGGCGAGAGGAGTGCCTGGCTGCCAGCTTTGCAAGCGTAACCAGCAGGTACTTCCATTCTGTAGGCTTCCCTGGGAAATAAAACGTCCAGCCTGATCCGCCAGTGGGTTTGGTACCAGACCGCCCAGTATAGAGTTCAGGTGCTGCATCGCTCGAATTTCAGTCTTCAGACTCTCCAGAGGAACCTCAGCATTCACTACCTTGAAAGTGTTTTTCTCTCCGCTCGCCAAGCAGAGTTGAAAGTTACGGTCTCGTTCCCCAGGCAGGGTAAACAGTTGCCCCGTCAAGCCGTAGTGTTGAGCAAGCAGTTCCAGCGCTTCTGCTTCAGTAAGTTGCGGAGGTGTCATTTTTTTGAAATAGGCGTGGTTCTTCGTTCCAGCCACTTTAGCAAACTGGCAGCCGCAAGGGTAAGAACGACATAAAGAATCGCAGCTGTATTGAACGGAGCAAAAGGAAGAAAACTACTCGCTTGGAATTCGCGCATTCGTTGGGTGGCATCGCGAACTGAAAGAATGGACAGGAGTGCCGTGTCCTTCAGCATTGCGATGAATTCATTACCAAGTGGTGGAATGACGATGCGCAGGGCCTGTGGCAGAATAACCAATCTGGCGGTTTGCCATCGGTCGAGTCCAAGTGTTCGGGCTGCCTCTACCTGCCCTTTGGGAACAGCCTCGATGCCAGCCCGGAAAATCTCTGCCATGTAGGCCGAGTAGCCCAGACAGATTGCAAACACTCCCCGGATCATATTGGGCAGGTCAATAAACCCATCGGTGGCTTGTTTGACGGCTCCACTGAGTGGCAAACCCACGTAGAGGATAATCACCAGCATGGGAATCCCACGTAGGATATCAATATAGAATTCAGCAAAGACAGCTAGTGGATGCATCCGGTGCTGCCATCCTCCGAAGGTCAGCAATCCAAGTAAAAAGCCGAAGACACCAAAGACCATTGCGGGTGTTCTGTATTCATCGGCTAGAAACTCAGTGCGCCAAAGAATAGGGGCTTCTGCAGGAAGGGCTGATTCTGGGAGAAAAGCGGCGCTGATTCTTTTGTCTTCTGCATAGAGCTCCAGAGCTTGCTCAACATCCCTAGCAGCGCGGATCTGCATCTCCACACCATTGTCGAACTCACCATAGCGCAGCGTGTCTGCTAAGCGTTGTGGAGTGTCCTTGATGAAAGCGGCACGTCCCTCTGTAGTTCCAATCAAGACATACTGTTCTTGTGGCATTTGAGAGAAGATCAACCCAATGCCTAGCAGTATTCCGGCAATCACCCCGTAGCGTCGATAAATGTTAGGGTTGCGTTGCAGGGATAGCATTCCCGCTAGAACCAGTCCAAGGATAGCGGAGGCCACATAAGCGAAAATGGCTGCTCGGAGGGTCAGCAATAAGCCAGTAGCGAAGCTTAGTCGTGCAACCAGAATTAAGAAGAGTAGGCTTCCTCCTTGGAGGATCAGCAGTAAACGCCAAATCCAACGGTTGATAGTCTCTGGCAATTTCTTAGTGAGACCGACTGCACCGAGCAAGGTAGTCCCAAGAAGATAGGGCCACCGCAGAGTCTCCAGCCATCCTTGCATCCAGGCCTGTCCTTCTGGAGTAAGGGCTGGATAATTGACCTTGGGATCTCGGAATGGATTGCTGCGGGCATCCAGTAGGTCTCCAATCACTGAATCCCAGAAAGGCGCCAAATCCCATCGTGTGAGGAGCCAGGACATCAACAACAAGTGCAGCACCAGTCCCAACCAGGAGACTTCACGAGGATAGGAAAGCCAACTTGGAGATTTGCGAACAAGAAGGACGGGGATCAATCCGCTCAACAACCCCAGCAGCAAAACCAGGAAGATCTGAAAGACTTCTGCAGCACCTTCCTCAACACCAACGATGAAGGCGAGGGAGCGGCTGTAGTTGGTGGAAGTGGCGAAGAGATAGATGAAGAAGGGCGCGCTGGCCAGCAGCACAAGATTGCTGGCCCGAAGCTGAAGCCACTCCGGGCCGATGCGCCTTGGTGAAGGGTCGGTCATGAGGCGCGAGTCAAATTATTCGCTCCAGTATTTCAGGACGAGCTTATCGAGCGTGCCGTCAGCTTTGACCTGGGCAAGACCGGTGTTGAAGGCGTCAACCATCCCATCCCCTTCACGGAAAACCAATCCCAGAGGATCACTATTGAGACCACGAATGCCGACAACCAATTCACCGGCAAATTGCTGCTCGTAAGCCGCAGCCGAAGTGCCGTCAATCACCAAGCCATCGACATCTCCGTTACGCAGGGCCTGAACCGCGGCGGCAAAGGTGTCGAAAAGAGCGACATTGTTACGGCCAACCAACTCTTCGGCGAGTTGAGCATTGGTGGTTCCAGTTTGTGAAGCCAACTTTCGACCAGCCCCTTTCATGTCATCCAGTGTCATACCCTCGTCATCAACACGGACCATGATTGCCTGGCTAACCACGAGATATGGATCACTAAAGTCCATTTGCTTGTCGCGTTCTGGTGTGATGGAAACACCAGAGACAACCATATCGAATTCGCCCTGCTGTAGCGCAGCAAAGATTCCATCCCAGGCTGTGGTCACGAACTGGGGTACACAGTTGATTCGCTCACAGATGGCATCAACCAGGTCCACATCAAAACCAATGATCTCTCCAGTTTTTTCATCCACCATTTCCATTGGAGGGTATGTGGTGTCTGAGCCAATGCGTAGCACCTTGCCACCTAAATCAGCGGCGTGCACCCAACCAGTAAAAAGCATTAAAGTTGCGGCAATAATGAATCTTTTCATAAGGAATTCCCTGCTGAGAAGTGAACGTTGAAATGAAACTACTATGAACGACCGACGGACTGTTATAGGGGAAATCCTGACTCGGTTGCAAGAAAAACTAGCCCTGCCAAATTCATCTGTCAGGATTGTCGATTTCAAACTCCTCTCTGTGGACTCTTGTGTTGGACAAAATAAATCATAACTTCATTCTGACTAATCATTGAACACAACTGGAAAAACGTGGGTTTGTTGCTATCGTATGCTTTTTAGCAAATCGGAGCCAACATCTGGGGCTGCTTTGCTTTCAGAAGTTCCTATGATTCTCAAAAATTTTAGCAGTTTGCGATATCCAAGCAGTATTCTAATGGATTCTAATCGACTATGAAGATTCGTCACATTCTCTATTGGTTTCTTCCCACGCTAATTATTGTTTCTACCTTAGGGATTCATCTCTTTGAGTACCTGTTGGCTGGGAACGCCGATTCAGACTATGGAAGCCTTTTCAATAGCTTCTACTGGACGATTGTGACTGTCGCAACGGTGGGCTTCGGAGACATGTCGCCAGAAACTTACTGGGGCCGAGTGTTCACTGTTTTTGTGATTATCGGGGGGGTCCTGAATTACTCACTGATTGTCTCTACCTTGACAACCAAATTAGGTGAATATCGTTCATCACGTGAAAAGGGTTTGGATCCAGTTAAGAAGCAGGGGCACATCCTTGTTTGTTCGGATGATCCTGCTTGGATGACCAAAATTCTAGGACAAAATCAGCAGTTGGTTCAAGAGGGTAAGATCGTAATCGTTTCTCCATCAACTCAACATCCCTTATTAACTACAGAGTACAAGGACGTCAATTGGGTTGCAGGGGATCCCCAACAGGTGGAAACCTTGCTCAAGGCCGCAGCCACATTTGCTCATACGGCCTATGTCTATTTCAAGAATAGCAACCAAGGATTGATTACGGTGTTGCAATTGGAAACGCTTAGCAAGGGAGAACTGATCACCCTAGCTCAATATGTGGGAAGCGATTTTCGTAAATTTTTTGCCGACGTGGGCTGCGATCATGCGCTGAATCCATATGACTTGTATGTGCCAATGATGTTGCAAGCATTTCGCTCACAGGGGGGGCCTTCTTGGATTAGAGGAGTGGTTCATCAGTCACAGGAACACCAACTGGAAACAAAACCACTGCTATCGAAATTTGCGGACAAGACCTGGATAGAATACGTGCATGCAACCAAACGATCAACGGGGCATATGCCTCTAGGGATTGTGATGGAGGAGGTTGTGCTGATCAATCCCAGCTCCGAGCACGTCTTGCGTCGAGATAATCAGGTGATCCAGTTACAGTCTGTTGCTGAGCGCAAGGGGGGCGACTTGGAAGAGCATGGAATCGAAGTGTTTGGGATGGATGATATTCGTATCGATGGTCATCTACTGATCAACTCGGACAACCCTATTTTTATCCGGCGCATGCTGAGAGAGCTATCCCGTGGGGAGTTGGGAGATCATATCGTAGTTTTGACGAGCTTGCCCCAGTCGGAGGAAATTCCAGAAAATCTTTCAGTAGAGTGGATTCAGGATCCTACTAACAGCGAGGAATCTTTCCGAAAAGCACGGGCATCCCTGGCCAAGGTGGCCTTTGTTGACCATCTGCAAGATGGCCAGACCTTTATGGCTGTACTGTGTCTGGAACAGGAAACAGATGGTGAAATTTTTACGATTGCAACCTTTCGTGATGATAACTTTGATCAGCATCTCCTCAAGGTGGGTTGTGATTTTTGCCTCAAGTTCGATGATCTGGTTGTTCCGATACTCGCCCAGTCTGCCAACAACAGTGGTCTTGGTAATCTGGTGAGCCAGTTACTATCCAACGATCTGAGTACCCAGAGTCTGTTTGTCCGTCGCCTGAGCTACGATTGGACAACGGCTAACTGGGAGGAAACAATCCTCAAGATCAAAAAAGAATACGGCTACCTTCCTGTTGGGTTGATTCGTCGAGGAACCAACAAACTACTGGTAAATCCACATTTTGGTCAATTGGTCAACCCTGGCGATAGTTTGATCTTCATCGCTAAGGAGTCTGCATTGCGAGGGCAACATCTGTTTGATTTGAATCATACGGATCAGATTGTGGCTCAGTCACCTCTGATTAAAACTTCTGAAAAAGCAGAGAAAGGCAATGATGATGACCACTTGACACAGCAAGCGCTCAAGCTATTGCGACAAGGGGGTGATGCAAGCGCGGCTTATCGGTTACTGATGCAGGCAGCTACCCTTGGCAGCGCCGAAGCAAAATATGAACTGGGAATTCTGAACTTCCGTGGCAAAGGCATACCTAAAAATCTGGATGAAGCCTACTACTGGTTCCGTGAGTCAGCTATCTCTGGTTATGAGCAGTCTCAGAATGTGCTCTCTACC
>DJYX01000019.1 GCA_002450295.1 Deltaproteobacteria bacterium UBA6967
GACTCCAGTTGCGCCCTTGCTGCCGTCTAACAGAGTTTTTGAACCAAATTGGGTGTTTCGAGCAATCCGATTGACAGTAGATAGAATGTTGTCGATCTCCTGCTGATCAGCTCGCAGCATGAACTCATCATTTACTGCCTCGTTGGCAGCATGAACTGCTAGTTGGCGGGCATTGATCAGTGCTGAACTGACTTCATCTAATGCAGCCTCTGCTGTCTGCACCAGAGAAATTCCAGCTTCAGAGTTATCCATCGCCTGTTCCAGGCCGGCAGTCTGAGCCCGTAAGCGCTCACTGATTACCAGAGAAGCTGGCCCATCAGCACCCCGATTGATCTTCAAACCAGAAGACAAGCGTTCCATCGACTTGGCTTGCTCTGTGTTGTTAATTGTCAAGTTCCTGTGAGTATTGATCGCAGGAACGTTGGTGTTTACGCGAAGTGACATATTTCGTCCTTGAACTATGGTTTCTGAACTTACCTCGTTTAAATAAACGAGGCTTGTCCTGCCTTCTGGACACGTCCCTGTGTCCATCTGGTGAAAAGCTTTCGATGACTCTTTGCTATCCAGCTTGAAATCACCGAAAAGGTTAATTAAAAGCTATATTTCTGACAAACTTTCTTGAATCCTCTTTGAAAGTGGATTCACTTGAAATCATTCTTTTTTAGAACGGTTTCTGAAGAATCCAACCTGCCGAAAACTTGCTCTTACTGGAGTAGTCGTAAGACAGACTGTGCTCGTGAATTAGCCTGAGCCAGCATCGCTGTCGCGGAATCCGTCATGATCTGGTTACGCGTAAAGCCTGTCATTTCTTCAGCCATATCTGCATCCCGAATCACGGATTCAGAACTCATCACATTCTCGTGAGCTATGCGCAGGTAGTTAAGGTTGCTCTCCAGGTTGTTCTTCTGGAATGCCCCAATTTCACCTCGTGTTGAAGAGACTTCCTCCAAAGCGCGATCCAACACACGCATTGTGTCTTGAGCCTTGATTGGGCCGGTTACATCAACTTCTGCTAAGGAGCGGAAACCACTCTCGGTATCTACACCAGTACCCAAGCTGTTTGTACGCATGTTGCGCAACGCCAGCGAAGTTGTTTGCTCGGCATTTGAGCCAATCTGGAAGACCAAGGCATTTTGCGATAGCGAAACTGTTCCAGCTTTAACGGGACTGAGATTACCCATTGCAGCTTGGCTGGTCTGATTCATTGCTGTTTCAGGCTGTGGCAAGTCTGGAGGGTTCGGTTGACCTGGCAAAGCTTCACCAGTGTAACGAATGGCGAGGCCATCAGTATTTGAGTTTCCAACATTACCTGTCAGAATCTGACCCTTACCTGTTGCTTCCTCTCCGTTGATCTCACCTTGTACGTCCAGGCCATTCTCGATGGTGTCATAGACATTTGTTCTATCAGAGAGTAGTCCTGCAGTTGAACTTGCCACCTTGAATGAGTGCTCACTTCCAAATTCCTGATGCCTTAGACTAATGATCTGTGGGGCGTTGGCGTTTGTAGATTTTTCATCAGGGCGAATCAAATCGACATTCAGACCAGCTTCCTGAATTGCGGCATTGAGTGCATTCAGGTTGTTCTCAACCGTCTCACCCTTGATAGAGTAAAAGTTGACGGTTTTAGAACCCTCAGTAATTGTAATCTGCTCACCGCGATCAATTATCTCGTTAGTGAGTTCTACATTACCAGTCACCTGAGCTCGGCGTGAGGCTTGCGTGATAGCAACATCATATCCCGTTGGACCAGAGCTCTTGGTCGTTTGTGTAGCTCCCACAAATTCCAAATTGGCTCCGGAGACCACACCGGTCGCACCCTTACTGCCATCAAGCAGATTTTTCTTGCCAAATTGGGTGTTCTGAGCGATTCGATTGACAGTAGCCAAAATGTTGTCAATCTCCTGCTGGTCAGCTCGCAACATGAACTCATCATTTACCGCTTCGTTCGCTGCGTGAACCGCCAGTTGGCGTGCGTTGATCAATGCAGAGCTCACTTCATCCAATGCAGCCTCTGCTGTTTGTACCAGTGAGATACCAGCTTCTGAGTTATCGATCGCCTGCTTCAATCCCGCAGTCTGTGCTCGCAATCGCTCACTGATGACCAAAGAAGCGGGACCATCGGCGCCACGGTTAATTTTCAAACCAGATGACAAGCGCTCCATTGATTTGGCTTGTTCCGTATTATTGATTGTCAAATTCCGGTGGGTGTTGATTGCTGGGACATTGGTGTTGACTCGAAGTGACATAATTCATCCTTGAATTGAGTTTGGTTAAATCACCTCGTAGTCCATTAGAGACTACGAGATATAATCCGCTATCCGGCCACGTCCCTGTGTCCGCTAGAGGGTATGCGAAAGTACTTACGGTATCCCCCACACTAAGGATCGTAAGTCTTCAAGGAAGAACGTACTTAGACCTATCTTCCTATAATATTTTATTGACAAAAATCTCCACATCGCAGGATGGAGATAATCAGTCCTCCAATGTGTTTCGGAGAACTGGATATCTCTACCCAACATTCATTTTATGATAATTTTAATTATTGCAGTAATCTAATTTTGATACTGGGATTTTGGAAAAATTCAGTCTCACCTTAGGTTAGTGAGTATCTAACTATCCAGGTGTACACTTGCTTCCACAATCACCAGAGTTTTGAACACTTTGAAGCAAAAACTTTGTTCTTCAGAATTACTACTTGGCCAGGGTCCAAATGTTCAGAATTGAGAATAAAAGATTTAGTTAGTGGCTCCAATCCATTACTGGGAATCAAATAACTCACAAATCCAACATCCTTCATTCCAAGTTAAAACCTTTAGCTGACAGAACCGATTCTCAGGTACTGAGATATCCTGACTGTTGCTAGTAAGAGCTGTCAGGGAACGAAAATCGCGACAATAAATTTTCAAAGAGCAAAAATTAATCAGCCATTTTTCATTGGCTCAAATCCATATCTTTGGTCATGGATTCATTGGAAGATACCCAAGCGAATATCTTCCCAAAAACCCACTAACTTTTCTCTGAAGAACGCTCCAGAACTTCTTCAATAGCGTTGACGATCTACTGCAGTTTTTAGTTGAACAGACGCAAGACCGACTGGGACCGGGCGTTCGCTTGAGCCAGCATTGCAGTCGCTGAATCTGTCATAATTTGGTTACGGGTGAAATTAGTCATTTCTTCAGCCATATCTGCATCACGAATCACTGACTCTGAGCTCAGTACATTCTCATGAGCGATTCGGAGATAGTTCAGATTGCTCTCCAGATTGTTTTTCTGGAAAGCTCCAATTTCACCACGCGTTGAAGATACCTCTTCTAAGGCTCGATCAATTACGCACATCGCATCCTGAGCCTTTTCGGCATCGGTTACATCGATATCTGCAAGCGAGACAAAGCCACTGTCATTACTGACTCCTGTTCCCAACGTGTTGGTTTGCATGTTGCGCAAAGCCAGTGAAGTCGTTTGCTCACAGTTAGAACCAATCTGGAAGACCAGTGAATTTTGGGCGAGAGCAATCGTACCAGCGCGTACTCGGCCCATGTTGCCTAGATCTCTTTCTGAACGCTGATTTGCTGGAGTCATCTGTGCAGGAACATCAGCTTGTGGCAACTGTCCTGGGAGTGCCAGTCCTGTGTAGCGAACAGCCAATCCGTCTGTGTTAGAGTTACCTGAGTTTCCAGTCAGAATCTGACCCTTGCCCGAAGCTTCCTCACCGTTGATCTCGCCAGCGACATCCAAACCGTTTTCAATCGTGTCATACACGTCAGCTCGGCTGCTTAGTAGACCTGCGGTAGTAGTAGCTACTTTAAACGAGTGCTCACTTCCAAACTCTTTGTGCCGTAAGCTAATAATTTGTGGAGCATTTGGGCTGGTTTCTTTCTCGTCAAAGCGGATCATTTCTACATCCAGACCAGCTTCTTGAATCGCTGCATTCAAGGCATTCAGGTTGGTCTCTACAGTCTCTCCCTTGATCGTTTGGAAGTTCACAGTCTTGGAATCTTCAATAATTGTGATCTGCTCTCCACGTTCGATAATCTCATTAGTTAGTGCCTGAACCCCTGTCACCTGTGCACGTCGGGCTGCTTGGGTAATGTGCACATCATAACCATTGGGGCCTGAACTCTGGGTTGCCTGGCTGGCCCCAACAAACTCAAGATTGGATCCAGAGACAACACCCGTAGCACCCTTGCTACCGTCCAGCAGGTTCTTCTGGCCAAATTGGGTGTTCTTGGCAATTCGGTTGACTGTCGCCAAGATATTGTCGATCTCTTGCTGGTTGGCTCGCAGCATGAACTCATCGTTAACCGCTTCGTTAGCAGAGGCTACTGCCAATTGACGTGCGTTGATCAGAGCTGAACTGACTTCGTTCAGAGCGGCTTCTGCTGTCTGTACCAAGGCCACACCAGCCTCTGAGTTGTCGATAGCCTGCTTCAAGCCGGCTGTTTGGGATCTTAATCTTTCACTAATAACCAGGGAAGCGGGACCATCGGCACCACGATTGATTTTCAAGCCAGAAGACAAACGTTCCATTGTTTTGGCTTGCTCGGTATTATTAATGATCAGGTTGCGATGGCTGTTGATCGCTGGCATGTTGGTGTTAACGCGAAGTGACATA
>DJYX01000009.1 GCA_002450295.1 Deltaproteobacteria bacterium UBA6967
GGAACTCACTGAGTTGATCCATGGGCACAACGCACGCTACTATCTGAGTACTCCGACGGTTAGTGATGAGAGTTTCGATGCTCTGGTAAGGGAATTGGCGCAACTGGAGGCCAGTTATCCAGAATTGCGTGATCCTTCCTCTCCCCTGCTGCGTATCACCGCAACCCCACTGAGTAATTTTCCTTCGCGTTCCCATCGAATTCCAATGCTCAGCCTGAGCAATGCCTATTCTCTTGAAGAAGTTGTAAATTGGGACACTAGCGTACGACGCCTGCTGGAGGTACCCCAAGTAGAGTATGTCGGCGAATTGAAGATCGATGGACTGGCGGTATCGCTGATTTATGAGCGAGGCCGTCTGGAAGCCGGAGTCACCAGAGGGGATGGCCAAGTTGGCGATGAGATCACTCCGAACCTGCTGACAATTGCCAATCTGCCATTACAGTTGCCTGAGCCAATCAATCTGGAAGTCCGTGGAGAGGTCTATCTGCCCCATCTCAGTTTTGAAAAACTCAACGCTCGAAAGCAAGCAGAGGGAGAACCTCTCTTCAAAAATCCACGTAACGCAGCTGCAGGCACACTGCGGCTGTTGGATACAGCAGAAGTTCGTCGTCGTCGGTTGCAAATCCTGACTTATGCAGTTGCTCAGGGCTCAAATAAAACTTCTCACTATGCCAATCTTCAGTGGCTAGGAGAGCTAGGTTTCCCAATCAATCCAGCGACACGCCTCTTACCCGACTGGGATTCGGTCAAGAACTTTCTGGAACATTGGGAGAGCGAGCGTCATCACCTCGATTACGATGTGGATGGGATTGTGCTGAAGGCGAATTCATTGGAAGACCAGGCAGCTCTCGGAATGACTGCCAAATCTCCACGCTGGGCTGTCGCCTTCAAGTTTACTGCAGAACAAGCAGTTTCCACACTGCGTGAGATTGAAATCGGGGTAGGCCGAACAGGAGTTCTCACTCCAGTGGCGCTCCTGGATCCAGTAGAATTGAATGGGACCACGGTGTCGCGAGCAACCCTGCACAATTATGATCAGATTGAGCGACTTCAACTCCGCTTGGGAGATCAGGTACTGGTGGAGAAGGGGGGAGAAATCATTCCAAAAATCGTGGCTGTGCACCTGCCTGCTCCTGTGAGTGAATCTGGGCCAATTGACCCTCCAACAGCCTGTCCAGCATGTGACAGCCTAGCAATTCAGTACCCAGGTGAGATCGACTGGCGTTGTCCAAATCCAGAATGTCCCGCACAGCTACAAGAACGGTTACTACACTTTGTCTCTCGTCGAGCAATGGACATTGATGCCGTCGGTCCAGCACTACTGGATCAACTACTGAATCGCCAATTGGTATGGAGTGCTGCTGATCTTTACCGATTACAGATCGAGGACTTGACACCCTTGGAAAGGATGGGACTCAAGTCTGCACAGAATGTGGTGCTGGCCATCGACCAATCAAGACAAAGACCCCTCCCTCGCTTTTTGCACGCGCTCGGTATCCCGCATGTGGGTGAAAAGACTGCCCAATTGCTGGCACGCAACTACGGTTCATTGGAGGCTCTTCAACAAGCAGATCAGGAAGAATTGGCGGCAATCCATGAGATTGGCCCAGTGATCGCTGAAAGTGTGGCCCGCTACTTCCGTAGTACAGAAACCAAAGCACTGCTTCAGGAATTGTGGGACGCTGGGGTGAGACCACAGGAACTACAGGTTCAGCAGGCTCCTGATTCACCACTAAAAGGGAAAACCGTGGTGCTTACAGGAGCACTCTCGGAGCCAAGAGATGTTTGGCAACAGCGCCTCGAAGACGCAGGAGCCCGGATTTCTGGAAGTGTTTCTAAGAAAACAGATTATGTGTTAGCTGGAGAAAAAGCAGGTTCCAAGCTGGAGAAAGCTGAGAAGTTGAAAGTCTCTGTGATCAGTGAGGATCAAGCTCGGAGTTGGTTGAGTGGTTCATCCAATAACGAATGATAGCCTTCCTGATAAGTGGGATAGCGCAGCAACAGTCCTGTAGATTGGAGACGCTGATTTGAAATTCTACGCTCGAGGAAAGGGACGTCTGCCTCCGGCTCAGCAAGCAACTCATGATTTTCTGGTGACAAGACTGTTGGACGTTGTTTCGCACACCACTGAGCCACTCGTAATGAGGATAGTGGTTGATGATCGACGGCATTGATGCAGGAAGGCAGTTCTGGCTGCAGAATCAGCAGGTGTATCAACCGTGCGAGATCTTCCACATGAATACGGTGAGTAGGCTGATGTGGAGACGTAGGCATCACTTGGTCATTGCGCAGTCGTTGCCAGAGATTACGTTTGGGTCCGTAGATACCTCCAGGACGAACCACTTGTAAATCGAACGCCTCTCCTAGCAGATCTTCTGTTTGTTTTCGTAGCTCGCCGGAAAGAGAGTCCGGCTCTTCTCTAGTGTCCTCTGTCCAAACTCCTGCCCGTTTGGGATATATTCCTGTTGTGGAAACGTAGAGTAAGCGCGAACAAGCTGGCCGATGCTCACGCATCCAGGCAGACCATTGCTGTAAATGATTTCGGTTGGCTTCCAAATCACGGATGGGTGGGATGGTCAAGATGAGCGTTGCCGATTGCACTGGCAGAACTTGCCAACTCGAAGTCTGAGTCCAGTCAAAGGGTAAGACCGGCAGCGGCTGTTGTGTGAGAATCGCAGGATATGACGAGGGACGACAGGTCCCCCAGGATTGTGGTGACCAAGGAACCAACTGCGCTAGGGTAGAGCCCAGATAACCTAGGCCAAGAATACCAACAGTTGGCTCCATCAGGTTCAGTGCCGGACAGAATCGAAAGAGGAAGATTGTGCAGAAGCGACTGCACGTGCATAGGATTTGGGCATGTCAGACTGTAGCAAACTACCTGGCTCCAGATATTCGTAGATTTCCCCGTAGTGCTTGATCTCTGTCGAACTGACCCGTCGCATTAGATGCCAGGGTCGCAGATTGTCTGTATCTTTCAGGCCCATTGCGCCAATGATCTCACAAACACTCTTCTCCAAGTTCTTGTGTAGGTTATAGACACGCACTTTCTTGTCTGATGGGTCCAAACCATACATCAGTGTTCGATCTGTCGTCGCAACTCCCACTGGGCAGCGATTCGTGTTGCACTTGAGTGCTTGAATACAACCAAGCCCCATCATCATTGCCCGAGCTGAGTTACAGAGGTCAGCCCCAAGCGCCAGACGCTTGACGATGCCAAAGCCTGACATCACCTTGCCACTGCTGATGACTCGAATATCCTTACGGAGATCAAATCCAGTGAGTGCATTGTGTACAAAGATCAAACCTTCGCTCAGAGGGCTACCAATGTTATTGGTGAATTCCAGTGGGGCTGCACCGGTTCCTCCCTCTCCACCATCGACGGTAATGAAATCAGGCTTGATCCCAGTTTCATGCATCGCCTTACAGATAGCCAAAAATTCACGTCGTTTACCCACACAGAGCTTAAAGCCAACCGGCTTGCCTCCTGATTTCTCTCGCAGTAACTGAACAAATTCTATCAATTCTAAGGGAGTCGAGAACGCTGAATGCCCTGGAGGTGAATTGACGTCCTGCCCCATCGGTACACCACGAATTTCTGCAATTTCCTTGGTTAGTTTGGCTGCGGGTAGAATCCCACCATGTCCGGGCTTCGCTCCTTGAGAGAGCTTGATCTCAATCATCTTTACTTGGTCCTGAGAGGCCTTCTCTGCAAATTTTTCAGCGCTGAAGCTCCCATCATTGTTGCGGCAGGCGAAGTAGCCCGTACCAATCTGCCAGATCAGATCGCCCCCTCCCTGATGATGAAATTTAGAAATCCCCCCTTCTCCAGTGTTATGAGCAAATTTGCCCATCTTGGCGCCACTGTTGAGAGCCAGTACGGCATTAGCACTCAGAGAGCCATAACTCATCGCAGAGATGTTCAGTAGACTGGCCGAGTAGGGCTTTTTACAATCCGGTCCACCTACCGTGACACGCAGATCAGTCTGGTCCAAGTGAGCAGGCTTTAGCGAGTGATTGACCCACTCGTAGCCAACTTCGTAAACATCTTGTTGAGTTCCGAAAGGCACCGTATCTCGGGCATTTTTGGCACGCTGATAGACTAAACTTCGTTCCAGGCGGTTGAAGGGGCGGCCTCCTGTGTCGGATTCAACAAAGTACTGATAAAGCTCTGGGCGGATTTCTTCCAGCAGGTAGCGCAGGTGGCCAATGATTGGGAAGTTTCGAGGAACAGTCTGTGATTTCTGGAAGACATCACGGAGACCGAGTAGAATGAGTGGAGCACCAATGACTAGAGTCCAGAGAATTTCCAGGTAGATCGGAGCAACTGCGGCCAGCATACCGAGATAGAGAATCGTGAGAACATAAAATACCTTCCGTACACTGATGGGTGAGTCAGCAATCATGAAAACTCCTGAAGGGTGAAAGTGAGTTGCTCAGTTTTGTTTTGTTTGGGAATCTTCATCGAGAACTGCCATTGCCCGAATCGAGGACGGGAGCGTGAAATAGAAGCGAGAGCCTTCGCCCAAGGTGCTCTCAGCCCAGATCTGTCCACCGTTCTCGCGAACAAGCTCGTTGCAAAGAATCAACCCCAGTCCCGTGCCTTTTTCATTGGCGGTTCCAACTGTGGAAAATGAGGTCTCGATCTGAAACAGATCGTTCAGGCGCTGGGAAGCAATCCCGACACCACTGTCTGCGACACAAATGATGATCATGCCATCCTGCTGACTCGCATAGACCTGAATCTTTCCTTGTACCTGAGTGAACTTGATTGCATTAGAGATCAAGTTCTGCATCACCAAAGAAAGATGGGTACGGTCAGCGTAGACCAGCATCTCAGGATCTAGTGAAGAGTCAAAATGGATCTTCTTAGCCAACAGGTTGCCCTGCAGGAGGCTCAGCACCATTTCAACTCGCTCGCGCAGCAAAAGTGGCTCTGGTTGATAGCCCATACGACCTGACTGCAACCGGGTCCATTGCATCAGGTTTTCAAGTAGGTTGAGCAAGTTCTGCGCACCTACATGAATATGGTTTCCGTAGGACTGAATCTCTTCTAGCGTGAAGTCAGAAAGATTGCCAGAAAGAATTTCAGCAAAACCTAGAATCGAGTGGAAAGGACTCTTCAGATCGTGGGAGATGATCGAGAAGAATTTATCCTTATTAGCGTTCTGTCGCAGCAATGCCTGCTCAGAATCTACGAGGCGAGCATTGAGCTCCTCCAATTCTTCTGTGCGTTGACGAAGCGTGGCTTCCATCTGCTTTTTTTCGGTGATGTCCGACTGAATTCCAACGTAGTGCGTAGTTTGTCCTCCCTCATCTCTGATAGGAGTGATTGAAAGTTTGTTCCAGAAGGGACGTCCATCAACGGCATAATTCAGCAACTCGACCGTGCACGAGGTCTTGGTACGAAGCGCCTGGCGGATTGTTTCAATAGTGTTCTGGTTTGTTTCTGGGCCCTGAAGGAAACGGCAGTTGCGCCCCAGTACTTGGTCTAGTTCATAGCCAGTAATTTTTAAAAATCCGCTGTTGGCATAGATGATTGGATTTCCATTCTGAGTTGCATCTGTGATTGTAATCCCCTCGTCAGCAGCTGCCATAGCTCGGTTTCGAAGTTGTAGTCCCTGCTCTGTCAGGGCACTTTGTGAAATGTCTTCATGGGCAGCCACCACCCAGTTACGCTCGTCGAAACTGAAGTGTGTGAGGGACAGTGAAAACCAGCGCTGTTCCGTATCGCTGTGGCAGGGATATTCTACTTGAAAAGAGTTTCTCTCCCCAGACAGCAATTGCTGGATCGCTTCAGCTACATTTCTCGCATCTTCTGTCTGGGGCCCAATAGCTTCTCGACAAATCCCCAGATAGTTGCGTCCTACTCCCCAATTGGGATCTTTGTATTGATTGGCCATACCGAAACGACGCCAAGCATCGTTGACCGCAACAATCACTCCCTGCTCATTGAGAATAGCAAGATGAATAGGGAGGGAGTCCAGAGTCTCCTGAAAAAATTTTGTGGAACTACGAAACGGGAGAACTTTTTCCATGAAGAATTTTGTGGCGTCAGAGGCGCTACCGACGAGCGGATGGCGGAGAGGGGAAGGATTCCTTAGGCGAGATGTTTCTCGACTTGCTGCCGTAATTGACAGGGTGCAATCGGCTTCCGCAAGTATCCTTGTGCTCCGGCCTGCAAAGCGGCCTGCTCACGGCCACTTTCCTGCTCAGCAGAGAGGAACAGTACCGGAGTTTCATGATCGTAGCGACGCAACTCCTCACAGAGTTCTATGCCGGTTCGCCGAGCTAAATTCTGGTCCATCAGAATCAGGTCGGGTTGCGTCTCTGCAACCATGTTATGAAATTGATCTTCCTGTTGCAAACAGATCAATTTCCAAGTTGGCCTACGAAAGACAGCCTGAACTAAATCCAGACTAGGGCGCTCGTCGTCCAGCGCTAAGATGATTTTAGGTTTAATGAAATTATTCACATTCTGCCAATATAGAAATGGTGGTTAGCGAAGAGCAAACTAATTTTTAGATAAATCTATTATTTTTTTACTAGGCATATCTAGAAACAGATCAAATTTTCTCTTATTTTTAGAAATTTGGTTTCTACCATGCAGTAGAACCTCCTTCAGTGCGAGAACTCAGATTAACTGCTACATACCCTGTGCCAATTCAGAGTTGGAAGATGAAGAAGCTTAGATGCTGAATTTATGGAGTTTGACTCGGTTGAAAAACCGATGTTGGCTAGGGAATACTGGCTTAAAAAAAATAATAAACTTCTTTACATAATTTTTTATCATTTTTTGATAAAATAAAATTTCCAAAATAAAATTATCCTGAAAATAAAATTATGAAAATTTTGATAATCGATGATGAACCTTACGTAGAGGCACTGATCAAAGGATGGTTTCGCTCTTCAGACCATGAATTGAACTTTTTGCAGAGTGGGGCTGCGCTGATGCGTGAGGGAGCCACCTTTGTCAAAAAATATGACGTAGTGATCATTGACAAGCAGTTACCAGAGGTTGACGGGCTCCAAATTGGTAAGCATCTTAAAGAAAATTACCCCGAGTTGGTGACGATCATGGTCACAGGCTTTGAAAGTACAGACACACTGGTATCAGCTTTTCGGGACAGTCATTTCGATGACTACATTTCAAAGCCTTTTGATTCGCGCAAGCTACAGGACTCGCTTTTGCGAGCGCAGCGACTGGTCGAAGAGCGTCATGCTCTCACCAGTGAGTACAAACTGAACGAGTCACTACGACTACAGACTATTGAAACGCCAAAACAACTGGTGGGGCAATCGCCCCGTTTTCTGGAGATGATGGCGCTGATCAAAAAATTTGCTCCGCTAGATGGTCCAATCTTAATTCGTGGAGAGACGGGGACAGGAAAAGAATTGGTAGCTCGTGAGATCTACAAGTGTAGTCGTCGCCAGCATGGCTCCTTCGTGCCTGTGAACTGCGGTGCCATTCCCGCTGAACTCTTCGAGAGTGAGTTGTTTGGTCATGAGAAAGGAGCGTTTACTGGGGCGATTGGCAAAAAGGAAGGCTTGGTCAAATTGGCGGATGGTGGGACCCTGTTTTTAGATGAAATCGGGGATACGCCCAGGGCCTTACAGGTCAAACTTCTACGCATGTTGCAGGAGGGAGAGATCCTCTCGGTTGGCAGTAATCGTCAGCAGAAAGTGAATGTCCGTGTAATCAGTGCGACCAATCAGAAGTTAGAGGATCAAATCAAGGTCAAAGACTTCCGGGAGGATCTACTCTATCGATTAAATGTGTTTACGATTTACCTACCACCACTAAGAGAGCGCCAGGAAGACCTACCCATGTTGATCCAGCACTTCATTCAGAAGAACAGTATGTTGAATCCAAGTGTGGTTGGGGTGGACCCAAATGCGTTGGAGATGCTGAGTCACTGGCCTTGGGAAGGTAATATCCGTGAATTGGAGAACGTGATCCAGCGTACCTGCGCCTTGGCGGAGTCGGAATATTTACGCCCAGAAGACTTCAAGGAAATTTACCATGAGTTGGTCAAGGGACACCCGAAGTTTGTAGTTCCCAAAGATAATGGTAACGAAGAAAGCGGTGAAGTCAGCAGTAGCACGAGTAGTCCCTTTGCACTGATCAATAGCAATCAAAGCTTCGCCAAGCACAGTGAACAACTCTGGCATGTTTTTCGAGAAAACAATTGGAAGCTTTGGCAGCTGGACAATCGTAACGAAGTCCGACAGATTCTGACAGAATGGTTGGAAACAGCGACGTATGTAAAAGTTGGACACTTTGGTAGAATCCAGACTGCTCGTGATCAGGTTCTGCCGGTACGGATCAGCTATCTCAATCCTGAAACTTGCCGAATCGAACAGATTGCCATCAATTTCTGTTTCTACTGCGAAGACTCGCTGGCGGAAGCACCAGTTTCTGCCAGCTTTGAATTTGCCAGAGAGAATGGTCAGTGCCATCAGATATACCAACCGGTTAAGAAAGGTTTGCCTGACACCTATTTCTTCAACCTATTATATCGTAATCGTCATCGTAACCAGACGATCAGCATTTCACCTCAGCACATCATTCGGGCGCTGGTTCTACGGTACGCACAGATGGATACGCCAGTGCGTCCACTAAAGAAAGTATTTGATGATGTGATGGAGTTTCTGATTGATGAAGAGGTTGTTGAGCAATTCCCTTACTTGCCACATGATGGCTTAGAGGCAATGCGAGGTTGCCTCTGCAGCAAGGCCCATGTGTTTTCAGGCTTTTCCAGTCGGCTCAAGGCCAATCCAAATCTCGTAGCCCAGGAAGTGCGCAAGGTTTTCCCAGACTATTCCCTGCCCTTCACGATGCAGCAATCACTAGCTCAGTGAGTTTGCAAAAACAAAGCTGATCAATAGCCGCGCTTCTATTCCAGTCACTGGGAATTCCTACTTTCCGGGTGACTGGCTCTTCACCGACTTGCTCACCCCGTCTTTGGAGTTTTCATGTACACCGCCTCAATCTTCCTGTTCCGGCGAGATCTGCGTCTATTTGATAATTCTGGATTGCGCCAGGCCTTGAAGCGCTCCAATACCGTCTGGCCGATCTTCTGTTTTGACCCTCAACAGGTAGAAGAGCATCCTTACCGAAGCCTACCCGCTCTGCGTTTCATGTTGGAATCTCTTGCAGATCTGCAGCTTCAATTGGTTGAAGCTGGTGGAAGACTCCTGTTATTCAGAGGGAAGCCTCAGGATTTACTACCGGAGTTGCTCCAACAAAGTGGGGCACAGGCTGTGTTCGTAAATCGAGATTTCACTCCATTTAGTCAGCAAAGAGATGCGGATTTGGAGAAAATTGCAAAAAAACGGGGGATCGCTTGGAACAGTATGGATGATTTGCTGCTGCATCCACCTGAAAACACACGGAAAGCTGATGGCAATCCCTACACGGTCTTTACTCCGTTTTATCGAAATGCTGCTCGCTTGACTGTACCGCTTCCAGAACCGCTCCCAAAGGCGCAGTGGGGAACTTCTGTTTTGCCGCTTGAGTCTGACAGGGGACAGGACTTGATGTCGTTTCAGATGGAAGCCCGTCACCCAGAAACTCCAGCAGGTGGTCGCAGTGCGGCGCTGGCAATTCTGGCAAAGGCCTCTCGATTTACAGACTATGGTGAAAAACGAGATTTCCCTGCGATAGCGCAGGGTACAACTCGACTTGCTGCGCATCATAAGTTCGGCACGGTTTCGGTGCGGGAAGTCTTTCACCACCTGCTACCAACGTTGGGTAGCTCAGATCATCCTTTGTTGCGCCAACTCTACTGGCGGGACTTCTTCACTCAGATTGCTTTTCACTTTCCAAAAGTATTCGGAAACGCTTTTCAATCCAGCTACAACGATCTGCCTTGGTCTACTAACGAGCAACGTTTTGCAGCTTGGTGTGAGGGTCGGACGGGTTTCCCCATTGTCGATGCTGGTATGCGTGAACTGAACAACACGGGCTATATGCACAATCGGGCTCGAATGATCGTAGCATCTTTTCTGACCAAGGATCTTCACATCGATTGGCGTTGGGGGGAACGTTACTTTGCTCAGCGTCTGGTAGATTACGACCCATGTGTCAACAACGGTAGCTGGCAGTGGGCTGCCTCTACGGGGTGTGATGCTCAACCCTACTTCCGGATCTTCAATCCCTGGCTACAGCAGAAGAGATTTGATGTCCAGTGTGAATACATTCATCGCTGGATCCCTGAGCTGCGAGGCATTTCTCCAACCCGACTCCATCGTTGGGATAAAGAAGCCGACACCTTGGGAATCCAAGATTATCCTGCTCCGATGGTGGAGCATAGCCAGGTCAGCCAGCAGGCCAAGGAACTTTTCGCGCAACATGCCCGGAGATAGTGTTGCCCACAGCAACAATTCCAACTGCTACTCGAATCGGCTATTCCGTTGCAGAGACAGGTATCAATGCCGTTGAGACACTACTACGTCTCTACCTGCTGATCTTCTATACAGATGCGGTTGGGCTAGCGCCGGGTTGGGCTGGATTGGCGGTTGCGCTGGGCCTTTGTTGGGATGCGGTGACCGATCCTCTGATGGGCTATCTCTCTGACCGTTGGTACAGTCGTTTGGGAGGCAGGCGTCCTTTTCTGCTGCTGGGTGGCTTACTTCTCGCCATCAGTGTCTATCTTCTCTTTTCTCCACCATTTCTCGAAACTACGAAAGCAAAGTTCGCATATCTGCTGACGGGGTTTCTCTTTCTCAACACGGCGATGACGATTCTGTCGGTGCCTCACATGGCAATGGCGACAGAGATGACTGTGGAACCAGATGAACGTTCCGCCCTGTTTGCAATTCGTTTTGCTTGTGGAAACATTGGGGCAATCCTTGGCGCTGGATTACCAGGATTTTTTGCAAGTGGTGAGAGTTTACAGCCAATAGATCAACAGCTTGCCATGAATGAAATGAGCATTTGGCTTGCCGTGATTGTGTGCGGTACTGCAGGTTGTGCCTGGGTAGCTACAGCCAAGCA
>DJYX01000096.1 GCA_002450295.1 Deltaproteobacteria bacterium UBA6967
GGCGGAATTGGGCCACAACTGCCATATGATCCAATGCAAGGCGTTGATTATGGCTTTGTCCAAGCACTGAACAAGCTCAACGCTGATCCTTACGGTGAGCAAATCGTAGGCGGAATTGGGCCACAATCTGACCTTGATTCAATGATGACATTGATGACGGATTGGGTCCAGCCTGCACCCAACGTAGATCCATTCAGTGAGGAAGTTGTTGGCGGATTAGGGCCACAAATCAACTTTGTTGCTAGCAACTAAAAAATAGCAAAAGAGGGGCTGACTTTTTGTCGCCCCTTTGCTGTTGGCTCTTCTCGTTTTCCTGGATGCCAACCTAGGCAAATATGCAGTCATGGGTAGCACAAATCGGCTATCCTTCTTCCCTCGTTCCTTACCTTCTCCCACCAAATACAATCCGAAACCTTGCTTTCTGGATGAAACGATTCAAGTTCAACATCAGCCAAGTTCCGCTGACGCCCTTGATGGCTATGTTAGGAATCGAATTATCAGATATGATCTAGTCTAGCTGGTGATAACCCCCAACAAGGGCAACTGAAAGGGCAACATTATTGATAACCAGAGCAGATTTGGGACTACTTTGATCTAGTCCCATCCCGACCTCTCGCATCACAGCTTCCTCCAAAACCTTCCCTTCTGGATGATGCGCAACTCGCATTCCAGACCCAAACTCAAAACAGATTACGATTATTCTGCGACTATTCCCGTGATCGGTTGGTCTTGACTGCACTCCAAAGCAGCAAACACCTGCATTAACCCTGATCGGTCTATCGGAAATACAATAAGATTACTTAAAATGCTTGCAATTTTTATCTACTAGTAGATCTTTACTTTGCTGAGTTGGATCAATACTACGCAACTATTATTGGAGATGCATTATGTCGGTAATTTATCATGTTTCGGGAAAGCCTCTACCTGGCAAACAGAAATCAATGCTAAGTCAGTTTCGAACTGGCGCAGGAATTATGTCAAGATTGGGATCCCTTGAGACTCGTGTTCACAATATTGTAATGGGCAACGCCGCAGGCAATATTGGTTTAGCATGTAAGTTCAATAGTTTTGCTAATACAATGAAGGCGCTAGCAGATAGGGAATCAGACCCACACTGGCAAGAATTGATGGAGACAATGAGATCAAATTCAAGTATGGAACTTTCTGTCCGAAATTTGCTCAGAGTCGCTTCTGGTGAATTGGACTTATCTGCCAAAGTTCACCACATTAGGACATATTCCATGAAAAGGGATCATCTTCCTCAAGCACTAGAAATGTTTAAGGAGATAGAAGAGATCAAGGACGAAAATACAAAAGTTGCAGCCATAGTACCTTCTGTATCTGCCGATATGTCATTGCTTCATGCTCTGTATCAAAATAATTCCCTAGAAGAGGCAGGCAATGCCATGGATGAGGTTGGGATGTCTGAAGCTTTCCAAAAGCTTGTTATTCGAGCTAGTCAACTGGGGACTTTGGAAAAATCAACTATTACTGTAATTGCTTAAAAACTAATCGGAGAAAATCAAATGAAAGTCGTAATTGCTGGCACATATTCACAAGCAGGTCTGGCTGCCCTGGCAGATGCCACTTATGAACAGCGTAGAGCTGTCATGGATGAAGTATATGAAGCTTGCGGCGGAAAAATCATCGACTATTTCTTCTGCGACGGTGATGCAGATTTTATTGCAATCGCTGAGATACCAAGCCGTGAAGTACATAAAGGAATGTTAAACAACGCTTTGGCAACAGGATCAACTACGAATTTGAGATCTTGGTATGAGATAGACCTCTCAGCTGTCACTGAAAGTCAGCGAAAAGCTCGTGATGCATTCAAACCGATTACTGGATAATTCAGTTGCTACGCTATTGGGATCTAATCTGACTGGATCCCACCTCCTTACCCCTTACCTAAGCACTAGCAGTGTTGGCTCATTTGTTGGCTAGTCTCCTTTTTTTGATTTCAGCCTGCTTAAATACTGACAATTCGATTCCGTAGGTAGGCACATTCCTTCCAAGACGGGATATCTCTGAATCAGATCCTGTGCTCTGGTATCCTATAGAAATCATGATAAGGATCAGAATCTATATCCAAAAACGGTGAACAGGTGAACAACTAGCCTTCCAGCACCTGCTGTTACTAGGCTGGAGGGCGGTGAACAGCGGTGAACAGGGTGAACAACTTGTGTAAGCAGTACCAGTAACTTGTTCACTCTGTTCACCGCCTGTTCACCTCTAGGGTAACAAGTTAGGGCCAGACAATTACTGGGATAGAGTCAACTTGTTCACCTGTTCACCAATTCCACAAATTTTTCTTTGCCGTCTCGGACTTCCTTCAGCACACCCAGCTCAACAAGCTCTTTGATCAACGCCGATGCTTCCTTACTGGAAACGGTTTTCTTGATCGGCTGCTTGATGTCCTTGAGCTTGGCCCGACCACCCAGCTGATGCAGTTTGTCTAGAATGGCCCTCGCCTTTCGTTCTCGATCAGTCATCTCCACCGTACCGTAAGCACGCTGCATACTGGCAATGAAGAACCTCATGATACTGATCGCATGCTGTGCAGTCTCTTCGGAGACCTTCGCGTCATCAGCATTCCTGCGGGTCATGTAGTGCACCAGCAAGGTTAGTCTGTACAGATAGGTCTGCAGTTTCA
The DNA here is from genome assembly GCA_002450295.1 of Deltaproteobacteria bacterium UBA6967. Lineage (GTDB taxonomy): Bacteria > SAR324 > SAR324 > SAR324 > NAC60-12 > JCVI-SCAAA005. Next base: position 2,654 of record DJYX01000096.1, read on the forward strand.
TGTATGCCGCAAACCCTTGCTCCGACCCCTTCCGCGCCTGGGTTTTCAGGTACTGGGCGAACAAGGCCAGATGATTCCGTGCATGCATATCCATCAAGACCTGTTGCTCTACATCCCTGATTGCAACCAGTCGATCAAAGATCCCCTTCATGGTGTCGTATTCCCGATGGTCTTCAAACAGGATCTGATCAATCTCCTGCTGCCGCTCAATGGACGCAGGGATCTTGGCAATTACAAGGTGATTGAATAGAAATCGTGCTGCCAGGCCGTCGGAAGTATTTTCTTCATTGATAATTTTCCTGACAAGAACCTCTTGGATTCCACCAGACATCGGGACATAGACATCACGCACATATCGGTCAGAGTCTGCTGTCGGGTTCTCAAAGTCGTAGCCATTCCAGAGGCTTAGAATGGTTTGCTTGTCGTTTCCTCGACCTCCTTTGAACTGTCCCAAACCATTGAGGATGCCCAAGATCTCATCAGAGACAAACCCAAGCCCAGCGGGATTTTCTGCATGTAGTGCGATTAGTGTCTCCAGAGTGAGGTTGTTGGCAATCCAAAGCTTGCGGGAAGGTTTGGCAGGTTTCGAAGCATCATCTGTGTGTTCCCAGTCATCGACCTCCTGCTGCCAGAGAGCTTGCCAGGAACGTTGCTGCTGTGCCAGCAGAGCCCCCCAGCCCTGGCAGATCAGGTGCGGGGTGTAGTAGAGCATGCCATGATCGAGGGGATGCAGACTTTTGTTAGTGCAGTGCCGATTACTGCAGAAGCGGTGGTGGGCAGCAGTTGGGCGGAAAAGTGACGGGCAGGGAGACTTGTTTAATTTTTCAGATTTCAGTTCAATGAGGAATAGTCTACAATACCAAAATATGGGCGTTTGGCAGCGGGATAGGAAGAAACCTAGG
>DJYX01000154.1 GCA_002450295.1 Deltaproteobacteria bacterium UBA6967
AATGAGAATGTTCCAAAAGGAATTGGGATTCGCTTTATCAGCAATCTCAAGGAGATCGCAACTCAAGTGAACCGATTCAAAGAGAAGTACAGCAAAGCGGAGCGCTTTCCCTTCCAGCTGGATGCTCAAATTCAGCAAAGTGGCGATACAGAGCAAATCAACGCCAAGACTTTTGATGTCTCTGTCTCCGGGTGCTTTTTGATTACAGATCATCCGTACGAGGCTGGACAGCAACTGGAGCTGAATCTCAAGCTTCTCGAGCCAATCAATCTCACAGCTCAAGTTATCTGGGTTTCAGCAGGCGACGAAAAAATTCCCCCAGGAATCGGTGTCAAATTCACAAGTCATCTGGATGAAGTCAGCATGATGGTCACAAGATTCAGAAAAAATTATGGACCTACGGTTCCAGAGAAAAAGATCTCTGCTTCACCTGCATAATCCTCACTACGAACGCTTTTGCGCCTTCACACAGTGTAGGCTTTTCCAGTCCTTGTCTTTCCAGCGCTTTGAAACTTCACAGGTAGTCGTCAATTCCATCCATTGAAACTGGAATCACTCGCCAGGGTGGTTGATCTGGTTGGATCGCATGTGTTTGCAGTTGACCGATCACTTCCTCACGTAGGGTTTTATCAGTTTGCATTGTGGTGATAAACTGCTCAACTGACCAAGCTTCAGTAAGGTTGGTCAGTTTGCAGACGCGTTGAGCTACTTCTCCCTGGCGGACCGTCTTAAATTGGCGGGCTTGGGCTGAAATGGCTGCAAGACCTGCAGGCTGTGAATCCTCCCAGGCCAATACTCCCGCACGGGCTGCATAGCCAAAAACAGGGCCAACTGGTACTTCTAGTTGGTGTGCCACACCCTGCATCTCTACATAATCGTACGCAACCCCAATTCCCTCTGTCTTGTGCATGTGGAGGAGTTGATCTTCATCCAGCCAAACGATCTTCAATTCTGTGATCGTTCCGGATGAGGGAAAAGCGGTGCAAGGTATTGCTCCGTAGTAGCTTACTAAGGCCGTGTGCACCACATCGCAATCATGCAGCCGAGCTGATGTGACGGGTACGATTGCTTCCGATCCAAACTTACGGAGCAGTTGATAAGGAGCGCGGTTTGAACCAACAGCTAGTACGGGCGTTCTTCCAAATAGCAAGGGATCAGTCTGGACTTGGACAACCTCCTCCAAGTCACGTTGATTGAGTTGAAATAGCCTTCCCTTTGCTAGCAAATAGCTACCTTCAGGTGCCATGTAGGGATAAAGGCTCGCACGTTCATACTCACTCAATTCCCCAAGATATGCTTGTAAGCCTGCAGGCTCGAAATCATTTTTCAATTTCATGGCTCCATAGGGGAGGGGGTAGCCAATCGATATACTGCGATTCTCAATCAAAAATTCGTCATACATGGTTCTCAGCAAAAAAATCACCTCAAAGTAAAAAAGTTGTTTTGGTCAGACACTTTGCTGCATTCAACCTGAGGAGAGTTTTCAAACAATATTTAAGGATTGACCTGGGAGGACCTATCAATGAAATTTCTAACAAATTTTTGAATCATTGAACCCATTATGTCTGGGACGTGGATTACAGCCGAATGGTTCAACAGTTGGATTTAAAAATTATTTGAGGGATCAAAAAATATTTACTTGAAGAATTAACATGAATTCAAAGTACAAAATTCTGGTTTACTTTTTATTTGCAATTATTGTTTTACTGTTCTTGGGAGGTGCAACAATTGATCTTAACACGTTGCTAATTACAGGCTCAGTAGCAGCTTTGGGGATCCTTGCTGTGTTACCAATAAAAGAAGATACTGAAGAATAAATAGTTCGGCTTCAATGCGCATGAGATAAAGTTCTGCTTTCTTTTCTTACTGATCCAGGTTCTAGAAGTTTGCTGGAGAAATAGTTAGAATTAGAAGCAAATCAAATTTCAGTCTTCTCTCACTTATCTGTGGTAAGCCTGGCGCACAGGGTTGTCTTGAAAATAATTTTTGTTTTCACGATCAACTGCCTGCTTCCATTCTAAAACTTCTTCATCCCCCATTGCTTGATTTGGAGCAGATTCCATGATGAATGAGCAGTTTTCTGGCTCGATACCGGAAACTAGTATCGCAGATTCTTTCTCAGTAATGCGAGACTCGCGTTGTAGATCAGCAGCACAATAGCGGATGGCAAAACCAATTCTTGGATAATCAGTTTGGTTCGGGCCACTAGCATGAATAGATCGAAAGCTGTGTAGGCTCATCTCGCCGGGTTGCAATCTTAAATCTACCGCCTCATTGGTAAAATCAGCGATCTTCTCATCAATAACAATATGCTGCCCACGACTTAACATATTATCATTTGATGCCTTTAATTCATGTGCAAATTGACCCCATTTGTGTGATCCAGGAACCACACGTAAACACCCTGATGCTGGTGTTGATGGCGTTAACGCCAGCCATACTGTGACTGCTTTCTCAGGCATAGTCATACCAGCGTAGGTCGAGTCTTGATGCCAACTGTAGAATCCCGATGAGTGGGCGTTCTTAATACACCAATCTGAGGACCAAACGAGAACATCTTCAGTTTCCAGAACACTACAAACCACGCGAATGATGCCAGGATTTTTTACCACATCATCCAAGATAGGCAGTAGCAGGTGTGTTTTGAAGCGCTTGGGACCATCTAGTTCTAAAGAGTTGCTCACCTCTGCCCAAATTCCTCGCGCTTCATCCTGAGAAAGAATCGGGATGGCATCCAAGTACCCCTGTTCAAAAAATTTCTCTGAGACTTTGTCAGACGATACGATGGGCTTAGTTCTCATGTGAATAAATACAGACTGAGGTCAAACCAAAACAGGATGAAGATGGAAGGTTGCGGACTAGCCTGGCTACTAAAGAAATTTTGAGATATCTGCTGTAGCCGAACAAATAGAGCCAGCTGAAATTTCAAATCAGTTGGCGATCTATCAAGCTCAATTGGGAAATTTTCCTAGCTGCAAATAATCTGTTCTGTTCTCTTCAAGATATCAACTCCTTGCTGCTTGAGCCACCAGGGCAAATCAATCAGCACCCAGTTTTCAGCCAGCTTGTCTCCTTCTCTGCGATAGATATCGACAACTCGCATATCTGCGGCTCGGTCACTCGCTGGAAGCCCAAGGAATCCACCAACCGCTGTATTCGTAAGATTGGGCCAGCCAAAAAAGCCAGCATAGTTTCCTTCAGCCAGCCGACACAGGTGGCCATTGAAGCGCTTTCCTCGCAGTCCAGTACGAAACGGATATTGGTGCTGCTCTTGGTAGCGCGGAATCGTATAGGTCGCTCCAATTCCAGCAGGACCATACCAAACCATATCTTTGTGCCAAGTTCTGGCAAGATACTCTGGGGGAGGTAGGTCATCTCCAGAAATATCTAGTGTCGTGAGATCTGCAATCATGCGATTAACCAGATCCAAGGTCTTCTTGGATTCTCCATTGTCTTGATCTTCAAACAACAAACCATCGTGGGTGCGTGGTCCGGGATACAAAAAAGAGGATCCTGTCTGTAGAGGAAGTGTAGAAATTCCCAACTGGTTCATTACTCCGATCAGGTCACAAAAAAAGGCTCCTCTGACCAACTGTCCCTCCTGAACACAGTAAAAGTCAGCATAGCGCAGGAAAGCCAACTTTCGTGTGGCTCGCATTCCCAGCCAGTCCTGATCCAGCAA
>DJYX01000116.1 GCA_002450295.1 Deltaproteobacteria bacterium UBA6967
ACTTTCCGACCGTTATTGTTAGCCTATATCGTGGCTACCTTTGGGGTGGCCATCAATGGAGCTCTGGCACTTTACTACTACCGCTATCGGTTGTTGTTGGAAGAGCAGGAAGTGCAGCTCATTCTAGTAGTCTTCATGTTGGTACTGACCCTCTCTTTGGTAGGTTGGGTACTACTTTCCAGAAAGCTGGGAAAGCTACGACCTCTCCTGCTAGGAGTCTCACTGCTGGGCTTTTTCAGCTGTGTGACCTATCCTTTCTTTCCGCCAAGTAATCTCTGGGTACCATTGTTCGTGGGAGGTGTGCTGTTGGGTAGCTGTGTGGGATCGGTGGTATTGCTGGATTCCTTGCTGACAGATGTGATTGACTATGACCAAGTCCGCACCGGTGTACAACGATCAGGAGTCTACTTTGGAGTGTGGCGACTAGGCGCCAAAACCGCACGTGCCCTCGCTGTTGCAGGCGCTGGTTTGTTGCTGGAAGTCATTGGGTTTGTGCCCAACACCGTACAGTCGGCAGAAGTGTCAGAAGCACTGGCCTGGCTGTTTGGTCCAGGAGTTGGGGTGTTTCTCGTATTGGCTGCCTTGCTGCTGTGGCCATATCGTTTTGATGACGCTAAACAACGTCAGGTTCGACGGATTTTGCAACGCAAAGAGCTACTTGCAGCACAGGCGTCGCAGGTGTAGATTGTTCCAAATTGATCAAGTTCTACTGACTCACCACCATCTCTGGTTGCAACAAATCAGTTCCTTTCTCAACGCATTGAGCAAACTCACATGTCTTGGAAACGTTGGTTTCTAACTGTATGTCTTGGACTTCTTGCAGGGTTTACAAACGCACAGACGGATCGCCCCAGCGCCCTGTTGACTCTGCACAGCAATCACTCCGTTCCTAGTTTGCAAGAACAGACTTGGCTGTTAGAACTACAGCGCCTGCTGCAGAGCCGCTACTACCTCTGGGTCGCAGCAGAGACTCCTGTTTTGACAAGCGCTCCTATGAAGACAGAAGCCAGCTTTGGTTTCCGCATGCAGCCACAGGCTGGGGAGATGCGGTTAGAAATATCCCGTAATCTTGCTGATGCATTAGTCCAGTATGTAGTGTTTTGTCCAGAACCCTGTGCCGGTGCTGGTCGAACAGAAGCTCTAAGGACTCTACTCGCCTTTGTAGAGCCGAATGCGAGTGAGCTTTGGGCTGCGTCACTACCACCTATCCCCGAATGGAAAGGAATTGCTCCACAGCGAAACACTGTGATTTCTTCAGCTGCTCGTTCCAATCCTGAGAGAAAGCCAGCGGTCCAACGCCAGAGGACTTCCACACAAAAGCAATCCGTTGAGGTGGCACGTCCAGCAGATCAATCAGTAACTTTGGAGGAGAAACTAGTAGCTCGTGCGGATAACCTTCCGCCTGCCAACTCAACAAAAACAAAGGCGATAACTCCACCTGCCAAGACCAAGCCACCTGCTAAGAAAAAGACTCCCCGTAAGGCTGCTAAGCAGGAGGAGCAACTTCCCAAAATTACCGCGAGAGTGCAGCCATCCAGACCTCTTTTTGTCAGGAATGATAGCGCTGAAAACTCGACGACCAAAAGCGTTGGATCCAGTGGCAATCAAAACCAGTTAGAACAGTTTCGCCGCAAGATCGCCGAGCGGAGCTACAACCGACAGATTTGGCAGGCTATGCGTAATCGGTTGATGTTCTTCCGACAGGAAAACAGTGACTTGCCCAAACCGCTGCCACTACGGGTTCGCCTACAGATTAATGTGGAAGGGAAGGTGATTGGTCAGGAGATTCTGGAAACTAGCCAAGTCCCAGAATTTGATGCATTGGTGCTAAAGAGCGCACCCCTACTGGAACTTTCACCACCGGATGAGATACTGGTGCGGGAGCCTCCCTATGTAGTTGTGGTTCAGGTAGCTCCCTGAAATGATCAGTCGGTATCGCTGAAAATACGGGGCAGCCCATTGAAGAAAATCAGCGGTGGCGTGACCCGTCCCAGTGGAGGTTCAGGCTTGATGGACTTGGGAAGATGTCGCTTGTGCGTGGCGGTGTTGGGTTCCAGCAATAGACCACGCTCGTTGGTAAATTGCTGAATAATGCTCTGAATTTGGCGCCCAGCGATTTTCTCGCTACGATCAATGGGGATCTTGTGGGCCCAGGCTGCTGCGGTTGAAAACAACATGGCAAGAGCGAGAGGCAGGAAAAACTTCTGCTTCATGACATACTTTCCCGGTGATCAACCGGAATTTAGGAAGTCAGGGCAGCAGATTCCATTCTGCTCGTCCATGACGAAGGATGCGGTCATCCTGACACGACGAGTACTATAAACTCAGCAAGGGATGTGCCTCATAATCCTTAGAGGATCACCCCGTAGTTGGGTAGTTGCTCAGTGATGCGCGCCTGCATCTTGCGTTGATTCGGGTTGGCCTCCAGCATTACGGCTAAGTCGACTGCCTCCTTTGCATCTTTCAGGATTTGTCCAACCTGAGGAGGTTCCAAGCCAAGAGACTTGCGATGGAGATGTGAAAGGTAGGCGGCCTGCGCAAACTCCGAGAAAATAGGAAACTCCTTCATATCAGGAGTAGTTTTGGAGGCTCGCTTGTAGGCCTTGTAGTAGGCATCAAGCATTTTCTTGTAGGCTGGCAGCATGTGGGCTCGAACATGGGGATGCTTCAACTCCACTCTGAGCAATAAAGTACGGAAAGCTTCTGTGCGGACACGTGCCTCTAGTAGATAGTGCTGGGGAATAGCAGACTCGATCGCCTGCAGGCGCTTTGCAATATTTAGTGCCAAGCTGTGCAATGGCAGGATGAAGCGCATCACATCAGCGACTGCAGTGACCTTGCGAATTACAACAGTCTCTTTTTCTGAACCTTCTCCACGTCCACCTTCTCCGATAAATCCATTGCTAAGACTTTGTGATGGACTGAGCCGGTTCAGTTCCGAGAGATCTACCGGAATCGTGATGGAGGTCAGCATTTGAGCCATCAATTCTTTGTTGCGTTCCAGCATATGCTGAGAAAAGTTCAACTCATGCAGTGCCATCGCATCTTCAGGCTCCATTTCCTCCAGGCCCTTGTTCAGGTCATCCATGCTGATCTTGCTTACGTCCATGCTTTGTAGAGCCGAGGAACGGACGCTCAGTAGGCTTTTCTTGTTGATTTCCGCAACATGTCGCAGGTAATTGATATATACTTGTCCAGCGGTCTGCATATTGCGAGGATTAGCGCCACCGATGTAAATGGACAAACACGCTTGGAAAAGCATCTCTCGATACACAGAGGTTTCGTAGAGGCGTTTCTGATCCAGTACGTGCTTTACCAAGCTGCTGCGTACTTGACAAAGCGCAGGATCTTCACTGAGTTGTGTTGATAATTCTTGGGTGGTCTTGGACTCGCATGCATTCACAAGAGACTGGGCCATCAACCTTGGACTGTTTGGGCTCTCCTTTTTTCCAAACATTGAAGCCCACAATTTCTCAAAGAAAGAGGCACTGTGATGCTTTCGTACTGAACCAAGCAGTACATAAATATCGTGCTGCATACGTCCGAAGGGAACATTCGGCATGTCAAGTGAGAAATCTTGGTTGGATTGGCCAAAAGAGGATTCATATTCCATGAGCAAGCTGCTACCAGAAGATAAAAATTAGCTGGAAGACCAAACGCGATGATCAAATCAGCGAGTTTTGGGTCCGGTCGAGTGCGACATTTAAGACATTCAAGTAAATAGCAGAAAAAACGAAAGGTAAAACGTCTTTGTTTGAAACAGAAACTTCAATTTTTTTTCTGATAACTATCTAGTTTCGCCTGCTCTCGATTTTTTGCAAAGGATTTTTGCATGAAACAAGCTCTGCTCAACGCTGCAGAACACTACCCCTTTTTGGAGCCGTTTCGCCTACAGCAGCGGCAATTTACAGAAGCTGATTACTTTCCTCGATTACAGCAGCAATTAGCAGAATTGCCGATAGATCCTGAAGGGAGTTCTCTGCTGGTGCACCTGGTCCAGCGTGAAAAAGGGTGCGGGATCGTCATTCAAGATTTCTTCCAGTTGGAGAATGAACGAATTGTTCAACTCAATCTCCAGACAGAAAATTCCTTTGAAATTCTGGCGCGCAACACCCTGCTGATGGACAGCATCATCCAGGCAGCCTTTGATTTCGCGCTGAATGATCTGCCCTTGTTGCGTCGGCTCCATGTTGAGCAAATGGAGACAGAGCTTCACTACAAGCAGCG
>DJYX01000242.1:0-294 GCA_002450295.1 Deltaproteobacteria bacterium UBA6967
TGCCACTGACGGTCAAAGATGAATTGTTGCCATTGTACTTCGGTGATTGTTGCTGCGTGTTCGGCTCGAAACTGGGTCAGTGCTTGGGGTTCTCTTTGTTTAAGGTGAGTGGGCCATTGATCCCAGGATGTTCCCCCACAATGTTCCTTGATTGCCATGAAGAGTGCGAAATCATCCAGCCAATGGACTTTCTGCAAACAATAATCTGCAAAGGCGTTTCGATCTTCTTCAGAAGCTTGTTGCTGAAAGTTTTGAAAGGCTTGACGTAGTTGAGACTGTTTCCAGGAAGCAACC
>DJYX01000242.1:630-3476 GCA_002450295.1 Deltaproteobacteria bacterium UBA6967
ACTTGATCAATAGGGAAATCTGGCAGGAATTCCGGAGCCTCCCAATAGCCCTCTTCCTGTAGCAACTCAAAGCTGATCAGTAATGGATTGCCGGCAAATGCAGAGGGAGATTGGTAAGGCGAATAGCCAAAGGAGGTAGGCCCAAGTGGTAGGACCTGCCAGAGTGTCAGGCCAGTTGCTTCAAGCAGATCGACAAAGCGATAAGCCGTTGGACCCAGATCCCCGATACCATGTGGACCGGGGAGAGCGGTTGGATGGAGTAGAATCCCACCCCGCCGCTGTGTGAAGACATCAGTCATTGTTACGCAAGAAAACCAGGTCACGAATATCTGGAGCGATGATAGGTTCTTCCACCTTGAAGCTGTTGGTGTCCATCATCCGCATGACGCGATCAGCGAGGTCTTCCAGACGACCAGCGTGTCGTACCCGAATCGAAATGATCGAAGGAACCGAGTTATCGAAGCTGAGGTAGCGGAAGGTCTTGTCTTCTTTGTCCTGAATCATACGTCGCAAGCGACCCCCGTCGTTTTTATCAAAACCTCGGAAGACAAGGTCATAAGCAACCAGAGCATCTCGGTCAATCGAGATGGTCGACATCTCCTTGAGTACCTGAGGCACAAACTCCTGTTGCATCTCCTGATAGGCGTCCTGCACAAGCCCTGCGATCATTGCTGACTGCACAGAGTTTGGGCCAGCACGACGTGAGACGTTGATAACAGTGTTGGCGAAGGCTCCTCCACGGTCACTGGCGATGTTCTTGGCTGTCACATTGAGCGAGAGAGCCAGGTCTCCCTGTACGTTGCCACTCACTGCAAAGATATTGACCTCAATCACTACCTTGGCCAGTTGACGTAGGACATTGAGTCCACTTTCGTAAAACTCGTCACTGAGCTGAATTTGTTCAGCCAGCAGGTTCCCATCGCTGTTGGAATCACTGAGGAGTGCCATGAACTGATCCTTGGAGATGGTGGCGATCTCTCGTACAGCATCCTCATTGTTCTGCATCGATATGATGGCATTACGGTAGTCCATCATCTGCAGACCTCGCTGATTCATGTCGGTCTGGATCTGGTTGAGGAAGGCTTCTTCCAGATCTGTGAAGGTGAAACCTGCGCTCGATAAGTCAATATTCTTACGGTTGGTGATGATCGCTACCAAGGCATTCTGACTGGTGTTGATCAACTTCAGGTCCTTTTGCAGGGCGACCAGAACCTTCTGGCGATTGACCTTGAACGCGGCGGAGATGCCATAGTATTGACCCATGAAAATACGGCGCTCGCCAACAACTTCCTGATCATCCACGTAGTTGTTGATGTTTCGCGAGAGGTAGTCTTCAATTTTTTCGTAATTCTCATTATAGGTCGATGAAGGCAATAACTCGCGCACCATTTCATCAACAGCAACTACGGTAGCCAACTCGACAGCTTTGGTCTTGGCAGCCCGTAGATCGTTCTGCTTGATGAAGGACTTGGTCTTGACCTGAATCACCCGAACATCTGGGGAATCTTCGGCCAGTGTTGGGCGACCAGACACATCAGCAAGGGTGAGGAATTCCTCTGGAGGAGGTGGTTCTGGTTTAGATTTTGAGCAGGCTACCAGCGCTACCGTCAGCAGCAAAAGCGCAATGTGTTTCATGAGAGCAACTCGGTTGGAGAAAAGAGGATCAACTTACCAGTTTCATTATTCAGCAATCAGGCTCATGGATTGATTTAACCTGTTGTGCGCAGTCCGCTGGCAATGGCGTTGACCGTAATCAGCAGTGGAACCAGCAATTTCTCGGCTTCTTCATCATAACCTTCAGCTTTTAATCCACGCCACTTGGGTAGCAGGTCAAGCTGTTGCCGATGTAGACTACGCAGTCCGTTGCGCCGTAGCTCAATACTTTTTTGAATCCTGGCTCGGCGTTCCTCCAAGGGACCTGCATAAAGCACTTCTAGCATGCTGCGGCTTCGTCGGTACTCCGTCAAGATTTGCAGCAAGAGTCGATTGCGGACTTCGGCATTAACAACCAATTTAGCGTATTGTGCGGTCACGTCTTCGTCAACCATTGCTAGGCTTGTCGCCACGTTACTGGTCAGATAGTGGAACGGATGCCAACTCAGGTTTTCCTCACAGAGTCTACCGAACACTTCGGGCTGGGCTTCTCGTAACTGCGATAAGGCCGTCCCTAGTCCATACCAACTGGAGAGAAAGAAACGAGACTGGCTCCAGGCAAAAACCCAGGGAATCGCCCGTAAATCAGAGAGGCTGCGTTGCCCACTCCGCCGTGAGGGGCGGGAACCAATCCGGCTGGATTCAATAACGTCAATCGGCGTGGCTTCACGAAAGAAATCGATGAACCCGTCTGCTTCCAGTAGTTGCCGATAGGCCTGTCGGCTGGACTCCATTAGGTCATCCATGACCCCTTCCATAGGATTGTGCAGGCGTGGCTGATTTTCCTGAAGTAAGGAAGATCCAGCAGTCCCAGCGACCAGCATTTCCAGTTGATAGTGAGCCGTCCCCAGGTTGGCGTATTTCTGGGCGATGGTTTCCCCCTGCTCAGTCAAACGGAGATTGCCACCAATGGAACCATGAGGCAAGGCCCGGAGGAAGCGATGTGTAGGTCCGGCACCACGACTGATTGTCCCCCCTCGTCCGTGGAAAAAGCGTAGAGAAATCCCGTGGGCCTGACCAATCTCCAACAACTTCTCCTGGGCTCGGAACAAGCTCCATTGGCTCGCCAGAATACCCCCGTCCTTATTACTGTCGCTATAGCCGACCATGATCTGCTGGGTTGGTCGATCCCAACCAGTGGCCTGCTGTTGATAGCGCAGGCTGCGCTGGGTTAATGGATCTGCTAGAAAGCG
>DJYX01000126.1 GCA_002450295.1 Deltaproteobacteria bacterium UBA6967
TGATGTGCCAGCGCTGCTGGTTCCTCCAGAAAATCTTGAGCGATCGCATCTAGAGTCAGCTCAGCGCCAGGTTCCACCAAGGCATGAATAGTAGGCAGATCAATTTGTGTAGCCAGACCTTCTGCTTCCTCCAAGACACGGGTGAGTTGCTGAAGGGCTCCGCCCTCGGCTATCTGCTGACTGGGTTGGGACCAAAGAACTCGGTTTGTTGGCAGAAATTGTTCGCGACCCAAAACAGGTTGCACTACCAGTCTGTTTTTCTGAAGTGCTCGAACCCAACCAAATTCTAGTCGGCTGTCTCGGTGATAGGCGCAATAATGGTGAATGAGACGATCAGGTTCCATGAAGAGGATTTTTGGGATCAGGCGATATTTGGCCCCTTGTCGGGCGAATGAGGAGCGTTTTGCTCAAGAAGGCGAATGGCACGGGTGTGCTCTGATGCAGGAACCATCACTTTGACAGTTTGACTTCCCAGGGGATGCACTAGAATACTGGCATTGTGTCTGTTAAGTAGGTTCACTGGGATGCCATGCTCTTCCAAGAGAGCTTTCACTAGATCTGCTTGGGGTAAAAAATTAGTTTCCAGAACCAACTGAAGACCAGGAACAACGTTTGGAGACTCTTCCGCTTGTTGTTTGCGCTGCCGATATGAATTAAGGTCAACCACTTTGGAGTCAGGATGGTTATGTGAATTCAAGAAAGTATGCTCCCAGGGTTTCCAAAGAGTTAAGGCACCGGCAAGCGCCCCAACGACAACCAGTAAACTCAGGAAATCGCGAAAAGGCATGATGACCAGCAGCAGCAGAAAAGCTCCCCCAAAGCTGCCCCAGAGCTTAGCGGGGCTGTCAGGCCAATAGCGACTTGCCCTCAATAACTGAAGTTTTTTGGCGGTTGCACCGAAAAGCTTGCTTCCAAATTGGGAGAAGTTAGTTGAATACATGGTTTGCGTTCATGGAATTAGAAAGTTCATACAATGCCCGACTACTCTGCCACGCACGAGAGCTTTTCTGAGGAGACCACCACATGATTCCCTGCTTCAAAATTGGTTTTGAACGACGAGACAGGTTTTGAATGCGAGCATATCGATCATCGAATTTTCGCTAATTTGCAGAATTTCAAGGAAGATTCATTGTTATTCGCCAATTATTTCTGCCAAAATTGATAGCTTCTGTGCAACCTAAATTTGGAGCCTTCATGAAATTCCGTCTCCTGTTGATGCTGCCCTTCGCCTTGATTCCTAGTTTTGCGGTCTCGGAATCAGCCCCAAGTGAAGCACAGTTGGTGCTGCTGAGGGAAGAATACAATACAATGCGGCAAATGCGCTATCGTCTCAAGGAACTGCTGGAACAACAGGAATTTGCAGACAAATTGAATCAAGCAGATGATATTTTTGCAGATTTTCAGCAACTTGAACAGTGGCTCGCGCAGTTGGACGAAAATCCAGAGTCCTTGTCAGAAGTGATGGAAATGCTGGAAGAGTTTGAACAACGCCTAGCCGAACTCTTGGAGCAGCAGCAGGCTATGGCAGAATTCCTTCCCAGCCCTCCGGAACAGTCCAATCAGCCAACTGAGGAAATGGAACTCTCGTCGTTGATGGAACAAGTGCGCCAACTCCTCCAAGAAAACAAGCGAGCAGAAGCGCAAGAACTACTCAACCAGATGCTCTCAGCATTTCAGCAGCAACAGCAACAGCTTCAGCAGAGTACCTCTCAGTACTATGATGAGAAATATTCTGAAATGATGGAACAGTTCAATCAACTACAACAACAACTAGCTGAAGCCCTACGTCAGGAGTCCAAGTTGAGGGAGCAATTGGAGGAGATGATGCGCCAACAACAAAGCTCCCAGATGGGTCAAGATCCTACCCCGCAGGACTTACAGCAGCAACAGCAACAGATTTCTGAGATGATTGAGCAAATGCAGAAAATGCTGGAGAAAATGGCGAATGGTCAACTCTCAATGGACGAATTGGCCCAGATGCTTGCAAATGCACAACAATCTTCCGAAGAAGCCTCTCAAATGTTAGGAGGTAATCTGCCCGGAAACCAGCCTAGTCAGCAATCCGGAGAGGGGTCTGGTCAGCAACCTGGAAAAGGACAGGGACAGGGGTCTGGTTTTGGTTCTGGAAGCGGACCCGGAATAGCGATGCCTCTCGTGCAACAGACCGAACAATATTTGCAGCAAATGCAAGGACAGATGCAACAGATGCAAGGACAGATGCAACAACTGGCGCGTTCTGGACAACGAATGGCAAACCGCTCTCAAGGTCAGCAGGAAGGACAGTACTGGAGTGAGAAAGGCATCAAGCCACTCAAGTTCGACTATGAATTTCAAGCCTCCCCAGAGTACCGTCAGGCCGTTCAATCAGCTAACCAACAGGAAGCATCACCCACCCCACGTCAGCAGGAATATCTTCGTGAATTGATCCGCTAGTCCGGCTTCTCCTCAATTTCTATAAGTCGTTCTCGAACAATTCCGTAGAATCTTGTCGGCTCTGTTGAACCATCGTAGCGCCACCCCATGTGGATTTGACAACCTGAGCAATACTGAACCGTCCAAGCATAACCAGCAAACCAAGTGTCCTTCCATACTGAGGGGGAACCATCTCGTAGGTTCTGACACCAACTAAAAGTAAGAATCTCAAAGAGTAGTCCATCCGGATTCGCGAAGTAGTGATTGGGGCTGTCTCCCTGAATCACCAGCAGGCAACTCGCATCACTGACTGGAGTGTGGCAGTTAGCACAAACATAGCGCGTGGGGCTGGGCTTTTCTTGTTGCTTGTCTTCAGTTTTTTGAGTTTCTTCTGGCAGTAGGCCAGGTTGTACGAAGAGCATCGGGACTTGATTTACTTTGGGCGACCCTTCCAAAGTTGCTGTAGCAAGGTCATTCTGCTGTCATCCGTCTTGCTTTCGCCGATTCCTACTAATGGCTTGACGGAATTTGAACTCTGCTTTGCTTCAGGTGAAGTTTCTGTCGACTCTGCAACATGGAAGTGTACATCTTGTTGAGGAAATGGAATGACAATGCCTAACTCTCGGAACCGCTCATCGATCTGGAGCCGAATCTCGGTCTCGGAAATCATCCCGAAATCCAAAGTCGTATGGTAGTATAGCCGAAACATTAGAGCGCTGTCCCCAAAATCTACAAAATGTACGACTGGAGCTGGTACAGCGAGGACTTTTGGATGCTGTTGGGCCATCGCCAACATCTCTTTACGAATCAATTCGGGTTCAGTTCCATAGGCAACCCCGATATTGATTGTACGACGGACTCGTGGATCTTTGTAGGACCAATTTGTGACAGTCTGACTGATGAACTCTGAGTTTGGTATAATCAATGATGCATTATCATAAGTCTGCACCAACGTTGAGCGAACGTTGATTTTTTTGACAACTCCCCAGATTCCATTGATCTCAACAACGTTTCCCACCTGGATCGGTCGTTCGAACAGCAGAATCAGCCCACTGACAAAGTTATTGAAGATATTCTGTAGGCCAAAACCCAAGCCGATACCCACTGCTCCAAAGGCAACCGCCAGAGATGCGCTGTTCACCCCCAAAGCTCCCAAGCCGAATAGCAGCCCAATCCCCCAGATGGCATAGGCTCCAATAGTGGTGACAGACTCTTGAGTACCCTCTTCGATATGGCTGTGTGCCATCAGTCGTTGCTTGAAAAGGTAGCGCCAAAGGAGCACAAACACTCGGGTGATCAGCAAAATCAAAAAGACGTAGACAAAGCCGATCAGGCTCAATTCTAGGCCACCTACCGTCAATGGCTGACGGATTGCCTCCCAAGTGTGC
>DJYX01000225.1:0-991 GCA_002450295.1 Deltaproteobacteria bacterium UBA6967
AACGATTGGTTCCTTCCCCAAGCCTGATTTTTTGCCAATTCGAGACTGGTTCGATGCAGCCCGCAGTGAAGGTAGCATGAACTCTCCCAAAACCACGACCAACTTCACAAATTACAGCGACGCAAGTGCTGATGACGAGGATTTGTATCGGAGGGCTGCCGAGAGAGTGATCGCGCTGCAAATTAAAGCTGGAATCGATATTCCCACTGATGGGGAAGTGCGTCGGGAGAACTACATTCACTATCACTGTCGGCATCTGGACGGTTTTGATTTTCGGCAGCTAGAGCATCGTGTTCTGCGGGATGGGGCCTACGAAACTGATCTACCTGCCATCCGGAAAACAGTTCAGCACAAAGGATCCGCGTACTCTGTCAGAGATTTCAAGGCGGCGCAATCGGTCTCCAGTCGGCCAATCAAGTTTACCATTCCAGGTCCCTTGACCATCATGGATACGAACGCGGACTGCTTCTACCAGGACCGGCGGCGCTTGGCAGAAGATCTGGCCACGACCGGCAACTTTGAAATTTTGGCGCTGGTGGAAGCTGGTTGTCGGCACATCCAGGTGGATGAACCCCTGTTTGCTCGGCAGGTTGGTGACGCTCAGTCCTTCGGCTTTGAAATGCTTGAACGCTGCTTCAATGGAGTTCCCAAGGAAGTGTGCAAGATTGTCCATATTTGCTGTGGTTATCCAAATTTTCTTGATGAGGAGGATTATAAAAAAGCTGATCCTGACAGTTATCATCAGTTGGCAAAGGAAATGGACTTATTAAACTTTGACCAGATCTCCATCGAAGATGCCCACTGTGCAAATGATCTAAAACTGCTGGATTTATTTGAGAAGAAGACGATTATCTTTGGGACCATTGCTATCGCTCGCAGTCGACTGGAAACACTGGAGGAAGTAACTGGACGAATCAAAGCTGCTCTGGAACACATTGACCGAGAACGCCTGGTAATTGCGCCGGACTGTGGTCTTGGGTTTCTCTCAGAA
>DJYX01000225.1:1314-5336 GCA_002450295.1 Deltaproteobacteria bacterium UBA6967
TCTCTCAGAAGACTTAGCCGCAGCTAAGCTGGGAGTGATGTGCCAGGCTGCTGCGCAGTGTTGAAGCTCAACACAGATCTGCTGGTTTCGAATACTTATTTTTCTCACATACCTGATGGGGATTTTCTCTGACAGGATTTTCTCAACCTCACTAAAGGCAAATACCATGGCAAAAGCCTACTTGATTTCAATTTATATCGAGATTCACGACCCTGAAAAACTCAAAGCATACGCCGTTGATGCATTGCCAGCAATGCAAGCAAATGGTGCTCGGTTCCTTGCACGTAGTACAAACATAGAGGGTATGGAAGGCCAAATACCTCAACGGGCAGTGGTACTTGAGTTTGAAAGTATGGAGGCCGCAAAAGCTGCTTATAAGAGTGAGGAGTACAAAGCAGCGCTAGCTAAACTAGAGGGAGGAGTTGACCGACAACTGTTTTTGGTAGAGGGGTTGTAGGAGTCCTTCCGTTGAAAATCCTAAACTTTTTGTAGAGAAGATTACCCAATGCCTTTGATCCAGTTTGAAATCATCCGTCAGGAACGATTTGCTTCGGGGATGGAATTTGGTGATGTCGGTACCTATGAGTTACTGCATGGGATTGCACACTATGAAGTGGATCCGGAGCATCCTGCCAATTCAGGAATTGTCGATCTGGGGTTGGCTCCAACGAATCAGCGAGGCCAAGTCGAGTTTGAGTCTGACTTCGTCCTGTTGCATCCGACGGATCCAAAACGAGGCAACGGGGCAGTGCTCTATGATGTGGTGAACCGGGGAACCAAGACCGTGCTTACTTTCAACAGTGTGCCTCGTTCGCAGGATCCGATGATGCCTGTAGAACCAGGGAATGGCTTCTTACTTCGCAACGGCTACACGGTTGTTTTTGGAGGATGGCAGGCAGATGTGCCTCCAACGCCTGGGCTGATTGGCATGCGAGCCCCAGAAGCGCTGGATGAACAAGGCCAATCAATCGAAGGCCGAATTCTTTGTTGGTTCCAGGAGCAGGAGGCTGAGGCAAGCCAATGGCAAATGCTCTCACACAAGGATCACCTCCCACACCCACCAGCAGATCCTGAGGAAGTGAAAGCCCAGATGTTCGTTAAGGATCATCCCAATGATACCGGACAACTCATTCCGCGCGATCAATGGTGGTTTGCTCGACGAGGGACAGCTGAGGAGGAGCCTGAGCCCCACCATGTTTTCATGGAATCGGGGTTTCAGCCGGGCCGCATTTATGAGTTGGTCTATACCACTAGGGGCAGTCGAGTCATTGGGTTGGGGTTCGCTGCAATGAGAGACATGGCCTCTTTTCTTAAGTATGGAACCAGTAAAGAGGGGAATCCCTGTGCTGGCTCCCTGACCCGGGCACACGCTTTTGGTCAATCTCAGAGTGGACGCTTCCTAAGGACCTATCTTTATACTGGGATCAACACAGATGAATCAGGACGGCAAGCATTGGATGGCTTGATTCCGCATGTTGCTGGGGGAATGAAGGGAGAATTCAACCTCCGTTTTGGACAACCGTCCAAGGATATTTGCTATGTATTACCTGGACTTTTCCCCTGTTCGGATAGCACGCAGATCGATCCACTGACTGGAATCCAAGGGGCATTACTAGATCGAACCAGACAAAACGGCCATCTTCCCAAGATAATCTTCACCAACACTTCTGCAGAATATTGGCGTGGAGACGCAGCTCTGATTCACACAAATTTAGTCAATAGGACAGAGTTGCCAGAAGATACTAAGTTTGTGCGTCGCTACCACTTCTCCGGAACTCAGCATGGAGTCGGAGCATTCCCGCTAGAGACTATTCGAAGTTCAGATGGTTGGCGTGGGCAACAATGCTTCAGCTGCATGGACTACAGCCCACTACTTCGTTCAGTTCTGCGGAATCTGGATCAGTGGGTTGCCGATGGTACACCTCCTCCACCAAGTCGGCATCCACGTTTGCAGGACGGAACAGCCCAGGAATCCAAGAACGTCATGCCCAACTTTGCCAAACTTCCAGGTTTCAATCCACCAGAACGACTGGCTCGAGCGCAGCGATTGGACTACGGACCCGAGTTGGATCAAGGTCGGACTCTGGCCTTACCGGCTACACAAGGGGAACAATTTCCAGCTTTTGTTTCTGCGGTAAATGAAGATTTGAATGAGATTGCAGGAATTCCACTACCTGAACTTTCGGTTCCTCTAGCAACCTTCACAGGCTGGAATCTCCGTCATCCAGAACGGGGTAATCCTAATCTATTCCATGGAATTACCGGAGGACTTGCTGGTTCGACTTTTCCTTTTCCAGCCACTCGCAAACAACGCGAATCGTCAGGTGATCCAAGGTTATCCATTGAGGAACGCTATCTATCTCGTGAGGACTATCTCGACAGACTTCGAGAAGCTGGGAAGTCTTTGGTCGCCGAAGGATATCTATTGGAAGAAGATATTGAACGGATTGTTCAACGGACTGCTAAAATTTGGGATGCCTTTACATCCTAACTAGCAAGCTCGCAAAAGAAGAAAGATGCAACGAATTCAATATGAAAAACAACAAAAGTAATTGTAAGACATGACTATTTCTGCACTGAAAGAGACAACCCGAGAAAAATTGATGGGGGTTTCCGTTGCTACTCTGGCAACTGCACTTTTTAAGAGAGGGTTACGCAATCAAACCATTCAAGGGGTACATCCTGTTTCACCTAAAGGACGGAACATGGTTGGACCGGCCTTTACACTACGTTATATCCCTGCCAGAGAAGACCTGAATCAATTGACAGAATTCCGAAAACCAGATCACCCTCAGCGAGTTGCCATCGAAACCTGCCCTGCTGGTTCCGTATTGGTATTTGACAGCCGTAAAGACCCCAGAGCAGCTAGCGCGGGCGACATTCTGATTAGCCGCTTACAGCAGAGAGGTGTGGCTGGAGTCGTGACCGATGGGGGATTTCGCGATGCAATGAGAATCGCAGAACTTGAAATTCCCGCTTATCATCAACGGCCCAGTTCTCCAACAAATCTAACTTTACACCAGGCCTTGGATCTGAATGTACCCATCGGTTGTGGAGATGTAGCCGTCTTTCCTGGGGACATCATGGTTGGTGATGACGACTGTGTGATTGTAATTCCAGCCCACTTAGCAGATGAAATTGCCGAGGAAACCGTTGAAATGACCGCATTTGAGGATTTTGTCGTGGAGAGAGTTCGAGAAGGTGCGTCCATCATCGGACTTTATCCCGCTACAAAAGAAGAGAATCAGGAGGCGTTTGCTCAATGGAGAAAGAGGGAAGGCCGCTAGGCTTCACTTTGAGCAACCGTTCAATAAATCTTTGAATTTACGCTAGGGAGCATTCAAATTCTGAGGCTTTCTCGCAAAGAAGAAGCTCAACGCTCCTGCTAAAGAAAGAAAAGCCACTAGTTGAAACGCAATTTCGTAGCTACCATAGGTATCGACGATCACTCCACAAATCATTGGTCCCCCCATCATACCCAGCATCACGATCATTGAGGAAATCCCCATGATAGTTCCAAAGGAGCGGGGCCCAAAATAATCCGCCCTGATAGCGACCATCAATGGCCCCCGAGTTCCCCAAGCCAATCCGTGAAGTACACAGGACAGAATTAACATCGGGAAAGCTTCAAAATAAGCCAGAATCAGCATTCCAGACCCGTGGAACAGCATACAGGTCATTGCAATCAGCCGCTTGTTGAAGATATCACCCAAGAACCCACCAATCCCTAAGCCGATCAACTGAAAAATACTCACCAAGGAAAAGATGAGGCTTGCTTCCGTCAACCCCAAACCGACTCCCTTTGTCAAATGAGGGACCATGTGGACGATCACTGACGAAACTGAAAGAAGCGCAATCCCGTGACCAGCTGAAATCAACCAAAAAGCGGGGGTCCGCACTGCATGTCGCCATGTGAATGAGGTTTCTCCACCTCCAGCTTTGTTTTCTAGTGCTTCCTGGCTCACCATTCCATCGACTTGTTCACCTATCTCTTCGGGGCGATGGCGAATCCATTGTACCGC
>DJYX01000073.1:0-9155 GCA_002450295.1 Deltaproteobacteria bacterium UBA6967
AGTGAGCAAGCTTGTTCAAGCTGCCCAAGAAAATTTTTGGAAATGGCCATTCCGCAATCCAGTAGAATCATCCCAGTCTATGCCAAATGCATGAAATGCACTGTTAGTGGCTTTAGCTAAAGCAAGTCGGGAATTGGCTGGATGAGGTACGTGCTCAAGGTAAATAGGCTCACCATCTTCATTTGCCCCCGGCAGTCCCTCCACTGATAGGTTTACAAGTTCTCCAGCCTCAAGCGAAAATGTAAGGCCTTCTCCTTCAATGGAGATGGCTCTTTTTTCGATGCCCGCCATTTCTCCAACCAAGGGTGCCAAAGCAGCCATTGGGCCTCCTACTGAGCCTGATGCAATCTGACTGATCGCGTCAGCTTGAGCATCGTCAGCTTTCTCATCAATGATCAAACCAACTTTGATGTTGCCATCTACCATGGGTCCTGGGGAGTGCAGTAAGACAACAAAGGATAATCCACTGAGACTCACCCCATCTTTTTCGCCGCTATCAATCCTCATCCCGAGAGCCGCTTTACAATCACCTTCAGTTGGTTTTGCTGACAAGTTTGAAGTTATACACGGACAGAGGAAAGCACAATTACAGGTTTCCACATACTGTCCTTCAATATTCCATCCCATTTTCTATCCTTTTTTGAAGATTAAACGGAAATCATCATCCAGCCGCCCCAGATGACTAGTATGAGACCAAATCCATACCCGACCCAATGCCCTGAGGGTAAGGTTTTTTCAGCTAAAACATAGAGTGCTAAGCCCCCAATCCACCACAAATTCATGATCCCACCGAAAAAGAGCAGTGCCATCAGGAACCAACAGCAACCAAGGCAAAATGAGCCATGGTCAACCCCCATGATAAGCGCGCCTTTCAACCCCGGCCTCCAGCGTGTCATCAGAAATGTAAGTGGCGAACGGCAATGACGCAAACATGCGTGTTTCCAAGGTGTAAACTGCCATAGTCCTGCAACAAGTAGTAGCCCACCTCCGAGTACAGGCGACGTCGAAACCATCATCTTATTCAGGAGTTGTACTCCTTCAAGGGCCCACTGAGCAATGACCGCAATCGCACTGAACACGGCCCAAGCAAGGAGATAACCTGAAGCAAAAACTGTTGAAGGTAAATGGGCTTTATCTGTCTCTTGCTTGTCATGTCTGGCGCGAGCAAAGAGTAGAATAGTTGGACTAGCACTTGGCAGCATCATGGCGATCATCATGATCCACCACATGAAAAACATAATTATCGCGTACGCAAATGTCCAGGAGGGCATCTCAGCGGGCATTCGCATACCACCTCCAGTAGCAAGGTCAATCCCTGTCATCATCGCAGCAGACATTCCCGTACCGGCACCTTTGATTACAAACAGCCAACTGCTGATTGTAACAGTCACCAAAAGCGCAATAATTACCCAACGGTCATATTGCAGAACCTTTTCAAGAGATCTGTGCATTGGCATGGATGTTTTCGACTCTCTGCTTCCTATTTTCTGGGGAAAAACCAAAGTGGTTTGAGTAACTATTCTCCTGAAAATGAAACAAATCAATTAAATGGTAAATTTTGTCAAGTGTTTCGTTCATTCAGTAGGTTTGTACAAAAGTTGGCTGATCAGCGATTTCGCGGTTGCTAGCTACAATACTTCTGGCTACTGAAGAATTTCACTGAGTAAGTCACTTGATGATCTCCAATCAGAGTGTTCATCGCATCATCCACCAACTTGTCTATGTCAACTCCCATCAACGTCTGCAGGAAAGAGGGCAATTGCTGTTTTTCTGTGAGAGTCAAGTAGAGTGGGTGCATTAGCGAAGACTGCTTTGGATTTTTATGTTGCTTTGAGATTAGTTCATCTGAGTAGATTTTTGATTCTAACTATTAGGTATCATAGAGAGTAGCCAATCTCGGAAAACCTTGACAACCTCACGCTCCAGCGCGGCTTCAGGGTATACAAGGTGATAGGCTTCTTCACTGGTGATCGTGGTCTCAAACAGTTGTACGAGCCTGCCGGCTTCCAAGTGCTTTCGAACCATTTCCAGCCCGCACAAAGCAACTCCTTGCCCGTCAATCGCAGAGTTCATGACAACGTTGAAGTCATCAATCACCGGTCCTCTTCGACAGGGTAGGTAGGGTTTCCCTGCTCTTTTCAGCCAGTTTTTCCACTCGTCATAACTATAGCCATGGAGAAGAGGATAATTCTTCAAGTCTTCCGGACTATGAATTGGTTGTTCGGCGCGCAGTAAATCAGGACTACACACTGGTGTATAGCTGAGTGGTAACAGTCGTTCAACGACTACATCTTCCCAGTGGCCATCCCCCCAAACCACCGCAACATCAAGCTTCTCTCGGACAAAGTCAGGTAGCGTATCGATCAGAGTGATCTTTAGTTGCAGACTGACTTCCGGGTGCAGGCGATAAAATCCTCCAATCCGTTGGGCCAGCCAATTGGCACCAAACATCGGTCCCACCCTCACTACCAGGGTCTCTGCCGTAGCTTCTTCCTGCAGTTGATCCAAGGCGGCTTTGATCCCCTGCAAGCCAGATAAGACTTGGGGTAGCAACACTTGTCCTTCAGGCGTAAGGCTGATTGGACGTTCT
The DNA here is from genome assembly GCA_002450295.1 of Deltaproteobacteria bacterium UBA6967. Lineage (GTDB taxonomy): Bacteria > SAR324 > SAR324 > SAR324 > NAC60-12 > JCVI-SCAAA005. Next base: position 2,591 of record DJYX01000073.1, read on the forward strand.
TTGCGAATGAACAGACGATAGCCCAGAAATTCTTCCAAGGTGCGAATCTGATGGCTCACTGCCGCTTGAGTGATGTGTAGTTCAGAGGCAGCTCCGGTGAAACTTTGATGACGGGCTACGATCTCAAAAGTTCGTAATAGCTCTAAGGAAGGAAGGTCATCCCACATACCATAAATTTTATTTATGAAGTTGATGAAAACTAATCATTTCTATTCCTGCTCAATTTCCAGTGTAGTTCAAAGTTTATTTTCAATTCTTCTGCAAACAACTTTGGGCAAGGAAAGTCTTGAGCGTGCAATCCGTTAGCGTCTTCGAAAAATCATTAACAGATTCCCGAGCAAACGTTTTTATGCTCCTTGCGGTCTTTTTCTGGTCACTCAATCCAGTGGCCATGAAAATTGCGTTGGAGCACGCCTCTCCCAACCTGATCGCAACAGCTCGGGTGATCTCAGCAGCGTTGCTGATTTGGGGGCTTATGTTGGTATGGAAAATCAAGTTTAGCTGGCGCGAGCTTGGCTTTGAACCTTTTCTAATGGGCCTGATTGAACCAGGTATCAACTCCATTTTGTTTTTGTTGGCGATGACGATGGTTCCGTTGCCGAATGTGATTCTTTTCAGTTGCCTACTCCCCTTTATTCAGTCGCTGCTGGGTCGCTTCTTTCTGAAGGAGCCCTTTCAGGCCTCTGTATGGATTGGTGGTACGTTAGCCATCGCAGGCATGTTGATCTTCCTTCAGGGACAGGAACTGGACTGGAACATGGGGTTGGGGAACGCTCTGCTGCTACTCTGCTACCTTCTGGCAGGAGTGAATCAGTTATTGACCAGAAGGGTAATGAAAGCTGAGCGTGCCCTGTTACCAACCACTGCTTGTCAGATGACCATGGCTTCTTTAGTGACTTTAGGAGTTTTGTGGTTTGATCAAGAAATATTTCTGTTTCCTACCATGAGCTCAACTTATGATTGGGTCTTGGTTGTTTACCTGATGAGTTCTATCGCACTGCCGTTTCTTCTCTACAATCGGGCTCTACGTCAACTCCCGATGGGTGTGGCCAGCTTGATGATCATACTCACCATTCCACTGGGCTGTATTCTGTCATGGTTGCTGCTGAACGAACCGCTCACCCCTCCCCTGCTGTTGGGTGGTTCTCTGGTTATTCTTGGAGTACTGGTTCCTCAGATTAGAGGGTTCCGTTCAAGAAGTCTTGCTGTATAATCCGCGGTTCATACTTGGTCGAAGCATTCTTGTTCCAAGATCGTATTTCCGCGAGTCCTGAATCTTTAGGACATTGATTACAATACAGAAAGGAATTCAGCCATGCTGGTTCAGCAAACGATTTTGGAAGACTGGCTATCCCAACTCTTCGCCGTGGCTGGGTGTCCTGGAGAAGAAGCTCGCCTGATCGCAATTCATCTAGTGGACGCTGATGCCTCTGGGCACCCAAGCCATGGAATTGTACGAGTACCCCGGTACATGGACTATATCAAGCAGCAGAAAGTGCGACCAGTCTGCGCTTATACAACGTTGATGTCTTCTGGTTCTTTACGCCTCTTCGATGGGCAATACAGCTTTGGTCAGGTGCTCGGACATCACGTGGTTCGCGAAGCCTGTGAGATCGTTCAGTCAGAGGGGCTTGCGCTGATTGGGTTGCGCCACGCAGGTCATTTGGGCCGTATTGGTGGTTGGGCCGAACTGCTGGCAGATCAAGGGCTGATTTCCCTGCACTTCGTCAATGTTGCAGGCTCACGAATCGTTGCTCCATTCGGAGGACGTGAGGCTCAATTATCAACTGCCCCGATTGCGATCGGTGTTCCGCGATTTCTGGATTCCGGAGAGTCAGATCATTTCATTCTTGATTTCGCGACAAGTCGTGTTGCCGAGGGCAAGATCCTAGTCAGCCTAAAGACAGGAACACCTCTCCCACCTGATGCAATGGTTGATGAAACGGGAGCTGACTCCGACCATCCAGTAACGATCTACGGTGAAACTGCGACTTCTGGGGTGCCCAACCCAAGGGGAGGGACAGGAGCCATTCAGACATTTGGAGAACACAAAGGATCAGGGCTTGGTCTTGCCTGTGAGTTGTTGGCAGGAGCGCTGACTGGTTCCGGCACCAATGCGTATGAGAGGCCTTTCTGTAACGGAATGCTCTCGATTGTTTTTGATCCTGCAAAGTTTGACCAAGGCAACGGAATGCGACAAGAGGTTGAAGATTTTGTCACCGCAATCAGAAATTCAGCACCACGCCATCAGGATCAGCCTGTGCTCATGCCCGGTGACCCAGAGCGTACAAGGCGCAGAGCTGCTAAGATGAATGGCATTGAACTCGGACAGTCGATTTGTGATCAGTTGATCGAGATTTCAACGGAACTTAGTGTTACCATTCCCAATCCTCTGGGTAGCTGAGTTTAAATTTTTGCTTTCCGCTTCTCTCTCTACTCCTCCAAAAATGCTGGAATCAGGCGTTATCCCGTGAGTAGCGCCTGCGTTCTAACCACCAACCATATTGAACGGGCCAAGTACTAAAATCTTGTTCACTGACTAATGACTGATAGGCATGATGTGGCCAGAAGGGATTACGCAAGGCTTCGCGTGCAAGAGCAACCAGATCGGCCTTCCCTTCGGCAAGGATTTTCTCAGCTTGCTGCGGATCGATGATGAGCCCAACTGCCATTGTTGCGAGTTCTGCTTCTCTACGAATTCGCTCTGAAAAAGGGACTTGATGCCCCAAGGCCGGTGCTTGGCCAACAGTTGCTGGACCAGCAATTCCCCTGGAAGAACAATCGATTACGTCCACACCTCGCTCCCTGAGTTCTTTGGCCAGGCTCACAGAGTCTTCCAACTCCCAACCACCCTCCATCCCATCAATTGCAGAAACTCGGAAGAACAACGGAAGTTCTTCGGGCCAAGCATTACGAACAGCCTCTGTCACTTCCAAAGGTAGGCGCATCCTGTTCGCCAGTGAACCACCATACTGATCTGTACGTTTATTGGAAATGGGGGAGAGAAAACTATGCAGAAGATAGCCATGAGCTCCGTGTACCTCAGCGATTGTGAACCCAATAGAGCACGCGCGCTGCACCGCTTCCGCAAAGGCCTTGGGTAACTCTCTTATCTGCACTTGGTCTAGCTCATGTGGAATCAACCAGTTCGGACCAACTGGCTCAGTGCTGGGTCCGACAATCTCCCAAGGTAGATCCCCACGCTCAATATCCGCTGGTTCTAAAGGGCCGTTACCATACCAGGGCCGCTGCGTACTTGCTTTGCGACCAGCATGAGCCAATTGAATTGCAGGTTGGGCGCCTTGTTGTTTGAGGAAGGCAACGATAGGTCTCAGAGCTGCTGCGTGTTCATCAGACCACAAGCCTAGATCACCATGAGTAATGCGTCCTTCAGGTAAAACTGCGGTTGCTTCAGTGAAGATAATCCCAGCTCCTCCTAGCGCAAAGGTCGAGAGATGAGCAAAATGCCAATCATTGGCAAGGCCTTCCTTTGCAGAGTACTGGCACATGGGAGAAATCACGATCCGATTGAGTGTCGTGACACTTTTTAGGGTCAAGGGTTCGAACAAACGAGCCATGGTTCTTCCAGAATGAAAAAGATATTTGGATACAATGCTTATGAGGTGGTAGGAGGCTTTGGAGGAGTCTGCTTGTTGGCGATGTAATCGGCAATGTAGGCACGTAATCGTCGGAGGGCTTTATGCAACTGCCATTTTTCACGCAGAGTAGGTTCATAATAATTGGGCTGTTCCACGTGGTAGCCAAAGAAGCCGTTGCCAATCCAGATCTTCATGCCGTTGCGATGCATCGCACGAAACTGATCCAGTCGCCAGTGGTGTGGGTTCCGGTTCATGTCATTGATGATCACATCCAGGCGTTCCTTCTTGGCCATTTCAGTCCTCAGACTCCTTGTCAGATCCTGGAAAGCAGACAGCATTGCGTTCGAAAACACGCAGACGAGCGCTACGACTCCGAGGATTTTGCTCGATTTCCTCGGCACCTGCAACAATTGGCTTACGCTGCAGAGAGACCCCAAGAGCCTGTCGACCACAAACACAGCGTGGCAAGTCTGATGGACAGCGGCAGGGTCGCTCCCATTCCCGAAATCTCTGCTTAACGGGACGATCCTCCAAGGAGTGGAAGGAGATGATAGCTAGGCGTCCTCCGGGCCTCAAATTCTCAATCGCGAAGTCGAGCAAGGCATTGATTTCTTCGGGTTCCTGATTTACTTCCATCCGCAGTGCTTGAAAGGTTTGGGTAGCTGGGTGGAAGTTGGGCTTCTGGAATTTTCTTGGAATCACACGTTCCACTAACTCAGCTAAATCTCTGGTTGTGATGAGTGGAGTATTGGTACGATGCTTCACAATGGCACGAGCAATTTGTGGAGCAAAACGCTCTTCTCCGTAAGTTTGCAGCAGTCTGCGGATTTCAAATTCACTTCGTTGCTGAAGGATCTGTGCGGCTGTTTCCACCTGTCTAAATGGATCCATTCGCATGTCGAGAGGCCCTTCCTGCAAAAAGGAAAAACCACGCTCTGGAGCTGCCAACTGTTCTGAGGACATCCCCAGGTCTGCAAGTATGAAATCGAAGGAAGTGTCCCACCGCCCAGCCCAGTACGACAACTCCAGAAAACTAGCCTGTTCAATTGCTGTGACTCCTGGAAATTCAGCGAGTCGGTGGCGTGAGGCCGCTAAGGCCGTAGGGTCACGATCAATCCCGTACAGGGTGGCTGTTGGAAATTTCTTCAGCAAAGCCTGTGAGTGACCAGCCCCACCGAGAGTGCAATCAAGTAGGCTTTGGCTATTTGTGGGCGCAGATGCCACTACTTCTGCCAACAACACGGGGATGTGTCGAAAACAGGGCTTAGACATGGTCAGGGGAAACGATAGAAACGACGAGCTACCGGATGATATGGGAGCTTTTGCTGATACAGCAGATTGTGTTGAGGAGAGAGATTTCGAAACAGAAAGCGTGGATTAGAAGATTCAGCGTGACCAAACAGACTGCGTAGCAGGTTATTCACTAAGCTGTCAGGAACAGTCTCGTGAACAACCAGTACTGGGAACTCTGCCAGCAACTGCAAGGCTGGTTGTCCAGCGTAGGTTTCTGCAGGGAGCGTATAAGAGCGCGTCCAGGGCAGTTGCTGTGTCCAAACTTTCTGCAGAGTATCCTGGGCTTCTGTCAGATAATATCCGGGGAAGTTCAGCAATGCTCGAATCTCCTGAAGGGGATAGCTACCCCAACTGAGAAAAACATCTTCTTTGAACCCTTCAAGAGCCTGAATGGTTTCTTTCTGGTGGAACCAGTTTGTCTCCTGCAACAGTGAAACGGGTGACTGTTCGTCCCAAGCTCTAATGACTTCCAGAGCTTGTAGTGGAGCCCGTACAGTACGTGCAGCTGTCAAGGGCACAATCTGAGGTGGCTGCAAGCGGCTGATCAGATATAGCACGTTCGGCCAGAGCACACTCACCACCTTCAATTGAGGATATTCTGGGAGCAACTGCCAAGCTTCCTGCCCATTGATGATCGCCAGATGCCCTCGCTGATCCCTCATCTGCTCCAGTCGAGCAACTCCATCCATAACGGAAACAGGCTGAAGATCGCTTCCAAAGCTGACACCTGGCATACTCCAAATTTCTGCCAGATCCTCTGCAAATTGATGGGAGGCTGTGTTTTCAGGACCACTGAGTAACAGGTATTGCTTGGTTTTCAGGCTAACCTGTGCCAGGACTGGCGTAGCTGCCCACACCAGAAGCATCAGAATCCCAAGACAACGCAAGAAGAGGGAATTCATTTTTGGCATCCGATGCAGAAGAAAGTACTGCGTTGCTGCTGCACAATGCGTTGCAAGGGAACCTCACAGCGTGGGCAGGGCTGAGACTCTTTGTCGTAGACCTGGAGAAAATTCTGAAACTCTCCGGTCTTCTCATCAACCTGCCGAAAATCAGAAACCGAGGTACCGTTATATTCGATAGCAGACAGCAGAATCCGACGAGTATTTTCTACGATAGCCTGAACGTCCTTCTTTTTCAGAGAATGCGAACTGCGTTGAGGGAGCACACCAGAAGCAAATAGGATCTCAGAAGCGTAGATATTGCCAATTCCAGCAACCAGCCGCTGATCCAGTAGAAACGGTTTGATCTCTTTTGAGCTGGCTTTCAATCGAGGATATAGGTAGCGAGCATCGAAATCTTCTGTAAGAGGTTCGGGCCCCAGTACTTGGAGTTTGAGAATTTCAGTTGCTGAGGGGAAGAGTTCTAGGGTCCCAAAGTTACGCATGTCGGTAAATATCAAAACCTGACCATTGCCCAACCAGAACCAAGCTCGATCATGAGGGGCGGGTTCTGAAGGAGGATCAGCCACCACGAATTTCCCTGTCATTCGTAAGTGACCTAGCAACACAGATTTGGGCTCCAGCTGAAACAGCAGATACTTGGCTCTGCGCGTCACGCTCTTGATAGTGTGTCCCTGAATAGCAGCAGCAAAGGCTTGGGGAGTGGAACCTGGAACTGTTTTTTCACGATAGACCTCTGCCCGCTGGATCGTCTGGCCAGTGATCAAGCTG
>DJYX01000073.1:9533-17690 GCA_002450295.1 Deltaproteobacteria bacterium UBA6967
GGGAGCAGATGAAGTGGGGCAAGCTAGCCTACCCCAAGGCAAGATCAGGCGATCGTGATTTGATCGCAAAGATATACGTCCTGCACGGATTGCAGTAAGGCAACACCTTCACTCATTTCTCGTTTGAAAGCCTTGCGCCCTAGGATCAAGCCAGAGCCTCCAGCACGTTTGTTGACAACAGCAGTGTAGAGTGCTTCGCCTAGATCACTGCTACCTTTGCTGTCTCCACCCGAATTGATCAGGGAAGCTCGGCCAGCGTAGCAGTTGAGTACTTGGTAGCGGGTCATGTCGATAGGGTGTTCAGAGGTCAGTGAGTCATAAACTTTCTTATCGGTCTTGCCAAACTTGACGGCACCGTAGCCGTTGGAAACTTCAGGAAGCTTTTGCTTAATGATGTCAGCTTCTATGGTGACGCCAAGATGATTGGCCTGTGAACTCAAGTCGTCTGCTGTTTCGTAGTTCACTCCATCCTTGGAGAAGCCAGAGTTGCGCACGTAGCACCATAGCACAGTTGCCATGCCAAGCTCATGTGCCGCTGCAAACATCTGCGAGACTTCCCAGAGTTGGCGACGTGAATCTGGACTGCCAAAGTAGACAGTCGCTCCGATCGCCACAGCACCCATGTTCCAGGCCTGCTTTACACTGCCGTAGAGCGTCTGATCGTGCTGGTTAGGATAGCTCAATAATTCGTTGTGGTTGAGTTTGACCAGGAACGGAATGCGATGAGCGTATTTGCGAGAAACAATCCCCAGCACACCAAGAGTGGAGGCAACAGCGTTACAGTTGGCTTCGATCGCTAATTTTATAATGTTTTCAGGGTCGAAGTAGATCGGATTGGCCGCAAAAGAAGCACCCGCTGAATGCTCGATTCCTTGATCTACTGGCAAGATAGAGAGATAGCCCGTATTTGCTAGACGTCCAGTGCCATATAGCTGCCCCAGAGATCGCAAAACCTGTGGACTGCGATCACTTTGTTGCCAAATCCTGTTTGTCCAATCAGGACCAGGTAGATGCAGGCGCTCTTTGCCAAATCGGGGATTTTCGAATTTGACCAACTCTTCGACAGGTTGGCCCCCTTGGCTTAAGATCGCATCTAATTTTGCCATAGAACGTCTCTTGATAAATTTGAAAAATGAATATGAGGATTTGGTTTGTCTTCAAACAGAAAAACAAACCGTAGTTATGAGGAAGAATCCAGTCAATTTCGGTAGAGATGCGTTTTTGCTAAAAATGTAACTGTAACTTTTAGAGTCTAAATTTCGAGTGTGTTGGTGTGATAAAAAATCTTTATTTCTATTGAAAAAATGAAGAAAAATTGATGACCTGATAAGACTGTAACTTCTAGTAAAAAGTTACATAATGAGAGAGAGTGAAGTAGTGAAATACAAAAAGCTTTCTCAATAAAAAGAATTTAAATTATTTAAATTAGTAAGAATCAATCTGGTATCATTCCAGTGGCGATCAGTTGAGCAACGTGCGCAAGGTCCTCTGGCACATCCACTCCAATGCTGTCCACGGGAGATTCTACGCAAAGGATCGAATATCCATTCTCCAGAACCCGCAATTGTTCTAACTGCTCTTGCTGTTCAAGAGGGGTTGAGGGCCAGTTGGCAAATTCCAGCAGAAAGTCACGACGGTATAGGTAGACCCCAAAGTGCTTCCAGCAACCACGAAACACCTGATCTCGGACATAAGGTACCGGTGATCGTGAAAAATAGAGAGCTCGTTGATTTTGTGCCAGTATGGCCTTGACAACATGCGGATCTCGCCAAGTATTGGGATCATCACTGCGAAAAACGAGAGTTGCCATGGGGCAACTGCCATCTGTAAGTGCACGCTGGATGAGTGTTTCTAAAACATTAGGTGCGATGGTTGGTTCATCTCCCTGGACGTTGAGCACCCACTCACAGGGCTGATTCTGAATCACCTCCACGATTCGATCTGTCCCTGTTGGGTGATCAGGCGAAGTCATACAGGCTTGACCGCCGAAGGCCTGGACAGCGTTGATGATACGCTCATCATCGGTAGCTACGAGGACCTGATCTACTGAGAGAACTTGTTGAACTCGTTCGTATACATGCTGAATCATTGGCTTCCCATGTAGTTCAACCAGTGGTTTGCCAGGGAATCGTGAAGACTCATAACGAGCTGGGATGACAGCAAGAATTTTCATGGGAAGGTAATCAGGTAAACAGCTTCGTAGGCCCAACGTAGTCCAGCTTTCTGGAAGTTGGGAGATTCAGGGAGGATATCTTGTTTTTCCAGCAGTTCGATGTTGGTAGCGAAGGCAAACAAATCGAAGATCTCATTTTCTGGAACTGAATGTGGCGGACCACTGATCACACCGTCTTCATAAGCGAGCGTCACCAACAACAGCTTCGTGTTGGGAGAAACCAGGCTACGAAGTAACGCTACATAATTTTTCCGTAATTCATTAGGTAGGGCAATCAGGGAAGCCCGATCAAAAACCGTTCGAATCGGTTGATCCTCCAGATGTTTGGAACTCATTTGGAAGATATCGCCCTGTAGCAAGGCTAGATTGCCGTGTTGGTAGGTTGCGAAGGGATCTCTTAGGGAGTGAGTCGGAGTGATTTGGTTCTCTTCAAAAAAAGCCTTAACAGCCTGAGGAACTAGCTCCACTCCGATGACCTGATGAAAGTAACTTTGAAGCCAGATCAAGTCCTTTGATTTGCCACAGAGTGGGACAAGGATACAGGATGTTTCATTGGGGTGAGTTTCGGTTGCCAGGGCGTGTACATGGCGAATAAGCAGAGGATTGACTTCTGGAAGATGGAAGCCAATTCGGCCCTCTTGCCAGCGAGCCCACCATTGCTGTTGTTCTTGTTGTAAATCCATCTGCTAGCTATCGAAAAATACCATCCACGGTAACTTTGAATCCTGAAACGGAGAGAAAAATTGAGTTAGAAGAGTTGTAGAAATAAAAAAAATCTGAATAAGTCAGATTTTTTTCTTGCAGTCCGAACCCTTTTTGCATAGGTTTTGTGCACTCCCCATCGGCGGGAGTGCTTAGTCTGAGCCATCCCATCAGCGTCAGAGTCATCCAAAATCTGTCGCATAATCCACCTGCCATCGGAGGCAGGCTAGTCTCAAGAGAACAGCAAGATGCTAACCAGTCTGTCATTGGACACGACACGCTTTGATCGACCCTGCACCCTCCCAACCGGTTTATTCTCGCCTTACAAATTCTCCGAAACCAAAGTTTCTTCCAGAATCGTTCAACACGGCGTTGCTAGCGGCATGGAGCCAGTAGCTCGAGTTTTTGCTGTGTTCTGACTCTAGATATTGGGATCAGAGAGTTAGTTTGGTACTTCCTTTGGCAGGGCGGGGGCGTACCCAATGTAGTACGGTTTTCAGGATGAGAACCGAGTAGTCATGGAGTGACGAAAATGCAGAGCAACCTGTTGCAATCGCAACAACAAGAGTGGTTGATTGGTCTGAACAACCGCCTGATCGACATGAATGAACGTCTGATCGAGCAGCGCGGCCAAGACCAGCGAGAACGTGAACTGCTGTTGCAGATCGTTCAAAACACCGAGAATCATCGTCCGGTTACTGTCCAGGAAACGGTTCCCAAGACGAAGGTTCGTTTGATGTCGGGTAAGGACTTTCAATCAGAGGAAGATCCGAAGCCTGCGCTGTCCCAGTTGTTTTTGCGATCACAACCCCAAGCGGTGCCATTGAGCCTGATGCTTCATCGGGAGTTGATGTCAGGCGCTGATTTCCGAAATGGACAGCCTGCTCCTCGGTTGTCCAGTCTGTTCATGTGAAGCGTTACTGTCCTCAACGCAGTGGCCAAGACGTTCCATCCACATTGGGATCTTGCAGACGATAGAGTCGAATCAATTCGTTTGCATGATCCCTGCTCACCAACTTTTCCACTAGATCCAACTGTTCTGTGATCAAAGCGTTGTCATACGGGCGCTTGCCTCGTTTGACAGTCTCCAGACTCAGTACCTTAGAGGCTTGCTGTACAATTAGGGCGGGAGATTTTGCGTCCATGCTGCCTGCGTAAAAATCAGTGAAGATGCCTAGCCATAGATAATTGGACCGTTGCCCACATTACGTTGGGCATATACTAATTCTATGCGACGTTTAAGCCATTCTCGGCATAGAGTTCGGGTTGCTGGAATGAGCAAAAATAACCCTGCAGCATCAGTCAAAAATCCAGGTGTGAGCAGGACAATCCCAGCGACAGCGATCAATAGAGCGTTGAGTAACTCTTCTCCCGGAACCACTCCCTGTTGAAAAGAATCCCGAATTCGTCCCAAGGTCTGTAGTCCTTGACTGCGAGCAAGACTAGCTCCTACAATTCCAGTTAAAATGACCAAACCAATAGAAGGCAGAATTCCAATCTGTCCCCCGATTGCGATCAGAATATAGATTTCACTGACAGGAATGATTGTAAAGGCCAGAAACAGTTTCCAGAGCATAGTTATAATCTAGAGGTTAGGTAAAATGGGATTGGTGCTAATATTGATGATATTCGTGTCGATGGTTACTTTGGGCATCATTGAACGGCGTATCTCAAGAAGGCGTTTTGAAGCATCTCGCCAGCGACTCCAACAGTTGCAGAAAAATTCTGCTGATGATGCAGAGGAACCAATTCAGCTCAGTCGGAACTCTTCTTGAGTTTCTCTCGAAGTGACTTGAGCTCCTGCAGGACAACCTTGTGTTGTGTTTTTTGCCGGGCCGGTTCTTCTGGACGATGGATTTGTTTCAACAAAGCAGCGATTGCTTTTGGACGTGATAAATTGCGTTGATTGGCATATTGATCCAACTCCTGCAGCACCGACTCAGGCAAGCCCAACAGGATCTTTCGCACTGGTTCAGTGTATTCCTTCTTGCGCCCAGCGCCTTCTCGAAATCCTCCCCGCGGCATAGTACCTCATCATTCTACTAAAGTTCTGTGATCTCCTGCCGATAACAAACTCGTGTTATCTATGAGTGCTTGTCGCAATCTCTTGTACATGGGGATCTATGAAAACGCCCAAACGTTATCTGCTTCCGACCCAACGGCTTTACATACGTCGGAAGTGCCGTCATCGATTGACGCCAATGGAAGTTGCCGTCCGCAAGGGCCTCTGACTTCTCTTTAAGATGCTACGGGGTACAGGTTATCAAGTACCTCGTTGCAACTTCCCTTCCGATTTTTTCCCACCAGTATATAGTATTTCAACAAGTTTTGTCCAAAATGTCTGCTTATTTCAAATTTGAGGGTGAACTGCGCCTTGCTCTGCGCGCTGAAATGCAAGGAGAGGAAGTTCGGCATATCAGCCAATCTAGACGCTTACGACCGGGAGATGACTTTCTACTGCAGGATCGGCTTGGGCAGCGATTTCGTGTGAAACTGCTAAACCAAATAAGACAGCGATTAGAGTTTGAAGTTCTGGAAGCCGTCGTTGTGCCGGAGCCATCGCCGTTATTGCTGGAGTTGTGGTTGGCTTTGCCTAAAGAGAAAGCTTTGGAACTGATACTACAGAAGGGTGTGGAGCTGGGGGTAAGCCGTGTAGTGCTCTTTCAAGGAGAATTTTCGAGCGGTCGTGACGAAACTCCTACGATAAATACTCAGCAGCGCTGGGAACGCATCATGAGCGAAGCTTGCAAGCAGTCGGGTCGTCAGTTTTCACCAACTTGGAAATGGTTTCAATCACTCGAAGCAGCACTGGGCCAGACAACTGCCACAGATCAGCATTGGATCTTTGCTCCTTTGCTAGATTCTTCGGAGTGGCCGATCTCCAGAGAAGAAATGGTGGGGCAAAAACACACCCTTTGGATTGGTCCTGAGGGGGGATGGCATGCTTCTGAGCTTGCACTGGCACATCAGGCAAAAGCCAGATCACTTACGCTAGGCCCAAGAATTCTACGTACAGAAACGGCTGCCATATCTGCTATGACAATCTTTCAGCATCGATTTGGTGACATGAATTGATGTGTCAAGGAACGGGCACGTGCTGTAGTAGTTTTTGAAGAATTTGATCTGCTGTCCAACCATCTGCCTCAGCCTCATAGCTCAGCAAAATGCGATGACGCAGCACATCTGCGTAAATTTCCTGCACATCATCCGGACTCACAAAATCTCTACCCTGTAACCAGGCTCGTGAGCGTGCACAGGCATCTAAGGCGATTGTCCCTCTTGGACTAGCTCCTACTTGGAGCTTTGTAGCCAGTTCTGGTAAATATCGCTGTGGTTTACGGGTAGCTAGTATTAATTCCACCAGATAACGCTCTAATTCTGGTGCAATATAGATTGAGAGTACTTCCTGTCGAGCTGCAAAGACTACTTCTTGAGGTAGGGGCGAATAGCTCTTGCGTTGCTTGGAGAAGTTTTGATCTGTTTCCTGCCGAGCCAGTTGGAGAATCTGTAACTCGTCCTCAGCCTGAGGATAATCGACCAGTACCAACATGAGGAAACGATCCAGTTGAGCCTCTGGAAGTGGATAGGTACCTTCTTGTTCGAGAGGGTTCTGGGTTGCCATTACCAAAAAAAGCTCTGGCAGCGGATAGGTCTCTTGCCCTACGGTAACCTGTCGCTCACCCATCGCTTCCAACAACGCGGATTGAACCTTGGCAGGAGCACGGTTGATCTCATCTGCTAAGACAAGATTGTGGAAGACCGGTCCTTTTTGGAAATGGAAGCTCGCATCTTGAGGTCGATAAATTTCTGTACCGGTGATGTCCGCTGGCAGTAGATCAGGTGTGAACTGGATTCTATGGAAATCACATTCCAGTAAATCGCCAACTGTGCGAATTGCTCGGGTTTTGGCGAGCCCTGGAGCTCCTTCGACCAAGAGGTGCCCGTTAGCAAGTAGGGCAATCAGGATGCGTTCAGTCAGCTGGGCTTGCCCAATGATAGCTTCGTTAAGGTGTTGCTGAAGTTTGGAGAATTGTTGCTGTAGTTGGCTCATGGCAATGTTGAGGAGCAATAATCGTGGCTGGTTACTCGTTGGTGGGCATAAAAAAAGGTGGTCCGCCTTTAGACGAACCACCTTTCGAGGCTTTCAGCCGGCTGACAGTACCTAGATACTGTCACGACGTCTGGGCATGAATTACATCATTCCACCCATTCCACCCATTCCGTCCATTCCACCCATTCCACCTGCTGGAGCAGCAGGCTCTTCTTTTGGAAGTTCATGGATACCAGCCTCTGTAGTCAGAAGCAACCCAGCTACGGAAGCTGCGTTTTCCAGAGCAGTACGGACGACCTTGGTTGGGTCGATGATGCCGCTCTCGATCATATTAACGTAGGTGCCAGCGGCAGCGTTGAAGCCGTAGTTGACATCACTGTTGCCTTTGACTTTGTCAATGATCAGCGCACCTTCTAGGCCAGCGTTGCTGACAATCTGACGCAGTGGTGCTTCAATAGCTCGTAAAATGATTGCGGCACCAACTTTCTGGTCTTCGTTAGCTTCGCCATTGATTACTGATTGTACAGCGTCTATACAGCGAGCCAGGGCAACACCACCACCAGGAACGATGCCTTCTTCGACAGCAGCACGGGTTGCGTGCAGTGCATCTTCGACTCGAGCCTTCTTCTCCTTCATCTCGATTTCGGTTGCGGCACCAACATTGATGACTGCGACACCACCGGCCAATTTGGCCAAGCGCTCTTGCAGCTTCTCACGATCATAATCTGAGGTGGTTTCCTCAATCTGTGCACGAATTTGATTGATGCGTCCCTTGATATTTTCCTTGTCACCGGCTCCATCTATGATGGTTGTGTTGTCCTTGTCAATGACGATGGACTTGGCTTGACCAAGGTTGTGCAGTGTGAGGTCTTCCAACTTCATACCCATATCTTCAGAAACAACTTGGCCTCCGGTCAGGATGGCAATGTCTTCCAACATAGCCTTGCGGCGATCGCCGAAGCCAGGAGCTTTGACGGCAGAGCACTTCAGTGTTCCACGAATTTTGTTGACAACCAATGTGGCTAGTGCCTCACCTTCTACGTCTTCAGCGATGATCATGAAAGGCTTGCCAGTCTTAGCGATTTGCTCCAGTACGGGCAGCATGTCTTTCATGTTGCTGACTTTCTTCTCTACTAAGATCACGTAAGGATCCTCTAAGACAACTTCCATACGCTCGGAGTCAGTCACGAAGTAGGGAGAGAGGTAGCCACGATCAAATTGCATACCTTCA
>DJYX01000258.1 GCA_002450295.1 Deltaproteobacteria bacterium UBA6967
TAGCTCAGGGGTAGAGCGTTTCCTTGGTAAGGAAAAGGTCGGCAGTTCAATCCTGCTCTCGGGCTCCAGTGACATTGAACCGTCACCTTGCACAGGCCAGTAGCTCAGTTGGTAGAGCAGCGGATTCCAAATCCGCAGGTCGCAGGTTCGACCCCTGTCTGGCCTGCACAGCACCAAGCCACGATTCCCGCCCTGTCTCGGTTCTGGCAGACTCGTCATCACGTCCAATCCAAACAAGGCCATGTTCAATAGAATCCGGCAATTTTTTATTGACGTCCAAGCCGAATTTAAACGTATTCAATGGGCGACCCGCGAGCGCACAATCCGGCAAACTTCCATCGTGGTTCTGGTATCGCTGATCATCGCGATCTATCTGGGGGTGGCTGATCTTGGACTCTCCAACCTGATGCAACTCCTGATTTCTGGCTAAGAGATATGCGATGAACGATAGTGAACTGAATCCCGAAATTCCAATCATTCCACCTGAAACAGACGAAGCTGCTGAACCTGCACCTGTCGAGAACAGCCACTTCAAGTGGTACATTCTCCAGGCTCACACCGGTTATGAGAAGCGGGTCAAACTAACGATCGAAAAACAACTGGAGATCAAGGGACTTCAGCATTTGGTCGGAGAAATCTTTATTCCTTCTGAAGAGGTCACTCGCAGCAAAGGTGGGAAGCAGCGTGTTGTCACGCAGAAGTATTTCCCAGGCTATCTGCTGCTGCACATGGACCTGCAGGAGGATCTTTGGCACCTGATCATCAAGACTAATCGGGTCACTGGTTTCGTGGGGCGCAAGCATCACGAAGAAAATCGCTATATTCCTCCGATACCGCTCAGTAATGAAGAACTGATGGCGATCAAGGAGCAGATCGACAGCGGTTTCCAGCAAGCCAGCGTGGAAGAAGAATTTGTGCGGGAGCAGAAGGTGATGATCACCGAAGGTCCTTTCAGCAACTTCAGTGGTGTGATCGACGAGATCAGCCACGAACGTGGCAAGCTCAAGGTGCTTGTCAGTATTTTTGGCCGCCCAACCCCTGTCGAAGTCGATTTCGACAAGGTGGTCAAGGCCTAAACAGTAGGAGTTGGGAGTTCTACCCAACGCTGACTACTCCAACAGGTTTTCATGGCAAAAGAAGTCAAGGCCTTCATCAAGCTGCAAGTTGCTGCTGGAAAGGCCAACCCCTCGCCGCCAATTGGACCAGCTCTTGGCCAGCATGGCGTCAACATCATGGAGTTTTGCAAGGCATTCAATGCTCGCACGCAGGGACTCGACACGATCATTCCAGTCGTGATCACGGTCTACAAGGATCGCTCTTTCAGTTTCATCACAAAGACCCCGCCTGCCTCGGTCTTGATCAAGGAAACCCTCAAACTTGGCAAGGGTTCGGCTACGCCCAATACCGCTACGGTTGGAACCCTCTCACAAGCCCAGTTAGAGGAAATTGCCAAAACTAAATTACCAGACCTCAACTGCTACGATATTGAAGCTGCCAAAGCGATCATTGCTGGGACAGCTCGTAGCATGGGTGTGGCTATCGGCGATTAAGGAGAGAACAATGAAGAAGCTGAGTAAGCGCCAGAAGGCGATTCGTGAAAAAGTGGAACTGGAAAAACAGTATTCACTCGAAGAAGCCCTACAACTACTGCAGGAAGTGAAAGCGACCAAGTTTGATGAAACTGTCGATGTTGTCCTCCGACTTGGTGTGGACCCGCGTAAAGCGGACCAGATGGTTCGTGGAACCTGCTCCCTGCCTCACGGGCTAGGTAAAGAGGTGCGCGTACTGGTTTTTGCCAAGGGAGAGAAAGCTCGTGAAGCCGAAGAGGCTGGAGCTGATTATGTTGGAGCCGAAGACATCGCTGAGCGAATCCAGAAGGAAAGCTGGTTTGATTATGAGCGTGTTGTTGCTACCCCTGATGTGATGAATGTTGTGGGTCGCCTTGGGAAAATCCTGGGACCTCGTGGCTTGATGCCGAATCCGAAAGTGGGAACCGTCACCATGGATGTGGCCAATGCTGTGAAAGATATCAAGGCTGGCCAGGTAGAATTCCGTGTCGACAAACAAGGGAACCTACACGCACCTGTTGGACGGATCTCTTTCAATGTGGACCAGCTGGCTGAAAATATCCGCTCCTTTATTGATTCGGTTCAGCGGCTCAAGCCCTCGACCTCCAAAGGAGTCTACATGCGCCAGTGCTGTATCAGTTCGACGATGGGACCCGGACTGCGCGTAAGTCTATAAAATTTTGTTGAATTGACTCCTGATAGGGAGTCCTTGGTGGGTCCAACAGCCCACCTTTACGAATCTGGCAAGCAGTTGTTGAAGACAGCTGGGGCCCTACCGGGCTTAATCTTCCCCGCCGAGACAATTGTGGTGCTGGAGCAAGTCCTACCTTGCTCTCTTCAGAACTGCCCTGCCCGATCATCAGTAGTTTCTGCGTAGTGCAGTAACGACCTGATGCACCCTTCCGGTCTTCTTTGGAAGCCCGGTTCACTCGTGAAATTTCCATCAGAGGTTCTCGTGGATCGTTCTCAAAAAGAAACGGTCGTGGACGAGATCCGGGAGATCTTTAACAACGCCGCCGCTGGCGTACTGGTTGACTACCGAGGTCTGGAAGCTAATAAGATCGTGGAGCTGCGACAGCAGTTGCGCAATTCAGCTTCGACCATGAAGGTGCTCAAAAACACTCTGGCTCGCATTGCCTCCGAGGGAACCCCCTTCGGTGTTTTGGAGAAGGAGTTTGTTGAGACCTGTGCCTTAGTGTACTCGCCATCTGACCCTGTGGGTCAGGCAAAGATTCTCACGGAATTCGCCAAGACCAATCCTCAGTTGGTAATCAAGGCGGGTGTGCTATCCGACGCCAATCGTGCCTCTCTGCTAAATGCAGGAGAGGTTGAAGCGCTGGCCAAACTCCCAAGCCGGGAGGAACTGATTGTTAAGGTGCTCTTTGTGTTGCAGGCACCATCCACCCAGTTCGTTCGCACACTCAACGAGGTTCCAGCCAAGTTTGTTCGTACTTTGGCAGCCGTTGCCGAATCAAAGTCTGCTGCCTAATCCAAGTTATTGAAAGGAAATCGAAATGTCTGAAATTACCAAAGAGCAATTGATCGAGCATATTGCCAACATGACGGTGCTGGAATTGTCTGAGTTGGTCAAGGAGTTGGAAGAGAAGTTTGGTGTGAGCGCTGCCGCTGCAGCGGTTGCTGTTGCGCCTGCAGCCGGTGGTGCTGGTGGTGGTGAGGCAGCAGCCGAAGAGAAGACTGAATTTGACGTTATCCTTGATGCTGCTGGTGAGAAGAAGATCAACGTGATCAAGGAAATCCGTGCAATCACCGGACTTGGCCTGAAGGAAGCCAAGGAATTCGTTGAGAGCGCACCAAAGACCGTGAAGGAAGGCTGCCCGAAAGAAGAAGCCGAAGAAATCGTCAAGAAGCTGCAGGAAGCTGGAGCCTCTGCATCCATCAAGTAAGTGGTGGTTCGAGGGACCGGGCTCGTGCCAGTCCCTCATTTCTGTTCAATCAGCCTCGACAATTCCTTCCAGAAATTTACGCAGCATCGTCTCTCGCACCTTCCCATTCCAGTCCTGGTTTTTTCCCCTATCTCGACGCAGGTTCACTTCACGGAGCAAGACATTCGGTTGAGCCTCTGTATTTTTATCTGGCATGTTCCTCCTTACCCAGTCGTGTCTTCTCGGACACAGGTTTTACAAAACTCTCCCTTTCCTTCAGAACTCTTCAAGAGCCTGATCTGAAAGAGATGTTTCTGAGTACAACTTCCGCAAGAATGGTACCAATTGTTTTTAAGTAGATCTGCTCTTGAACCTCCAAGACAAGCGCACTATTTTCTTTCATTCCCCCTGATTGTTTTACAATTTTAAGGCGCCCATGGCTTCCACTGCACAGCACCGTCTAGCCTATGGACTGCTCAGTCCAACCCTAGTATTGATGATCCTCAGCGGAGTGATTCCCTTCGCACTGGTGGTTTATTTTTCTCTACATGACACCTTTGCGGGGGAGCACTATATCTGGGTGGGCACCACTTGGTATGAGCAGGTGCTGGGATCTACTGAATTTCATGCTGCTCTCTTGCGGAGTCTTGGATTTTCGATCCTAGCTCTGGCGATTCAATTGCCCCTGGGGATCTACATTGCACTGAAGTTACCCGTCCAGGGACTGCTCTCCAAGCTCTACATCATCATTTTTGCGATCCCATTACTGATGCCAGTGATTGTGGTGGGCTATATCTGGAAGTTTCTGGTTCTGCCAAAAATTGGGCTCCTCAGCGAGTTTGTAGCGCTGCTGGGATGGAACTATGATCTCAATGATCCTGTTGTTGTGTGGATCACACTGATTCTAATGAACACCTGGCACTGGACCAGTTTAGTGGTGCTGCTTTGCTTTGCCGGATTGCGTACGATTCCGGATGCTTATTACCAGGCAGCAGCAATTGATGGTGCTGGACGTTGGGCGATCTTCCGGCATATCCAACTGCCCAAGCTTCGGTTGGTGCTACTGATTGCTGGACTTCTCCGCTTCATGGATAGCTTCATCATCTACACAGAGGCTTATGTGCTGGCTCGAGGGGGGCCTGGCGTCAGCACCAACTTTCTTTCTCTGGAGTTGATTCAAACTGCTACGATCCAGTTCGACTTGGGTGAAGGAGGCGCCATGGCCGTCATCTACGCCACAATCGTGGTAGTCGTAGCTTGGTTATTTTTCTCGCGGATTATTCCATCACAAAGCATGAAGTCTCAGGAGGATACATGAACCAGAGATTTTCGATTGTACCCGTTTTCTATCTGGCTTTCCTATTGATTCCTCTCTATTGGCTACTGACGATGAGCTTCAAGCCGATGAAGGAAATCGCTGGTCAGCTGACCTTGTATCCAAAGTCCCCAACTCTGAATCACTACCAAGTCATTTTCAGTGATTCGAGCTGGTATCTGGGCTATCTCAATGCAACGATCTATGTGCTGATGAATGTTGCCATATGCCTGGCAGCTGCCATTCCAGCGGCCTATGCTTTCTCTCGCTACCATTTCTTTGGTAGTCGTTCTCTCTTCTTTAGCCTGCTTGCCTTCCGGATGATGTCCCCGGCAATCCTACTGATTCCAATCGTCCAGATTTTTTCTGATCTCAATCTTATCGACACCTACATCGCAGTGGCACTAGCCCACTGTTTCTTCAACTTACCGATTGCAATCTGGATTCTCGAAGGATTCATCTCCTCTGTACCGGCCGAATTGGATGAATTGGCGCGTATTGATGGCTACAATCTAGCCACCTATTTTCGAAAGATTCTACTGCCTGAAATCGCCCCAGGAATTGCTGTCGCTGCCTTCTTCTGCTTCTTGTTTTCCTGGACCGAAGTCATTCTCTCCAATGCGCTGACAACTATTGACGTCAAGCCAATTGGAGCAATCATGTCGCGGGTGTCCAGTGTTTTTACTGCAAACGTGCCGATTCTCTCAGCAGCCGGCGTCTTGACGTTGATTCCAGGAATTCTGATTGTCATCCTGGTACGTCGTCATCTCACTCGAGGGTTTTCAATGGGTCGGGTCGATTAGCGGTGTTGCCGCTCAGGAAGGTCTAGTTTACCGTTGCTGTTTCCATAGCTTTTAATTCTTCAGGTTCAGGCAAGGCAGTTGGACTTTCCCTTTCTTTTTCCGCTTCCTCCTCCCACAAACGAAACTGATGCACCACCGCCAACAACTCCTCCGCCTGCTTAGATAACTGTGAACTCGACTTCGCGTTCACCTCC
>DJYX01000264.1:0-6065 GCA_002450295.1 Deltaproteobacteria bacterium UBA6967
AAGGATGGTTGGGGTGGCAGGGATCGAACCTGCGCATGGCGGGATCAAAACCCGCTGCCTTACCACTTGGCTACACCCCAGAAAGTAAGCCTTTAACCTTAAGGTCTCTATGTTTGAGTTTCAAGGAATTTTTAGTCATTGAGGTAGTTTTCATATGCTAACTGACGACTCAATGCCTGATGTTGTTCACTGGACAACTGTTGCCACAAAGCGGGGGAGGCTGGAGTTTTTTCCATCAAATCACCGAAAATTTCCAAGGCTTGTTGGAGTTGTCCCATGTCCTTATGTAGCACACCTGTTTGGTATCGAGCCCAATTGATCTGTTCTTCCACCCGCTCATCAGGCCAATTGGTATAGGTCGCAATCGCCTGCTCGTATTGAGCAAGAGCTCGTTCATCGTTTCGGACTTTATAAAGCATCTCTGCCGCGCGGAAATGACTTTGCACAACATAATTTGGGACATCCGGTTCAATGAGTGGATGATTGTATGTGGCGATGGATTTCTGGAAAGACTCCGCAGCCTCTGTATAACGCCCCATCTCTTCATACATTAAGCCAAGTTCATAATAGAGTTCTGGCACTACCTCAGCTCGAAGCAGATCCGTGTCCTGTTCATACTTCTCAATCGCTTGCTCATAAACAAGGGCTGCGCTTTCAAATTCCTTGGCTTGCTTGTAAACATCTGCCAGCTTCTTACGAACGTCTGCATCGTAAACACTATCTGGATAACGCTGAAGGAATCGGGCTAGCTGATCTCGAGCCTGCTGAAAATCATCTGCTTGAATTAAGGTCTCAGCGGCCTGCAATTGCAATAGTTCTAGCATAGGTCCCTCTACACGACTTTCCAGAAACCGATAGAGGTCCATTGCTTCATTATGGAAGCCTAATTTCTGATGTGCGTGGGCAACCTGAAAAAGTGTCGTGTCAAATCGAAAGTTGAGGAGATACTTGGCCTGGTAATCCCGGTAAATCGTGACGACACCCAGATCATCCTGGCGCTGGTATGCACGATCGACTAGCCCCTTCAGGTTCTCGTCGATATTCTCCTGAATGATGTTGCGTCGAACGTAGACACTCTGAGGATATTCCTCCATGAAGCCTTCCAGCGCAGCAATCGCCTCCCGATACGCTCCGTAGAGTGTGAGCGTCAACCCCTTGCGCAATTTCGCTTCCTCAACCTGTGGAGAATCCGGATAAAGCGTGATGATCTCATCATAGGTTCTCAGCGCTTGGCGATATTCATCGGAGTAGGGTCGCTCCGCCTGGATGTTGGCAATACGAAGCTTGCCCATCAGGGCTATCTCCAAGGAGTAGCTGCGAATGGCATTGCTATAGGCAGCAATCGCCTCATCTTCCTTACCCTCATCCCTCAGAAAATCCCCTAACCGCAGTGCGACAAATTTAGAGAAATCTGCGTCAGGATAGCGATCCAGCAACAGTTGGAAAATTTCTCTCGCCACATCGTAGTCTGCATTTTCGTAGTAGGTTTCTCCCATGTGGAAGAGCAACATTGGGTCTTCCTGAACATAGCGACTGTCTAGTGCTCGGGCTCTATCAAAAAAGTCTCTAGCTTCAGGGAATTTTTGTTGTTGGTAGTACGCCTGCGCAATCTTGTAGTAGGCGATATGGATGAACTTTGGATTTGGCATCGCCTTGAGGTATTCCTCAAACTGCAAAATCGCCTGACCCCATTCTCGTCGGGCGATCTGATTTAATGCTTGCCAAAATGAGGATTCCTGTGCTTCGTAGGAGGAGGGAAAATCTCTTCTCAGGAGTTCGTAGCTCGTATTCGCCTCTTGGCTAAAGCGCATCTGCTGATAACTTCGACCGATTCGGAACTGGGCATGCGGAATCAAGTCTTTGGCTATTTCTGTTGTATTCGCCACCCTGATTGCTGTTGTGTAATCATCAATCGCTTGATGATAGTTCCTTCCTCGTCGTCTTTCCAATTGGGTGTACTTGGTATCGGCAATCCTGAATAAAGACTGGATGGCTAATGGATTCCATTCATCCTCAAATTCACCAACGCCATTTTTTCCTGATGCATAAGCCTTCTGAAACTGCTCGATGGCCAGGTCGTATTCGCTTTTGCGGAAATGATTTTCACCTTGCTGGTAAGCGGCTCTAATCTCTGCGTTACGAACACGTTTTTCTCGATCTAACTTGGCAGCTTCATCTGGTGTTAATGAAGAATCCTCCTCCTCAATGGCAATGTCTTGAAAAATGGGTTGACCATAGATTCGAATCACCCAACGGGCGGGATCTGATAGCTCATCTTTTTCCAGCCTGAAATCTGACGCAATCTGACCTAACGTGACAAACACCTGATTAGGATCAGTTGTCAATTCATCAACCCGCACACGACCATCTTCATAGGGTGTCAGCGTAAATGAATCAGCCGGGGCTGTATCCGCAAACCGTAAGCGTACCGTTCGATCCTGAGGGTTTTCCAGAACAAACAAGCGAGGAGGACCCGTGAATGAGAAGGTCAGACTCGTAAAGTCTGGATTGCTGTCGTCGTAATCCAAAGCTTCCAAGGCAATAGTTGCTGGCTCGGGATCTGGCGGGAGTGTAACAGGAGGTAGTTGAATTAGCGGACGGAATCGGAAGACCAATTGCCCAGGATTACTGCCTGGTACCATGTCAAAAATTAAATCATCCTTACGAAGCTTGAATTGGGCCCAGGTGTCGGGCTCCATATCCAAAAACCTTATTCCTTCAACCTGCGGATCATTGAACAATCGATCACGTCGTCCATCCGCAAAAGCTGCCTTAGTGTTGCGGAATTTGACAACCAAGGTGCGGGCTTTGAGATTTTCATTAAGCTCATAGATCGGCTTGCCACTGGTTTGCAGAGTGATGCTGACCTGCTCACCTTTGCGTAGCAGTTCTACCCCAGAGATACTCATTGGTTCTTCCTGAGCGTTCATACTCATTGGAAAAAGCATCAGTATCGAAGTGATCAACCAGCAGATGGTTTGAAATCTAGCCTTCATCAGCTCATCTTTTGTCTAAACTCAGAAAATTTGATACAGAGGCCATTGTTCGAGAATCTCTGGATATGTCCAATGCACTACTAGTCCTCCCAGGCACAAAAACGGAGCAAATGGGACTGGGGTTTCTCGCCAATTCTGTCGATTCTTAAGAAGCCATAAACCACCAAATAGCGATCCACTGATTGCTGCCACAAAGATAACAAGAACAAGCCCCTCCGGACCAGTCCAAGCCCCAATCAAAGCCATGACCGCAGGATCACCATCTCCAAGCCCGGCTCTACCTCGAAGGGCCTCATACAGAACCCCTAACAAATACAATCCACCTGCGCCAAGTAGAGCGCCATAAACTGCTCCGCGAACTGAACCTGGTTCATTCAATAACAAAATCGTAAAATGTAGGGATATTGTTAGGGTGACAATGCGATAATCAATCCACATCGTATGCCAGTCAATTGCTGCGATGAGCAGCAAAGACCAGAGAAGTAGCAATTCCTGACAAAGTTGCCAAGGTTCTTGCGGTCTGTCAGGCCAAAATCCTAGCCAAATTCCGAGTGGGAACCCCCAAGCTAACCATGGAGAACTTGCCCCGCATTTCAGACACCTTCCCTTGTTTTTCAAGGCATTGAAAAGCAGCGACTTACGCCAGCCTGTATGCATTTCGAGACACAACGAACAACGCTGAGATGGCTGTGGGATTTCAGCCTCTTGAAGTATTTGGCACCAGCAGCGCTCAGCTAACCAACCAAGACTCAAAGCGCCTAAAGTCCAGAGCAAAAACCACAAGGTCATTTCCTCGGCAGAATTTGACCGGTATCTGTATCAATCTCTAAGCGTTTGACAGCACCAGGCTTACGAAGTTCAATCTCAGTTCCTGAGATTTTTAGACCAAGAGGATCATCGACCATGACGGTAAAACGTAAAAGCCCCTTTTGATACAGTCGATCTGGGGCAAGTAATTGAACTTCGACCTCTGCCTTTCCTGCCTCATCCAAGGTCACCCCTTCAGGAAAACGAACTCCTGCACCATCCGTAAAAATTCGAAGTGGTAACCCAGCGCCAATTCCTTCCCCTTCTCGACCACGTGCTTGAATCCGAAGCAGTAGCTTTTGTGGGCTGCGCTGACTTACGAGTTCGCTTGGCTCAGCCTGAAGCTGAAGTTGTTGATTCAACTTTTCAATTCGGTTAGTGAGTGTATCACCTCGGTTTACACCAAGGACCGCTTCTCCCGGCTCAAGTAGTGCTTTTCCTCGAACGTTTTGAACGAATAACTTCCCTGAGAAAAGAGCCACCGATCCTTGCTCTTGTGACACTTGCACATGAAAGGAAGTTCCTTCGGGTTTTAATTGAAAATGAGGAGTTTCTATGACTGTATAATCACTCTTGCCAAAAAAATTGCTCAAGAATGCTCCAAATCTTAGCAATAGTTTTCTTCGGAAGGTACGCTCTCCCGCTCCTTGTTCAGAAGCTTCTTGAATTTGAAATTCTGTGTTTTCAAACAATCGAATCTCTTAGCCATCACGAAATAGAATCGTTGCTTTCCCATCTACTCCTGTACGGACTAGATCTCTTTCGTAAAGCAAAAACCCTTCGCGTCCCTGAGTCGTTCGCATACTTTTGGATAGAGTGACCTCAACTACACCTGTTGATGAATAGAGAGTAGCCACCGCATCCTGAGCTAGAGCTGCGAAGCTAAAGGTAGTTAGCAGACAGAGCGTCAACACCAATTGGATCAAAGGTAGCCTCCCTCATAATTCCTTGGCACCCAACGTTGTCGCCTGACAAAATCCAAGTAGGCTGGAAGCAAAATCTCTGAATCAAGAAGTCCCTCACGATATTCAAGTTGGGGAAAAATATGATATCGCCAGTAAGCACAATTTCTTCCTGCCTCACGCATCTTCATGAAGCTGGATTCTCGGGTACTGGTGAAGAGCATACCGGGAGCACTTGGGGAAGGAGGTAGTTCTTGGTCCACTCCTGGCCATTGCATTTCTGCTTGCAGAGCAGCAATTCGATTGCTGCTTTTTACTTTTTGCATTCTATCCCATTGAAGATCTGATAATTCTTTCAAACCAGGTTCCTGGCGAAGCTTCTCCCAATCTTGCGCTTTGACCCAGTCTACATGCTGTTGCCAAGTCTTCTTTTCATATTCCTCAGGAACGTATGGGTGTCCATCCAGAACCGCCATTGAACGAAGACGATTCGGTTCCCACGCTGAGAGCAAATAGCCAATACGTGCACCCTCACCGATTCCAAGAAAGTGGACGTTATCCAATTCAAGAGCAGTCAACAGGCAACAGAGATCTTGCAACCGTGCTGCTGGCAGATAATCGGAGATGTCATCAGAATCATCACTTCTCCCCTGTCCAAGCGGATCCATTCTCAAAACCCGATACTCTTGTTGCAACACATCAAGGTATCCTGCTTCTTCCCAAGATTGTAGATCCATCCAAAGCGAAGGATAGAGCAAAAGGTATGGTCCTCGTTCACCATCAAGATCGTAAAATATTTTTCGTTGCCTCGAGACTACAAACGCCATCGTTATTTCAATCCTCCTCCAAGCTTTTGTTCCATCATCAGAGAAAAAGCCTCGTCTTCTGCGGAGGCTTGATGGCGCCAGCGACGATGGAACCAGGCCCATTGAGGTGGATCGATACGGATTAATTCCTCAATCCTTTGATTGATCCAACGAGTAATTCTGTAAAGATCTTCCTCTAGGACTTTGGATTCAGAATGAAAGCTACCCCAGTCATAAATCTTTACTTCAAAACTACCATCAGGTTGCCGCAATGTCGTAAATCCTAATACCGGAGCTCCAGTTTTCATGGCAAACCGAGCAACACTTACTGGTGTCTTGGCCAACATTCCAAAAAAAGGTGCCCAGATACTTGGAACATTTGTGTCTTGATCTACAGCTAGAAACAAAATTCCATTTCGTTTGAAACAGTTAAGAATTTTACGCATCGTCTTTGGGTCGCCCCTTGGAATCAACTCCAGATTACCCCTCTGCCGATGCTGTCGGATCAACTCATTCAGACGTTCATCTGGAACGTTCGTTGTCACCAAGGCAGC
>DJYX01000264.1:6464-15551 GCA_002450295.1 Deltaproteobacteria bacterium UBA6967
CCTTTCCCTTTTGCTAACGCCTGCTCAACAATTGGATAGCCTTCCACGATCACGTGCTCTTGATGGTTTTTCATCAAGTGGTTCAGGGCAAAGAATTCCATTAGTAGCATCCCAAAGTGCTTGAAACATTCATGCGCCCATTGGGAACGAATGGATTCAGAGATATCTGGAAAGACACGTCCCAGTTGGACTTTTGCGATTCCTCTCTCCTTGGGAAGTAGCCAATAAGAAAGATTACCAATACCACGACCAATCTTTTGCAGTTGACTTAGCGTGAGTCGATCGCCCAACCACAAACCGAATTTGAAGAGTTGATATTGCAGATTTCGGCTGAGTCGAATGGTCCAGAACGCTCGTGGGTCTTTGCGAAACTGGGAGTAAGAAATTGAATCAGTCATACTTAGGAACTGTCTTTTCCAGGAAGTCCCGGACTGCCTCAGAAGTTGCTGGCAAACGATGACATCTTGTATCCCTGTTGCGCAGACTGGCCAATTCAGAGGGCTCTGGAGGAGGATTGCCCGTGGCTCGTTCGATAGCGCCAGCAAACTTTGCGGGGTGTGCACATGCCAAGCTGATCACAGGACTGGACGATGAAATTTTCTGCGCTGCTGCATACCCAACCGCAGAATGTGGATCTAACAGGTAACCATGCTTTGAATGCACCTCTTGGATGGTTGCCACAGTCTCTTCATCATCCACACGAACCGACTCGAACTGAGCTTGAGCCTTCTTTAGGTGGTTTCCAGTGAGAGTTAATTTCCCCGAAGCCTGAAATTCCATCATCCAACTTCGTAAAATTTTAGGGTCTTTATCACACAAGTCGTAGAGGTAGCGTTCCAAGTTACTTGAAATTTGGATATCCATTGAGGGGCTAAGCGTTTCTTGAACGCCTTCTTGATAGTATTCACCCTTAATGAACAGACGATGGAGGATATCATTTGAATTAGTGGCTACAATTAGTTTCTCAACAGGTAGCCCCATTTGCTGAGCATAATATCCTGCCAGTACATTTCCGAAATTTCCGGTGGGTACTGAGAAAACAACTGGACTTTCAGCACTTGGCGCCACACGACAGTGGGCATATATGTAATAGACAATTTGGGCGAGAACTCTAGCCCAATTGATTGAATTGACAGCCCCCAATCGCTGAGTTTTTTTAAATTCCACATCGTTGAAAAGAGCTTTGACAATATTTTGAGCATCGTCAAAGGTTCCATCCACAGCAAGGTTGTGTACATTTTCATCTGTCACTGTAACCATCTGCAGTTCTTGTATGGGGCTGACTCGGCCAAAAGGATGCAACATAAAGATTTCGAGATTCTTACGGTGTCGCACACCATGAATGGCAGCGCTACCAGTATCTCCTGAAGTTGCCCCTAGAATTCGTAACCGTTCACCCCTTCTGTTCAGGAGGCACTCAAAAAGGTTCCCCAACAACTGAAGAGCCACGTCCTTAAAAGCGTAAGTGGGACCATGGAATAATTCTAGTACATGTATTGAAGATACTTGAACAACTGGGGTGATGCTTGATGTTCGAAAACTTCTGTAGCACTGTTGAATCATTGCTTTTAATTCTGATCTGTCAACAGACTCCCCCACAAACAAATCAAGTACTTCAAGACAAAGATCTTGGTATGTCAAGGAACGCCAATCTTGAAGCTTCTCTTTAATACTTGGCAACTCTTGGGGAATTAATAGACCTCCATCTTCAGCAAGGCCCATCATGACTGCATCATCAAAATTTAGCTCACTCACTCCTCCGCGGGTACTGCAATACTTCATTTATTTCCTGAATAAACTATGATCATCTAGGTTGTAAAATAGGGTGCTCCAGCACAGAATGAGATTTGTTAAGCGAATCAATGAGGTAATGTTTCAAAGCCCTTGCATCCACCACGTCAGCACTAATTTTGCTTCTCTTTCTCTAAAAGAATTTTCATCGATCTTGCCAAGAGCAAATCCATCCCGAAGATAGTGAAGCTTCGCCAAGCATTCTTTTCGGCTCTCACAGTGGCTCCAGCCTTTCTCCTTCCGATACACCAATTGATAGTATTCCTCGTCATCAACCAAGATCGGGTGATCAATAGAATGCGGCGTAAGATTGATCATGACTAATTCTCATTGGACTAGGAGGGCATTCTGCAATCGTTGGCGTAGACTTTTTGTGGCCGCGAGCAGTGGGATAATGTTTGGTTTCAGTACCCCAGGGTTCGGATTGCCATTACTGGGGCTAGTTTCCTTGGTGCCATTGTTAATTTTGTATGAAGAAATCCTCTCAATTCCCCAAAAGAGGCGCAAATCATTTTTCAATATTCTTGGTTACAGTCTCGTTGCGGGGTCTATCAGTGCCGTGATTGGGGGCTATTGCATCACCAACAGCGCCCACGTGTATGGTCATCTGCCGCTACCGTTAGCTGTCTTAGTCACGGCTATTGGATATGGCCTTGAGGTTGGTCTGATTTTCTTCTTCTATTTTGGCTGCTTGCTTCCATTTCTACCTAAACATTCCTGGGCGGACCTGCCTGTACGTATTCTTTGGATTCTGATTCTAGAACCTCATTATCCTCGCCTGTTCGAATGGAGTCTTGGTGGATTCACTTACTACAAAGTCCCATATATTGAGCAGTTCGCTGATATCATTGGTTCTTCAGGACTTAGCTTATTGAGTGTCGGCTGTAATCTTACATTCATCTTGGCCTGGCGTTGCCTAAAGCAACAAAACTATGCGTGGTTCAGCGTCAAGTTCGCAACAGTACTATTGATAACAGTGCATTTGCTAGCTGGAACCTATGGCTGGTGGCGTTTAGTAGAGTTGCAGGATTTCAAGTCAGAATCGCAGATTGAGGTAGTCTCTTTACAACCCAATTTCTCCTTAGCACAACTGGCTTCTAATCCTGATCTAGCTTACTCGGAACGCCTTCGGAATATTGATTCTTTGTTGGATGATTCGAGAAAGGCCCTAGCGAAAACCCATCGAGAAGAAAAAGATTTACCAAGAATACTTGTTTGGCCAGAATCTACCTTCCCAGCCCCAATTTTTAAAGATGCCTCTGCTAAAGAGCTGGTCTCAAATTTTGCCAAAGAAAAACGGGTACATATTCTGCTCAGTACTGTGGACTGGGAAATGCAGGTAGATGGTAATTACCGATTTTTTGGAATTTCCGTTTTGGTTGACCCTGAAGGAGAGGTTGCCGGACGCTACAACAAGATCTTTTTAATCCCATTTGGGGAGAGTATTCCAGGTTCAAGTTTGTTTCCAAGTTGGGCTGCTTGGTTGAGAGAGATGATACCTAACATCTCAGAATTTGAGGCTGGCCAGGAATTCACAGCGATGCCAATTGGGGATGCCAAGATTTCGGCGCCTATTTGTTTCGACGGATTCTCACCAGAGATTATTCAGCAAATGGTCCTGAATGGGGCCAACCTGATTGTGTTGAGTGGAAACTTAGCTTGGTTTGGAAAATCCAATGCCGCCGACTATCTGGAAATGATTACGCGTTGGAGAAGTCTTGAGAACCGTGTGCCAGTGGTTTTTGCTACAAATAGCGGCTACAGTTCGTACTGGGATGCTACAGGTCAAGCTCTTACCAAGAGGATGGAACTCTTCGAGGAAGGATATTTAGATGCGGTAATTGATTTAGCCACTTATAATTCTTGGTATCGTGAGAAATCAGGGTGGTTAGTGTGGGTCTATATTATCCTCAGTATGCTGGCTTTGGGATATTTGATTAGACGTAGGGAAAAGGCAACAACTAGTCAGGACGGCGCATCCGGCCTCTAATCCGGATTGGCTCTCCATAAACAGGATTCGTGCAAACCGTTTTCACAGTTTCCGTATACCAGTTACCACCGCGTTTTGCGGGAATGAGATTCTGGTTTAAATATTTTGCAATTTTGCTGTAACTGAGTTGCTCCATCTCTCTTTTTTGACGAATCAATTTAACAATTTCCACTTCCTCCTCGGCTGGGATCAATTTTTTATTCTGATAAACAAAGCCGTAGGGTGCATGGCCTACACGCTCTCCAATGCGACGCTTTCTCTCGATCAATTCGCGAGTTCTATCAGAAATCCTGCGTGATTCCCACTTCGACAAAATGCCGATGATGTTTAGAATGCGTTGTCCACAGGCTGTGGCTGTCTCAACGTTTTCCTCAATCGAGATTAGATTGACACCACTTTCATGACACAATTTCTGTAAAACTTGCTGATGAAGATGAAGTACTCGCACCAACCGATCCAATCGAGGAACAATCAAAGTTGTAATTTCGCCTGATTCAGCAAGTTGCAAAACTTCAGCAAGACCTGATAAATCAAGAGTTGCACTGGTTTCGGCTTCATCTTGGATTATTCTCTTAAGCGTAAGATTTCTAGCGGCTGCAAAGTGTCTGATTTGTGACTCCTGCTCTTCAAGGGTAAAACCTTTAGGCTGAGTGCGTTGATAGTTAATTCGAATGTAGCCATAAACCGCCATAGTTTGCCCTCTGATTGTCCCACTTGATTTCTGGGACTTCGAGTAGAGTAAGGAATTGGAAATATAAATCATTTTGAAAGGTTTAGATGGTTTGTCGGAATAGTCAATCAGTTTGTCAGATAAAACAATTTTGTTTTATCATTTTGTCTTTTATCTTTTACAGTCTTTTTTCTCAGGATTTACTAGCGAATAATTACCTTTCACTGCTTCAAGAGGGATCCACTCTACGCTACGAACATTGGAACTTAGATCGCAAAGAGGTAACAGGTTACAGTAATTTCCTCCAAATTTACCAAAATGAGGAACAACAATGGGTCGAGCAAAATGCCAACACTAAACCTGACGGGGGAGTCTTTACTCGCAAACAGCTAATTTTCACAGACAATGGTGAGATTGAAGAATACACTGAAGAAGACCTGAGAGATGTTTATCAGGTCTCAACGACTTACCGGGGGTCAACTTCAGAGTCTGTCCTCAATAGAGCAGGCGAAATTCGGAATTTTAAGCAACAACTTGAGAAGGGCACGGTCCCTCTGGAGTTGATAATGTTGCACATGCGATTGCTCATGCCTGAGCTCTTGAAGGATAGGGAAGTTAAATTCCCCATTTATGCGTCGATGTTAGCTTTGGAATTGGAAGAGCAAGGACTGCCTCAATCTCTGAGCCAATTGGAAATGATTGCAGAGCCCATCAAGAAACGAAATTATTCAGCTCCATGGGGTGCCCAAGAAGCACTTCAAGTGGACCTTTATCCTGCATCATGGACAGTTCGAGCCCTACTTCCTGCGGAAAAAAGTCGATTTCGTTTTGTGATAGCGACGAGCACTCCATATTTGATCTTGGAGTTTGAAGAAGGCAAAACTCGTCATACACTACTTGAATG
Organism: Deltaproteobacteria bacterium UBA6967; assembly: GCA_002450295.1. Lineage (GTDB taxonomy): Bacteria > SAR324 > SAR324 > SAR324 > NAC60-12 > JCVI-SCAAA005. The sequence continues at coordinate 11,820 of DJYX01000264.1, forward strand.
GGACAATGGGGATTCAAAAATGATTGATGAGCTCAAACCACTGTTTTAAAAATGTGATAGACCCTGAATGCTAGTCCCTGTTCATTCCAAAAGTAACAGATTGACCGAATCTTGATCGAGTAAAGAACCCCACAGGTATTTATGGAATTTTTGAAGAAGATTTTCAAAGAAGGCGGGACAAAGGATGAGGGCTATCAGGTGCATCTCAAAAAGGCCAAACAGCTATTGGACAGCCGTTTTTATGATCGTGCCTCTGTTGAGTACAATAAGGCTCTCCAGATTAATGCTCAGAAATCGATACCAATTGTTAAGAGACAATTTGAGGATGCAGAATCTGCAGGAGGCTTGGACCTTTTATCTCTTGGTCAGAGCTTACTGGTTTCATTTCCCAACAATCCGGAATTAGCTAATTTTTTAGGGAATTTATGTCGTCGCCACTCTCAGCCAAGAAAAGCAGAGAACTACTATAAACATGCGCTGAAGGTAAATCCAGACTACGAATGGGCCTCTTACAATCTTGCGGCAACACTGGCCCACAGCTATCAGTATGATGACAATGCGAAGCTTTCAATCAGTGTCTTTGAGGTCAGAACCAGCTTTGTCCTGCCCCCGTTTGAGGATGAGCTAGCCCAACTGATCGACATGGAATTTAATGAAAAATATGCAGCGTGGGAAGCCGCAAAAGAAGCCGCAGAAGAAGCTGCCAAACTGGAACCAGAACCGAAAACATTTGACCAACCCGAACCAAAACGACTAAAAACTCCAAAAGAACCCGGTCAGCTTTTCTCAAAATTAAAATTAGCATGGAATGAAGCCCAATCACCCCAAGACAAAGAAGAACCTTTCAAACTGATCTGTGCGCTTGGCTATCAACTACTATCTCAAAATCAAGCTGTCTCCTTTAAAGTTTTTGAATGGGCTGTGCAGCGAAACCCTCTTGATGCAAACCTACGTTGCTTTTTATTTTGTTCATTAGCCCTGAAGCAACCAAAAATTGCTGTTGAAAAGCTCATCGCCTTACTGGCAAAAGTGCCAAATCATCGCTATACCCTGATCAATTTAGGGTTAGCCTATCGCCGAGCTAATAATATTCAGTTGTCACGACGCTATCTCTTCATTGGCTTCGAAATGCTGCGGCGGTCCCAAGGAAAATACGAAGTTTCAGGATTGTTCGAAGAAGCCAAAAATTTACTTAGAAAAAACCGACGCAAAGCTTGGGAGTTGCTGCATGATCTAAGACTGGATATGACGAAGCCAGAACAACTTTTACAGTTGGGGACCTTATCTCTAGAGTTCAAAGAATGGAATACAGCTCAGAGTTGTTTTCGTGAAGTTCTACTGAAGGATCCGAAAAATCGGCAAGCATTAGATGGGATGAAAACTATCCGCCAAGAATGGCTGGCGTTGGCACGAATTGCGGCTGATAAGAATAACTGGCAAGAATCGGTGCTGGGATATCAACTTGTAATCAGCGTTGAAGCAGACGAGGAAGTCTTGGAAGAAGCTTTGGAAGTCGCCAAGGGGCTCGGGAATCCAAAAACAATTCGTGAGTTCGAGAGAGAGCTTGCCTTGCAGAAGCAAAAAGATCGCCTGGCAATTGCCAATCAGCATTTGGAAAGAGCGATGATGCTCGAGGGGAAACGACAGGGGGCCGCAGCAATTCAGGAATATCAGCAATCAATCATTTTGTTGCCGCAGCACAAAGTTTTTGTGCAAATGCTTGATTGTTGTCGTAAATTTCGTCTAGACAGTCACGCAGAACAGCTCAGTGAATGGTTTGAGAAGGTACAGCAAGCTGATCCTGAAGAAGAAATTCCTCCACTAGAGATCGCTTAATACATGTGTTTCAGTTTGGTTAGGATGCCTTCTGTTTCAACAGTACTTCGCGCTTAATCACTCCCTCCGTTGTATACACCTCAACCGTAAAACTCTTCTCCTCAGAATTCAGTGCGTAGGGTATCTTAAAGAGAAAATCATAAGATCCTCCTGCTAGAGTCATTGGGATCTTGTCAACATAAATGGCTTGGACAGGTTCGAAGGAACTAACTCTGAGATCCCAGCTTCCTTCAGGCTCAGAAACTATCGCTGAGCTTTCATTGAAAACAAGTACATTTTGGGTTTCAGATTCAGTGTACTTTGCAGCACGGCTTTGTCTCTCGCTTGAGAGTTTTCCGATTGATTCATGTTCAGCCGCACATCCCAAAAGAAAGCCAATCAGAAAGCACATCAACAATCTTTTCATGTCACCTCAAGGAGAAGGATTTATTCTTTGTAATTCAATCGTGCAGATCTCACCATTGATGTCCCACTCACTACCGGGGTTGTCCTCAAGCAGTAGTTTCTCACAAAGGGTTTCGGTGCAAACAAAATCCCGGTAAACATCGATCGCTTTGCCAACAATATCTGAGGACTTGTACCTAATTACGATGCGGTCCATGACCGCGAGGTCTTGTTCCTTGCGCATATGCTGAACTTTGTTCACAAATTCTCTCGCAAGACCCTCTTTGATGAGGGATTCATTCAATTGAGTGTCAAGTGCGATAGTTACACTACCAGAAGACTCTACCAACAGACCTTCCCTCTGTGAACGTTGAATAAGGACATCTTCAAGTGTCAGCGTAACCTCTCCGTCAGTATGTTGTAAGGTGACACTTCCTCCATCCTGCAATCTTCTGATGTTTTCCAAGTCAAGAGTCTTGATTTGATTAGCGACCTCCTTCATGCGCTTGCCCAAACGCTTCCCTAAAACTCTAAAATTTGCCTGTGCGCTCAATCCCACTAAATCCTCCTCATTTTCGGTGAGGACTAATTCTTTGATGTTTAGTTCATCCAGCAGCAGTGCATCCAGTTCATTCAAGATTCTCTGTGCCTCTGGATCACGTGTTATCAAAAATAATCTCTGAAGGGGTTGGCGAGTTTTCAACTGATGCTTGGAACGAAGAGCACGTCCCATGTTAACTGCGGCTAGGACAAGATCCATTCTTGTCTCCAACTCTGTATCCCTCGATTTGTCATCTACTGCTGGGAAGTAGTCCAGATGTACACTAATTGGGTCCCCTTCCCTTCGAAGTGATTCATAGATTCCTTCTGCAACATAAGGAACGAAGCACGCGATAATTTTCGAAAGATCTCTCAACACCAAGAACAGCGTAGCATAGGCAGACATCTTATCTTGACCCCTACCATCTTTCCAAAAGCGACGTCGGCTACGTCTCAAATACCAGTTTGTGAGGAGGTCGATGAAGTGAACAAAGGGAGCAGAAGCTCTGTTCAACTCATAAAGATCCATTGCAGAGTGAACCTCAGCAATGAGCCCTTGCAAACAACTCATAATCCAACGATCCAACGGATTCGTTTTTTCTACAGCTAGATTTGCTTCCGTCGGTTCCCAACCATCTATTTCTGCATAGGTTGAAAGGAACGATAGCGAATTCCACAAAGGCAAGAGTACGGAGCGAGTTACTTCAACTAAGCCTTGCTCCGAAAATCGCAAAGACTCTCCTTGAACCGCAACAGAGTTAAGCATGTATAGCCTGATGGCGTCAGCGCCATACCGATCCAACATTTCAACTGGATCAGGATAATTTTTGAGGCGCTTGCTCATCTTCTTGCCGTCTTCCGCTAAAATCAGTCCGTTGACGATACAATTACGAAAAGCGGGAGCATCGAACAAGGCCGCGGCATGGACCACCAGGGTATAGAACCAACCCGGTGTTTGATCTAGGCCCTCAC